>CAYZBZ010000087.1:0-14503 GCA_964476725.1 uncultured Vicinamibacterales bacterium
ACGCCGCGGAGCTGCTCGCGATCAGCCCGCGCGTGATGAACTACAAGATCAAGACCCTCGGCATCGACTACTCGCGCGGCGGGCGGCGGTCGATGGTAGAGACGATGGCGTAGGGCGAACGTTCGAAGACGTTCATCGTCAAGCCTTGGGGTGTGATTTCCTGTACGCCTCGAGGAGCTGAGTCGAGTTGACGTGCGTGTAGCGCTGGGTGGAGCTCAGCCGGGCGTGGCCGAGCAGCTCCTGGATGGCGCGCAGGTCGGCGCCGCGCTCGAGCAGGTGGGTGGCGAACGAATGCCGCAGCGCGTGCGGGCTGATCCCGAAGCGCGTGCTGCATCCCGCCACGTATTTCCGAACCAGGCGGTCCACGCTCCGCGTCGACAGCCTCCCTCCCTGGTAGTTCAGGAACAGAGGGTCGGCGCTGCGCCGGCGTCGCGAGCCTGTCGACGGGCTCACGGCGGTCACGAACCCTTCTCGATCCTTCAGCCACACGCGCAGCGCTTCTTCCGTCGAATGGTTGAACGGGACGATCCGTTCCTTTCCCCCCTTGCCCAGCACGCGAACCACCCGGCCGCTCAGATTGACGTCCTCGAGCCCGAGGCCGACCAGCTCGCTCAAACGCAGTCCGGACGCGTAGAACAGCTCGAGAATCGCGCGATCGCGGCGTCCGAGCGGCTCGGACGTGTCGGGCATTTCCAGCAGCCGCGACATCTCGGACTCCCCGAGATGGGCGGGCAGACGCTGTTCGCGCTTCGGCGTGCCGACGAGCGCCGCCGGATCCCCTTCGATCTCCCCTTCCCGCCTGAGGTAGCGGCCGAACGTACGGATGGCAGCCAGCTTCCGGGCCGCTGACGCGCGCGAATTGCCTCGCTTGTGGAGGTCTCCGAGAAACGCGCGGATGTGCGGATGCTCGAAGTCGTTCGCAGAGAGGTCCGCGCGCCGTCGCCCGAGGTGCCTGGAAAGGAACAACACGAACTGCGAGAGATCGCTCTCGTACGCGCGTACGGTATGCACCGACGCGTTGTCGTTCAGACGTAGATGCTCGAGGAACCGATCGATCTGGTGCTTCATTCTTAGGCAGCCCTGAAGGGCAGCGCTACGCCATCAGGCAGCCCTGAAGGGCTGCGCTACGGGGCTACGCTCGTAGCGCAGGGCCTCAGCCCTGCCGCAATCCATGCCTCGAGGTCCGCGAGCGCGCGCTCCGACAATGCCACCTTGCGGTCTGCCTTCTTGTGAGGGACCTTGCGGCCGGCTTCGGGCGTGAGCGGCGGGATGATCCCGAACGCGATGTTCGTCGGCTGATAGTTATGAGGATTGGCGTGCGAGACGTAGTACGCGAGCGCGCCGATCGCGGTCGTACGCGGCGGGACGCGCATCGGATCCCCCGCGACGAGCGCCGCGGCGTTGCGCCCCGCAATCAACCCCGACGCGGCCGACTCCACGTACCCTTCGACGCCCGAGATCTGTCCGGCGAAGAACAGATCGTCGCGGGTCTTCGTCTGCCAGGTCTCGCGCAGCACCGTGGGTCCGTTGATGTACGTGTTGCGGTGGATCATCCCGAAGCGTGCGAACTCCGCCTGCTCGAGGCCGGGAATCAGCTCGAGCACGCGCGCCTGCTCGCCCCACTTCATCTGCGTCTGGAAGCCGACGAGGCTGAAATGATCGCCGGCCAGATTGTCCTGCCGGAGCTGGACCGCCGCGAAGGGCTCGCGGCCGGTTCGAGGATCGACGAGCCCCACCGGCTTCATCGGCCCGAAGCGCAGCGTATCGACCCCGCGCGATGCCATGACCTCGATCGGCAGGCACCCCTCGAAGAATCTGGCCTCGTCGAAGTCGTGCAGCGGCGCACGCTCGGCGCCGACGAGCGCGTCGTAAAAGCGCGCGTATTCCTCCCCCGTGAACGGACAGTTCAGGTAGTCCCCCGCAAGCACCGGCGCGCCTGAACCCTCTGAACCCGTTGAACCCTCGGCACCTCGTGGACCGCGCAGACTCCTTCCCCACCGCGAGGCGCGGAACACCTTCGACATGTCGATGCTGTCCGCCAGGACGATGGGGCTGATGGCGTCGTAGAAGTACAGGTGATCGCTGCCGACCATGGCGGCGATGTCGGCTGAGAGCGACTCCGACGTCAGCGGGCCGGTCGCGATGATCACCGGGCCGTCGAGGCCGGCTGGAATGCGCGGAATCTCCTCGCGAACGACGGTGACGAGCGGGTGCGCGGCAATCGCGCCCGTAACCTCGGCGGAGAAACGCTCGCGATCGACCGCGAGTGCGGCGCCGGCGGGCACGCGCGCCGCCTCCGCCGCGCGCATCACGAGCGACCCAAGCCGGCGCATTTCCTCCTTCAGGAGGCCGACGGCGTTATCGAGCTTGTCTCCGCGGAAGGAGTTGCTGCAGACGAGCTCCGCAAGCTGGTCCGTTTTGTGGACGGCCGTCGCCCGGACGGGCCGCATCTCGTGAAGGGTGACGGCGGCACCAAGCGACGCGGCTTGCCACGCGGCTTCGCAGCCGGCAAGCCCCCCGCCTATGACGTGAATCATGGTCAGGCGGGCGCCAGTTCTTCGGCCCGCACGTAATCGCAGTCTTCCTTGTGACAGAGCAGCTGCCGCCCGTGCCGCTTGGTGATCTTCTCCACGAGAAACTTCTCGCCGCACTGCGGGCACGGCTCGAGGACGGGGCGGTTCCACAGCACGAAGTCGCAGTCGGGATAATTCGCGCAGCCGAAGAACACCTTGCCTCGCTTGGACTTGCGTTCGACGACGTCGCCGCCGTCTTTCGGGCAGACGAGCCCCGCGGACTTCTGCTTGACGTACTTGCAGGTCGGATAGCTGCTGCACGCCGTAAACTCGCCGAAGCGCCCCTGCTTCAGCACGAGGCTCGAGTCGCACTTGGGGCACTTCTCATCGAGCAGCTGGTCCGGCTTCGCTGCCGTCATACCCTGCTTGGTCGTGATGATCTTGCGGGTCGTCTTGCACTCCGGATACCCGGTGCAGGCCAGGAACTGCCCGAAGCGGCCGCGCTTGACGACCATCGGCTTGCCGCAGTTCTCGCAGTTCTCCTCGACTTCTCCCTCGGCCCCCGGCTCCGGCTTCTCCAGCTCGCGCGTGTTCTCGCAGGCCGGATAGGCGCTGCACGCGAGAAACAGGCCGAACTTCCCCGCCTTGATGACCATGCCGGCGCCGCACTTGTCGCAGATCTCGTCGGTTGCCTGCCCTTCCTTCATGTTGGGCATGTCGCGCTCGGCGCGCTTGAGGTCCTTCGCGAACTTCTTGTAGAAGCTGGCGAGCGTCGACTGGTAGTCGGACGTCCCCGCTTCGATCTTGTCGAGATCCTCTTCGAGGTTTCGGGTGTACTCCAGATCCAGGATGTCGTCGAACGCGGGGCTCAGCAGCTTCTCGACGAGCATCATGCCCAGCATCGTCGGCTTGAAGCGCGCCTCGATCTTGTTGACGTAGTCGCGCGCCTGGATGACGCCGATGATGGAGGCGTAGGTGCTGGGGCGGCCGATGCCGTTCTCCTCGAGCGCCTTGACGAGCGTCGCCTCGCTGTAGCGCGGCGGCGGCTGCGTGAACTTCTGCTCGGGCTTGAGCTCCTTCAGCTCGAGCGTGTCGCCTTCACTGAGGGCCGGGAGCACACTGCTGCCCTCGTCGTCCTCGCTGGACGCGGCGTCCGGACCAGGACCGTCGGTGCGGACCTCGGCCGTTTCCCGGTCGTAGACCGCCAGCCAGCCGGCGAACTTCGGCACCGAGCCCTTTACCCGGAAGAGATAGTCGGCCGCCTGGATGTCGACCGTCGTTTCGTCGAAGGTCGCGGGAGGCATCTGCGACGCCACGAAGCGATTCCAGATCAACGTGTACAAGTAGTACTGATCGGCGGTCAGGTGCGCCCGCACCGACTTCGGGTCGTACTGCATGGAGGTCGGCCGGATTGCCTCGTGCGCATCCTGCGCGTCGGCCTTTGCGCGAAACGTGTTCGGCTTGTCCGGCACGTACTCCGCGCCGAACTTCGTGCCGATGTAACCGCGCACGTCTTCGAGCGCCTGCTCCGAGACGCGCGTCGAATCGGTACGCATGTAGGTGATGAGGCCGACCGCCTCTTCGCCGGGCAGCTCGATGCCTTCGTACAGCTGCTGCGCGATCATCATCGTCTTCTTCACGGGGAAGCGCGCCGCCTGCTGCAGCTTGCTCGTGATGAACGGCGGGACCGCGCTCTTCCTGCGTTCCTTCGTCGCCACGGACGCGACGGTCCAGGTCGCGCGGCGCACGGCCGCGAGGACCGCGTCCGCCTCCGCCTGGTTCGTGACCTTGATGGCCGACGCGCCGCGCTTCAGGAGCTTCGCATCGAACTCCGGCGGCACCGGCCCCGCAAGACGCGCCGTGATGTTCCAGTATTCTTCCGCGACAAAGCGCTCGATCTCGCGCTCGCGATCGACGACGAGCTTCAGCGCGACCGACTGCACGCGCCCGGCGCTCAGGCCACGGCGCACCTTGTCCCAGAGCAGCGGGCTGATCTTGTAGCCGACGAGGCGGTCCAGCACGCGACGCGCCTGCTGCGCGTCCACCATCTGCTTGTTGATCTGGGTCGGATGCTCGAGCGCCGAGAGCACACCCTTCTTCGTGATCTCGTTGAACATCAGCCGGCGGATCTTCTTCTTGTTGCCGGCGCCGAGCTCCTCCGCGAGATGCCAGCCGATCGCCTCCCCTTCGCGATCCGGGTCGGTGGCGATGAAGATGTCGTCGGAGCCTTTTGCCGCGTCCTTGAGCTCCTTGAGAACTTTCTTGCGGCTTGCGATCACCTCGTACGACGGCTCGAAGTCCTCTTCGATGTCGACCCCGAGCTTGCTCTTCGGCAGATCACGGACATGCCCCATCGAGGCGATGACCTTGTAGTTCCTGCCGAGATATTTGTTGATGGTCTTCGCCTTTGCGGGCGACTCCACCACGACCAGTGCCTTTGCCATATCAGGGAACCTGCTGTCTGCTGCCGAATTCCAAACTAGTTCAGCACAGGAAATTCAGCCGTGCAGCTTTCAGAAGACCATATCACCGTCGCGAGCCGGCCCGTCCCTCGACGCGTTCGGGACGCCCTGCGTTGGTCGAAGACCGTGCGAACCGCCCGCCCCCCACCGCCGACACATGCCCCAGGAGCTCGAGCTCCATCAACCGGGGCAGCAGCTTCGAGGCCGCGGTGGCGGTAGCCTCCACGAGCTCATCCAGCCGGTAGACCTCCCCGGCCTCCATTTTTGCCAGTAAGGGGTCGTCGGTCAGTGGTTTAGGGACAGACCGCACCGGATCGGTCGCCGACGGCCATCCGATTTCCTCCAGAATATCGTCCGCTGACTCGACGACCTTTGCCCCATCCTTCAAAAGGCTGTGGGAGCCACGGTTTCGGCCGGTAAGGACACTGCCCGGGACCGCCATCACGTCGCGCCCCTGCTCCAGGGCGCAGCGGGCGGTGATGAGGGATCCGCTCTTCTCGGAAGCTTCGACGACCACAACTGCCAGCGAGATCCCGCTGATGATCCGGTTCCTCAGGGGAAAGTGCTCCGGCAGAGGCATCGCGCCTGGCCCGAGCTCGCTGACCACAACCCCTTGCGCAGCAATGCGTTCCGCCAGCCCCTGGTGCTCCGCTGGGTAGACATTGTCGAGCCCGGAGCCGAGCACCGCCACTGTAGGGCCGCCCGCCTCCAGGCAGCCTCTGTGGGCCGCGGAGTCCACTCCCCGGGCCAGACCGCTGGCGACCACAATACCCCGCTCCGCCAGCTCCGCGGCAAGCCGGACGCCGACATCCAGCGCGTACGGGGTCGCGGCGCGGGATCCCACGATCGCGACCGCGGGCCGACCGAAGACGCTCGCGCTCCCCCATGTCCAGAGGACCGGCGGCGGATCCGCGATGCAGTTCAACAGCGCGGGGTAGCGCGGGTCGAACCACGCAATCGGCTCGAACTCGGCCCGAGAGCCCGCGCTCAGGGCGGCATCCGCTGCCGCACGGGCCGATCTGGACAGGCCCGGCCGTTCGCCGCAGGGAACGCCCATCGCGCCGAGCAGGGCCGCCAGGGATGTATCCGGGTCGAGCTGCCGGAGCTCCTTGAAAACGGCGCAGGCCCGAGCGCGAGAGACGGAGAGCATCGAGACGCTGACGGCGGTGTGAAGGTCCACGAATCCTCCAGCAGCGCCGCCACCAGGACAGGTTTCCGCCCTGCCCTCCCGACCAAAGCGAAAGGGGCCGGCACCCGTGGCTGCAGCGCAGCTCAACGGCCCGACCCCCCTGTCCACATTATAGGTTGGGGGTGTCTCCCGATGCAACGCGAGCGGGTTACGCGTCACGTCTGCCGCTTACGGAAAAGGCCGTCATTCTGCGGTCCGGCAACGATTTCCTCGCGCCAATGCTCTGGTACGTGCATTGCTGAGATCCGTGCTGTTCGTTCGGCTCAAAAGAGTTTGAAAAGCGCTTGCGGCGTCTCGGGCGGGTGACTATAGTGGATCAAACACCCATGGTTTTTCGAGCTCTCGTCATGCTGGCGGCGCTCGCGGCTTTCGCCCCCTCCGCGTATGCGGATGCGCGCGCGGACGCGAAGTCACAGGTCGACTTCGGCATCAAGGTGGCGCAGAACGGCTTGTGGAAGGAAGCCACGTACCGCTGGGAAAAGGCGGTGCAGCTCGATCCCACGTATGCGGCGGCCTGGAACAACCTCGGGATCGGCTACGAGCACGACGGGCGCTTCGAAGAAGCGCGACAGGCGTACGAGAAGGCGGTCAAGCTCGATCCGAAGAACATCCTGATCCGCCAGAACTACGATCTCTTCAAAGAAATCAATGACCGCACGAAGCGCCGCAACGATCGTTAGCCTCGTGCTGCTCGCAGCCGTCAGCGCGTGCACGAACTTCTTCGAGGTGCCCATCGAGACGCCCATCTCGGCGAAGATGGACGTGTCGGCGTTCCGCCGTGTGCTCGTGGCCGGTTTCATCAGCGGCGGCACGGACGATGTCGACGGCAACCTTGAAACGGTCCGTCTGCTTCGCAGCCAGCTCCGATCGAAATCCAGCCTCCGCGTAATCGAAGCCGACGTGCTGCCGCTCATCGAGCTCGCGGCCGACAAGATCAAGGGCTCGACCACCGAGCCGCCGCCTTCCGCGCCGCAAGGGGCCGCCGACCCGCTGGCCCCCGCAACGCCGCAGGCCCCGGGCGCCACCGAGATAAAAATCCGGTCGGAAAAAGACCTCGAGAAGTACCAGTCGATCTTCGCGGACGTCGCGTTCTGGAAGAAGCTGGGTGAGGAGTACGAGAACCCGCTGATCGTGACCGGCACGGTGTTGTTCACGCCGCATCAAACCGCCGGGTTCGTCACGCGCAACCAGGAGGTGTACGACAACCTCGGCCGCCGCAGCGTCGTGCCTGTTCGGGCCTACATGGAGCGCAAGGGCTTCATCCTGACGCCGAAGTTCATCTTCATCGACGGCCGCACCGGCGCCACGCTGCACACCGAGACGATGCGCGAGGAAACTCTCTACAACGCGCAGCAGAATACCCCAGCGCTGTCGTCCTATTTCGAGCTGATGGACAAGGTCATCCCGACTTTCCTGGGCACTCTCAGCACTCAGAAGATCCGCGGCACCCGCGTGCTGCTGCGCTAGTCGCCTCCTTCGCGCCTCATCGGTGGCCGCTTCGACGGGCCAGGGCCTCTTTTGTTTGCCTCCCTGGCTACTTGCCCAGTCGGAGCCTTGGCGAAGGCGGGCCTTCCGTGCTACGCTCACTCCTTTGTGCAGTGTCAGATTTGGCCTGCCCGGGGCAGGCTCGGCCAGAAGGGCCCATCCGTACGGGCCGGCGGAGGGTTGGAACGTGTTCGCAATCATTCAAACGGGCGGGCGGCAGGTCAAGGTGGGCCCGGGCTCCGTGGTCACGATCGATCGCGTCGAGGCCGAGGTCGGCAAGGAAATCACGTTCGATCAGGTGCTGTTCCTGGAAAAAGAAGGGGGCGAGATGCTCGCGGGCGCTCCCTTCGTGGCGAACGCGAAGGTCGTCGGCGTCGTCGACGGCGAGTCCCGCGGCCCGAAAATCCGCGTGTTCAAGAAGAAGCGACGCAAGGGATTTCGAAAGACGCGCGGTCACCGGAGCACCTACACGGTCATTCGGGTGAAGGATATCCTCGTCTGAAAGTCTGAAGGCTGAAGTTCGAACATGGCTACAAAAAAAGGACAGGGTAGTTCTCGCAACGGCCGCGACAGCAACGCGCAGCGCCTGGGCGTGAAGCGTCACGACGGTAACATCGTGACCGGCGGGTCGATCCTCGTGCGGCAGCGCGGGCGGAAGTTCCGTCCCGGTCTGAACGTCGGGCTTGGCAAGGACGACACGCTCTTCGCGAAGGTCGACGGCAAGGTGAAATTCGAGGATCACGGCGCGCGTGGCCGCATGATCAGCGTGCTGCCGCTCGAAGGCTGAAGGTCCCACGCTTCCCGCAGAGCTGAACTGCCGCGGGACGTACCGACACTGACGTGTTTGTAGACGAAGTCGATATCCACGTCGCAGCCGGCCATGGCGGCCGGGGCGCCATGGCTTTCCGGCGCGAGAAGTTCGTGCCGCGCGGCGGGCCGAGCGGCGGAGACGGCGGGCCGGGCGGCTCCGTGTACCTCATCGCGAACGCCAACCTCAACACGCTCCTCAATTACCGTTTCCAGAAGATCTTCTCCGCGGGCCGCGGCGGCCACGGCGAAGGCTCCAATCGCACCGGCAAGAACGGCGTCGACATCGAGCTCGAAGTGCCGCCCGGCACGGTCGTGTACGAGGCGAAGGCTGACGGCGAGTACGTGCAGATCGCCGATCTGACGACGGAAGGCGAGCGCGTGCCGCTGGCGAAGGGCGGGCTGGGCGGCCACGGCAACGCGTCGTTTGCGACCTCCACGAACCGCGCGCCGCGCCGCACGCAGCCGGGGCTGCCGGGCGAAGAGAAGGACCTACGCTTCCATCTCAAGCTGCTGGCGGACGTCGGGCTCGTCGGGTTCCCGAACGCCGGCAAGTCCACGGTGATCTCGCGGATCTCGGCGGCGCGGCCGAAGATCGCCGACTATCCATTCACGACGCTCGTTCCAAACCTCGGCGTCGTCGGCCTGTCGGGGGAGCGATCGTTTGTCGTCGCAGATGTGCCCGGACTGATCGAAGGGGCGCACCAGGGGCACGGGCTGGGGCATCGTTTCCTGAGCCATCTCGAGCGCACCAAGGTGCTCGTGCACCTCGTCGACGTGTCGTCGCTGAGCGGGCGGGATCCCGTCAGCGACTACGACGTGATCATCCGGGAGCTGGAGCTGTTCCCCGGCCGTGATGCGTCCGGGGAGCGGCTGGCGGATAAGCCGATCCTCGCGGCGGCGAACAAGATCGACGCGCTCGACGACCCGGAGCGGCTCGAGCGCCTGAAGGCACACCTCCGGAAGCTTGGCGTACCGCTCTATGCGGTGTCTGCGGTCACCGGCGAGGGCATCGACGCCCTCCTCGAAGCGGTGTGGCGGGAAGTTGCCCAATCGCGCGAACGCGCGGCCGCCGCGCCGCCCATCAACACGCTGGCTGAATGAACGCCGCCGCGCGCATCGGGCTGCTTGGCGGAACGCTCGATCCGATTCACCTCGGGCATGTCGAGGCCGCGCTGGCCGCGCGACGGGCGCTCGGGCTCGACCGGGTCATCGTGTTTCCCGCACGCGTGCCGCCCCACCGTCTGCAGCAGCCGGTCGCGTCGCCGTACCATCGTTTCGCGATGACGGCCCTCGCGGTAAACGGCCTCGACGGTCTTGCGGCCAGCGACATCGAGCTATGCGCGCCTGGGCCGTCCTATACGGCCGACACGCTGACGCGATTCCACGAGCGGTGGGCGCTGCCCCCGGCGCAGATTTTCTTCATCACCGGCGCCGACGCCTTCGCGGAAATTGAAACGTGGCATCGCTATCCGGAAGTTCTCGGCCTCTCGAACTTCGTGGTCATCTCGCGGCCCGGCTTTCCCGCCGAAGCATTGCGGCAGCGGCTCCCGGCGCTCGCGCGAAGAATGGCGACCGCTCCTGCTCCAGATCCGAACGCGGAGCGCGGGATCCGAAGGCCGGAACCGGTGGAATCACCAGGCATTTTTCTCGTGGACGCGCAGACGCCCGACGTGTCGTCGACCGAGATCCGGCGGCGGCTGCGGAGAGGTGAGCCGCTGTCCGGACTCGTGCCGGCGGCAGTCGAGCAACACATCGTTCAACACGGTCTGTACACCGACGACCCGGCATCCTTCACGGCAGATCACTTGCATGGCCAAAACTGAAAGACGGCGGAGCGCGACGGGCGGAAAGAAGCGGCTGACCGGCGAAGTCGGCAAAGCGGTGCGCGCCGCGCTCGACAAGAAAGCGTCGGATGTGGTCATCCTCGACCTGCGCAACACGCCGGCGTTCACCGATTTCTTCATCCTGTGCTCGGGCCAGAGCCAGCGCCAGGTCAAGGCGATCGCCGACGCGGTCGAAGAGGCGCTGCGCGCCGCGAAGGTGCGGCCCGCGCACGTCGAGGGATACGAGCGCGGCGAGTGGGTGCTGATGGACTACTTCACCTTCATCGTTCACGTGTTCACGCCGCAGACGCGCGCGTTCTATTCGCTCGAGCGTCTCTGGGGAGACGCGGAACGCATCGACGTGAACGACCAGGAGACTTCGGCGAAAGGCTGAAGTTCGAAGGCTGAAATTCGAATGCCCAACAGCTGACAGCGGCCATGCATTCGGACTTCAGCGTTCAGCGTTCAGCCTTTCTTGTCGCGGATGCGGTTCTCGCCGTCCTCCTCGCCCCTCTCTGCGCCGCGTGCGAACGTCTCCTCGACGAACCCGCCCGCGGCCCGGTCTGCCGGAACTGCTGGGACGCGGTCGTGCCGATCTCGCCGCCGGTGTGCGACGCCTGCGGCGATCCGCTGCCGTCGTGGAGAGTCATCAGCGTCGAGTGCGGCCGCTGTCCCCGGTGCCGCCGGCACGACACGCGCGTCGCGCGGGGCCGGGCGATTGGCGCTTACGAGGGAACGCTCCGCACGATCGTGCACGCGCTGAAATACGGCGGCCGGCGATCGCTCGCACGGCCGCTGGCCGCGCTTCTGCAGCGCCACGGACGGGATCTGCTGGACGGCGCCGACCTGGCCGTGCCGGTCCCGCTGCACCGCTCGAAACAGCGCGCGCGGGGTTTCAACCAGGCGGCGGAGATCGCGCGTCACCTGGCGCTTCCAACGGCGCACGCGCTGAGACGCGTCCGTGCGACGGCGACGCAGACAGACCTTCCCGCGGCGAAGCGCCGCGCCAACGTGCGCGGGGCGTTCGCTTTGAGCCGTCGCGCGCGCGTGCGCGGGGCGATCGTGATTCTGGTGGACGACGTCAGCACGACTGGCGCCACGCTGGACGCGTGCGCGCGAGTGCTGCTGGCCGGAGGCGCTCGAGAGGTCCGCGCGCTTACCGCGGCCCGAGTCGTGTCCCGATCGCGCTGACCACGTCGGCGGACACGGCGTCGCGCGGCCGCTCGCCGTCGAGCCGGAGCCAGCCGTCCTGCCCCGCCTGTCGCCGGTAGCTGTCCCGCACGCGCGAGAGCAACGCGAGATCGCGCTCGTATCGATCGCGCCCTGCGGCCTTCCGCTGGACTGCGGTTTCGGGGGCGATGTCGAGCAGGATCGTCAGATCCGGCCTCGGCAGGAACCGCTGCACGTCCGCCAGCCACGTCGGATCCAGGCCCTGCGCTTCGCCGTACGCGATGCTCGACGCCAGGTAGCGATCGCACACCAGCACGGCCCCTTCACCCAGCCAGCGCGTCATCTCGGTCCTGAGCTCGTAGCGGTTGGCGATGTACAACAGCTGCATCACGTCGGCCTCGTACTCGCGCTCGCCGTGCAGGGCCTTCGAGATCTCGGCGCCAATCGTCGTCGTGTAGTCGGGAAACGAGAGCAGCCGGCACTCGCGGCCGCGCGACGTCACGTGGTCGCGCACCCGCTCGGCCTGCGTCTGCTTGCCGCTCTGATCGAGCCCTTCGAAGGCGATAAGGAGTCCGGACATGATTGAATGGTGAAAGTTTTGAAGACTTCTAACTTCAGACTTTCATATCTACATCTCGAGGGCAAGCAGATCTTCGATCGTCTGGCGGCGGCGAATCACAGACCACGTTCCGCCGTCCACGAGCACCTCGGCCGGCATGGTCCTGCGGTTGTAGTTCGAGGCCATGACGGCCCCGTAGGCGCCGGTATCGAGGACCGCCATCAGGTCGCCCGGGCGCGGGCGCGGCAGGCGCCGATCCTTCCCGAGCGTGTCGCTGCTCTCGCAGAGCGGCCCCACGACATCGCAGAGGATCTCCGGGGCCGTCGACGCGTCGACCGGTTCGATGCGATGAAACGCTCCGTACAGCATCGGGCGCAGCAGCTCCGTCATCCCCGCATCGAGGATCACGAACGCCCGGCCGTCGGGGCGATCCTTCACGTCCACGACGCGGGACAGGAGCACGCCGGCGGGAGCGACGATGTGGCGGCCGGGCTCGAGGACGAGCGCGAGGCCCGAGCCCCGGACCGCGGACAGGAGTGCGGCCGCGTAATCGTCCGCGCTCGGGACCGGCGAGCCGTCGTACGACACGCCAAGCCCTCCGCCGAGATCCAGGTGATCGATCGAAATCCCGTCGTCGCCGAGCTCGCGCGCGAGGGTGACGACCGCCTGCGCCGCGCGCCGAAGCGGCTCGAGGTCGGTGATCTGGGATCCGACGTGCGCGTGCAGCCCGACGATCTCGAGGCCTTCCCGGCGCGCCGCACGGCGGCAGATGTCCCGCACCGCGTCCATCGCGACGCCGAACTTGTTCGTCTTCAGTCCGGTCGAGATGTGCGGATGGCTGCGGGCGTCGATGTCGGGGTTCACGCGGAGCGCGACGCGCGCGCGCGTCTGACGCGCGCGCGCCAGGACGTCGATCCGCTCGAGCTCCCCTTCCGACTCCGCGTTGATGGTCTTCACACCGAGATCGAGCGCCTGGGCCAGCTCCGCAGCGGTCTTGCCGACCCCCGTGAACACGATCTGTTCCGGGATGAATCCGGCCCGGAGCGCGACGTCGATTTCGCCGCCGGAGTTGGCGTCGGCGCCGCTGCCGAGTCCCCGAAGCAGGCGCGCGAGCGCGAGCGTCGAGTTGGCCTTCAGCGCGTAGTGCAGCGCGTGCGGGTACGATCGAAACGCGTCATCGATGGCCCGGTAGCGGGCGGCAATCGTGGCGGCGCTGTACACGTAGAGCGGCGTGCCCTCGGCGGCGGCAATCCCGGCAAGCGGCACCCCGTCGCACGCAAGGGCGTCGTCTATTCGTTGGAATCCTGTCACGCGCGAGGTCGATTCTATCGCAGTCGCGAGCCTGCGCTCACTCCGACACTCCGGCACTCCGGCACCCTGGTACTCCGGCACCCTATTTACGCCGGCCCCATGTTTGATATCATGCTCTGTGTTCCCGCCCGTCGAATCGATTCAGATGACGCATGTCTGTTGATTCTCCCGCCGCGCAACCGGCGACGCCCGACAGCCTCATCGAGCAGTGCCTCACGGGCGACCAGGTCGCCTGGGAGGCGATCGTCCGCCAGAACTGGCGGAAGGTCTTCAATGTGGCGTATAAATTCGTCGGCAAGCACGACGAGGCCGAGGACCTGGCGCAGGATATCTTTCTGAAGATCTTCAAGGCGCTGAAGACGTTCGACCGTCGCGCGAACTTTCAGACCTGGATTATCAGCATCAGCCGCAACCTGTGCATCGATCATTACCGGAGCGTGCGCAAGGAGCGGCAGACCATCGCGCGCGAGGTGGACACGAACGATCTGCAGCCGGCGTCGAGGGAACGGACGCCGTACGCCGTCGCCGAGCACCGGGACCTGCGCGCGCAGCTGAAACAGGCGCTCGAGCTGCTGCCGGTGACGCTGCGGACCGCGGTGGTGCTCCGCGATCTGCAGGAGCTGTCGTACCAGGAAATCGCCGACCGTCTCGGACTGCCTGAAGGAACGGTGAAGTCGCGCATCAACCGCGGCCGTCTCGAGCTGGCCCGCCAGCTCAGACGGCTGCAGGACAAACAGCCGGCCCTGCGCCGCAGGCGTGGCGCGCCTGCGCGGCGGGGCCGGCGATCCGGAGTGCCTGAATGAATCTCACAACCGAACACGCCAACGGCGTCGCCGTCGTCCGCATCGGCGAGTCCCGGCTGATGTACCCGCTGCTGTCGGAGTTCTCGACCGCGGTCACACAGCTCATCGCCTCCGGCGAGCGCAAGGTCGTCGTCGATCTGTCGTCGGTCGGGTACGTCGACAGCGCCACGATCGGGTGCCTGATGGATCTCTACCGTCAGGCGAACGCCGCCGGCGGCGCGCTGAAGCTCGCGGGCGTCCAGAAGCGGGTTGAGACGATGCTCACGATGACCGGCGCGCAGAATTTCATCGAGGTACACCCCGACGAGCCGAGCGCCGTCAAGAGCTTCGGAGCGTAGCGATGCGCACGATCAAAATGACGAACGGCACGGACGTGAT
>CAYZBZ010000088.1:0-14408 GCA_964476725.1 uncultured Vicinamibacterales bacterium
ATCCTTGAGCTGCAGAACGAGACCGGTGTCGATGATGTCCTGGCTCGTCGCGCCCCAGTGCACGTAGCGCGAGTCGCGTGCGGCGACGCGTCGCGTGAGGTGGCGGACGACCGGGATGGCCAGGTTGCCGGCGGCTGCCGCTTCGGACGCGATCGCCGCCAGGTCGTACAGCTCCGCGCGAGCTTCGTCGCGGATGCTCGCGGCCGCCGTTGCGGGAATGATGCCGAGCCCGGACTCGGCCTCAGCGAGCGCGGCCTCGACGTCCAGCATCCGCTGCAGCCTCGCGCGATCGGAGAGCGACGCCGAGACGTCCGGGTCGCCGAAGAGCCCGGAGAGCAGCATGTCAGACATCGAAGAACACCGTTTCGCTCGCGCCCTGCACGACGATGTCGAACTGGTAACGAGCGCCGGCAACACGCCGTGCCAGGAGCGTCGGCCGCCGTGCGGCGGGCACGAGCCCGAGGATGAGGTCCGCGGCGTTCGCAGGCTCGTCCTCGAAGTAAATGCGGGTGACGAGCCTTGTGAGGATGCCGCGGCCGAGAAGGCCAACGACGATGTGCGGCGCCTGGCTTCCGCCGCGGGGCGCCGGCACGGGGCCTGGCTTGATGGTCGTGAAGGAGAACCGCCCGTCATCATCTGTCAAGGTGCGCCCGAAGCCGTCGAACGGCGTGTCCGCGGGCGTTTGGTGCGAATCGGCGGGATGGCGATACTGCCCTTGCGCGTTTGCCTGCCAGATCTCCACCAGGGCATCGGGCATCGGCGCGCCGGCGCCATCACGCACGCACCCTTCGATCACGATGCGGGTCCCGGGCATGGACTGGTCCGCCAGCGTATCTCCGCCGGGAAACGGCAGAGCGAACGAGAAGAAGGGGCCGAGCGTTTGAAACGGCGTCAGTCCGGCCATCGGATTCTCATCGGGCTTCTGGGCTTCTGGGCTCTGGGCTCTGGGCTCTGGCGAGAGCCTGAAGCCTGAAGCCTGAATAGTATTCATCCCCCCATCGGGGTCGCATCGCGCCCGCGGAGCACGATGTCGAACCGGTAGCCGAGTGCCCATTCGGGCTCGGTCACGTCCAGCGCGAACGACGACACCAGACGCGTACGGGCCTGCGCGTCCGGAATGGCATTAAAAATCGGATCGAGCGGCAGCAGCGGATCGCCTGGAAAGTACATCTGCGTGACGAGCCGCGTGAGGAAGCTCATCCCGAAGAGCGAGAAATGAATGTGCGCCGGCCGCCACGCGTTGTCGTGGTTCCTCCACGGGTACGCGCCGGGCTTGATGGTCACGAACCGGTAGCGCCCCTCCGCGTCGGTCAGCGTGCGGCCCGCGCCGGAAAAATTCGGGTCGAGCGGGGCCGCGTGGACGTCAATCTTGTGCGCGTAACGGCCGGCGGCATTCGCCTGCCAGACTTCGACGAGCGTCTCCGGCACCGGACGCCCTTCCTCGTCGATGACGCGCCCCTGGACGACGATCCGTTCGCCGAGCGGCTCGCCGGCATGCTGCCGCGTGAGGTCGCGATCCATCGGCCTCATGCGCCCGTAGGGATACACCGGCCCGGTCAGTTCCGACAACGTCTGGGGAACGATGACCAGCGGCTCGACCGGATGCCGCAGCGCCGTGCTGCGATAGGCGGGCGAATCGTTGGGGGGATGAACGCCGTCGGCCGGCTTCGCATATCCCAGGGTCATCATCGAACGGAGTCCTCGTCTTCCACTATAGAAACGTCGCGCCCTTTGGGCGCTCCTGGGATCGGGGCCGTCAGCGTACTACAGAGCAGGCCCGTCGTATCCATCGCGCGCGCCGTCTGGGGTAAAGCTTACGGCAGCGAGTTAGAAGTCAATCGCAATGACCTCGTGGACCTCGACCGACGGCACGGTCACCGTCAGCACGCCGCCTGACTGTTGCACGGGAAGCGTTGTCCCCGCCGTGAGCAGCCGCACGTTCCTGGCGCGTGCCCCGTCGGGCAGGCGGATGCGCGTCCGCTGTGGACCGATCGGGATGGCCTCGCGCAGCGGTCCTTTCATCATCATCGGGTTGGTGAGGTTGACGAGGTGCACCGTCATCGAGTCACGCTGCCGCCAGACGGTCACGTCGAGCAGCCCCGATCCCGTGACTTCGACCGGCTGCGGCTCGTTGGCCGCCCACGCGACGGCATTCCGCAGCAGCCGGCCGTGGTCGACGCACATCACTTCCCAGAACGTGCGGTCGATGTCCCAGGGAATGTAGACGATGCGGCTCGGGCCGAGGTCGCGAAGATACAGCTCACGCGTCTCGGTGTGCGTGACACGCGGGTACACGTCCTCCATCGGCAAATCGGGATAGCTCGGGATCAGCGTGAGCGGCGAGGGGAAAGGCAGCGCCGGCTTCACCTCGAGCCGGAACACGCCGTTGACGATCCGCGGCGTGTCCTCCAGCCCGGCCAGGATGGGATGGCGCTGCCGCGTCGCCTCGTCGGTGTCGAGGCTCAAGTACGAGTTATGCATCGGCCCGTCGATGCGGTTGCCGAACGACACGCCGAAGACGTCCGCCAGGCCGAAGTCGTCGCGCCGGCGTCCCAGTTCGTCGTACAGCGACGTCGCGAAAGTGGCCAGGAGACTGCCGCCGCGGTTGACGTACGCGCGAATGGCCGCGCACTGCGCATCGGACAGCGCCGCCGCGTCAGCCAGGATGAGCAGCTTGAACTGGTCGATCCGATCGGGCGTGAGAAACGCCTCGTGCACCATCTCGAACGGCACCCGTGCCTCGACGAGCGCGTGGTACATGCCGAGCAGGTGATCCTCCGCACGGTCGCCCTGGGCCGCGCCCGGGTGGAACGTCGCCGTCTGCTCGGAGTACAGGAGGGCCACGCGCGCGAGCGGCGCCTCGTTGCGCAGGTACCGTTCGTGGTTGAAGTGCCATTGGTAGATGCGCTCCACCATCGGCAGCCAGCGGCGGTCGTACAGCACGCCGGAAAACTTCGTCACCCACGGGCGCATGCCGTTCGCGGTGCCCTCGGCCACCCAGAGACGGATCTCCGGCTCGCTCTGCACCGAGTCCTTCCAGCGATACGGCTCTTCCAGCCCGACGCTGAAGATGCCGCCAACCGGCCGGCGTCCCATGACGGAGCGGTACTCCTTCGCGCGCCGGCCGTTCGCCCACGCCGGCGTGACGCCGCGGCGGGCCTGATTGTCGGCAAACTGAATCTCCGCCAGCTCCCCCGCGGTCTTGAGGTCCGGCGGTCCGTTGGGAATGAAGCGCGACTCGGGGTTGACCGCGCGAATGGTCGCGTCCCAGCGCTTCCACAACTCGGTCAGCCGGGCCGTCCGCCACTGGATGAATCGACGCCGGACCGGGTCGCGCGCGTCAGAGGTGCGCGGCAGCTCCAGGCCGCTCGCGTCCTTGAAGTTCTTCTGGCAGTGCACGCAGTAGCACTCGCCCCCCTGCGGGGCCCAGCGGTTGGAGAAGATCCCGTCCACTTTGTACTTCGACTGGATTTCCCGATGGACCTGGTCCATGAACTCGAAGTTGTACGGACCGAGGGCGCAGGTCACCCACAACTCGGGGTTCGCCCAGTGCCGACGCGGATCGCCGTCTCGCGTGACGGCAATCCAGTCCGGGTGTGCCGCCCGGACGTCATCGCGCACGGCGTGCGGGTCGGTCCGCGCGATGACGTGCATCCCGAGCGCGCGACAGCCGGCGACCAGCGTGCCGAACGGATCGCTCTCGCCCAGCCAGGCGCTGCGATGGTGCAGCGGCACTTCCGTCGGGTAGTACGCGACGATGCCGCCGGCGCTGAGGCAGGCGGCGTCCGCATGAAGGCTGCGGAAATAGTCGAGCCAGAACTGCGGATCGAACCGGCCGGGGTCGTTCTCGACGAGCGTCAGCTGCACCCAGCGCATCGGCCGATCGAACCAGCCGGAGAGCGCGTCGCCCGGCGCGGGCGCCTGGCCGCCCGTTCGTGCGCCGGCTGCGGTCTGAGCCCACGGTGAATCCAGCGACGCAAACGCGCCGGCGCCGGCCGCAGCCTGAAGGAAATCGCGACGGGAAAGGGAATGTGGCATGTGCAAAGTTATAGCTCCGTTGTGCCTCCCTGCGACGGGATTTTCGTGGATGTAAATCGCGTGCGCGGGCGGGGACGTGGTGCGGTAAGCTCTGCGCATGAAACGACGCCAATTTCTCTCGAGTATGGCTGCCCTCCCTGCCCTGGCGGCCGTTGACCTGACCCAGAATCCCCCGCAGCCCGCCGCGGCCCGCCGCGGCCTCAAGCTCGGGACCGTCACGTACAACATCGCGAAGGACTGGGACGTCCCGACCATCATCAAGAACCTCACGGAGGTCGGGATGGACGCGGTGGAACTGCGGACGACGCACAGGCACGGCGTCGAGATCTCGCTCTCGCCGGCCGCGCGGGCGGAGGTGCGGAAACAGTTCGAAGGCTCTCCGGTGAAGATCGGCGGCCTCGGCACGACGTGCGAGTACCACGCCCCCGATTCCGCGACCCTCCGGAAGAACATCGACGAGACGAAGGAGTGGGTGAAGCTCGCCCGCGACCTCGGGTCGCCGAGCGTGAAGGTGCGGCCGAACGGACTGCCCAAAGGCGTGCCCGAAGAGAAGACGCTGGAGCAGATCGGCAAGGCGCTCGCCGAGTGCGGCGCGTTCGCGCGCGACAACGGCGTCACCATCCAGCTGGAGGTGCACGGCGCGGAGACGCAGCGGGTGCCGCGCATCCGCAAGATCCTGGACTACGGCGGCAACCATCCAGGCGTGCGCGCCTGCTGGAATTCGAACCAGACGGATCTGCTCGACGGCGGGTTCGACTCGAACTTCCGGCTGGTGCGCAGTCAGATCGGCCAGGTCCACATGCGCGATTTGTCCCTCGAAGAGTACCCGTGGCGCCAGCTGATCACGGCCCTCTCGGAGATGAAGTTCGAGGGCTACTGCTTCGCCGAGATTTCGGAGTCGGCGGACCCCGTGCGCGTGCTGAAGTACTTCAAGGGCATGTTCCGCGCGTATCAGGGACTGTGACGTTCGCGGCCACCCTGCGGGGAGGCCTTCCTGAAAGTCTGAAATTCAGCCTTTCATCTCGCGCCCTTCATCGTCGTTCTGAGGCGAGGGCATACATGACCGAGCACTCGAGACGGGAATTCGGCCTCGCGGTTGGCGCTGGCGCGGTGGCGCTCGCGCGAGGACAGAGCGCTGCGCAATCGCAGCCGGGCGCCGGATCGCTGACGGACGTGCCCGGTCTCAGGGTCGGGCACTACACCGATACGCGGCGGCCGACAGGCTGCACGGCGATCCTCTTCGATCCGGCGGCGGCGGCCGGCGTCGATTACAACGGCTCGGCCCCCGGTGAGTCGCAGGGGGTCCTGCTGCAGCCGGTCAGCCCGGTGGAGCGCATCCACGCGCTCTTTCTGACAGGTGGCGGCGTGCTGGCGCTGCCGGCTTCCGGCGGCGTCCTTCGCTTTCTCGAGGAGCGCAAGATCGGCTTCGACTGGGGCACCCCGGACCTGCGCATTCCGATTGTCGTCGGCGCCGTGATCGACGACCTCGCCGTGGGCGACCCGCGCATCCGGCCGGATGTCGAGGCGGCCTACAAAGCCTGCGCGGCTGCCTCGACCGCGCCGGTGGCCGAAGGCAACGTCGGGGCCGGCGCCGGCGCCACGGTCGGCAAGATGCACCGCGGCCGCGGCTTCGCGGGAATGAAAGGGGGCGTGGGCACCGCAAGCATGACGCTCGGCGATGTGGTGATCGGCGCCCTCGCGGTCGTCAACGCCGCCGGCGATGTGATCGACTGGCGCACCGGGCAGATCGTCGCAGGGGCGCGCCGGGCGGACGGGAGCTTCGCAGACAGCGTCGAGGTGATGCGGACGATGGTTCGCGGCGCTCCCGGGGGCGCAGTGCACGATCCCCCTCTCGGCAGCACCACGCTCGCCGTCGTCGCGACCAACGTCGAGCTGACGAAGACCGCGCTCACGAAGATCGCGATGATGGCCAACTGCGGCGCGGCGCGCGCGATCCGTCCGTACCACACGACGGGGGACGGCGATCAGCTTTTCGCGGTCTCGACGGCAACGCTCCGTCGCCCGGATCTTCAGCTCACGGTGCTCGGAGCACTGGCGGCGGATCTCGTCGCGGAGGCGATCGTCCGCGGCGTTCGCGCGGCCAGAGGAGTGCCAGGATGGGAGGGGCTGGCTGGCCGGTAACGGTTCATGGGTTCAGGACCATCTGCCGTGCGTGCCGCAGTTCGGCCCGATCGGGATCGGCGTCCTTGCAGATCTCGACGACCTGCCTGTAGTAGCCCACCGCGCGCGCCTGCTGATTCGTGGCTTCGGCGGCCCGACCCGCGCCGTACAGCGCGAGGAATCGGTTGGGTTCCTTCTTGATCGTGGCGCCAAAGGCCGTCAGCGCCTCCTGGCCCCGGTCAGCCGCGAGCAACATGAACCCGAGCAGCTCGCGCGCCGGCGCGAGCGGACCCGGCGTGACTGCCGACTTCTCAGTGGCATCCTCCGCATCGGCCGCCGCGGCGAGCAGCGTGATCCCCTCGTCTTTCCGGCCGCCCGCAAATGCGACCCACGCTTCGGCCACGCGCCGCTGGATGTCGACCTGCTCCGCCCAGTACGCGTCTTTCATCTCGACGAGCTTGTCGCGCAGCGCCGACAGCTTCGCGATATCGCCGGCCGCATCAGCTGGCCTGCCGCTGCGAGCCGCGCCCATCGCGCGCGCGAAGTGCGTGATGGCCTGGGTGTGCGGCGTGGTCGCTGGACGCACCTCGAGCGCCATCGCTTCGGCCCACTGCTGCCGTTCCATCGCGTAGCGCGCGGGGATGGCGGCGATCGCGAACGCAGCAGTCGCGGCCGTGCCGCCTCCTGTGCCGGCGGCCTTCAACGCCCGCTCCATCACGCCCCTGGCTCGCCGATCTTCGGCCATCTGCAAATGCGCGTACATCTGGTAGTCGAGCGCATGCAGCTCCTCGGCGACGCCGCCGCTCTTCGCGGCGGCATCGGCGGACCTGATGTTGGTCTCGACCGATTCCTTCCATGACCCGACCCTCGTGAACGTGTGCGACGGCATGTGCAGCGCGTGTGGCACGGCAGGGGCAATCGACGCGTAGCGCCTCGCGGCATCCAGCGCCTTCGGGGCCAGCGAAGGCACGTCGTAGGCGTGGATGATGTAGTGCGCGAGGCCCGGATGGTTCGGGTGCTCTTTGTACAAGGGCTCGAGGATGTCGGCCGCGCGCTTCTGGCGCGCAAACGTCTTGTCGGCAGGCTCCGCCGCCTGCACGATGGCGAGCGCCCAGAAGATACGCGCTTCCTTGTCGGCCGCGTTTCCAGCCGCGACCTTCTCCATGCTGGACTCGAAGGCGACGACGCGCGCGCGCTGAGTGCCGGCATCGGCGTCCGAGAACAGCACCGCCACCGCGTCGATATAGCCACGCTCGCGCGCCGTGGGCGATCCGGTCGTCTGCCCTTTGGCGATCGCGGCTCTGCCCTCGGCGATCGCCTGCGCGGACCGCAGCCCGGCGAACGGGTTGCCCCAGTGGGTCAGCGCGATGCCCCAGTACGCCATGGCGCAGGCCGGATCGGTCCTGAGCACGCCTTCGAAGATCGCCCGCGACTCCGGGAACCAGAACGAGTGCAGCACGGCCACGGCGCGGCTGAAATCTTCCTTGACCGCCGGACTGCACGACGTCTCGAAGGTGACGGTTCCCACGTGCGCGGGCGACAGCGCTCCATGTTCGTGCTGGGCCCACGCCAGACCCGGCAACACGAACCCCGAGCACACCACCGCAACCAGCAGCCGCTTCATCTGACACCTCCCCAGGAACCGAAGCCTATCTTACGCAAAAAAGAGGGCGGCATCACATACGGATGCCGCCCTCTTCGGTCGCTGCCGACGTCAGACGTCAGCGTCGATTCACCAGCGGGGTTCCGACCGGCGCCGAGGGGCGTCGCCGCCGTAACCGCCGCCGCCGCTCTGCGGCTTCGGGCGCGCTTCATTGACCGTCAGGTTGCGGCCGCCAAGGGCGTGATCGTTGAGCATGCTGATCGCCTTCTGAGCGTCCTCGTCCGACGCCATTTCAACGAACGCAAAGCCGCGCGCGCGGCCGGTGGCCATGTCGCGCATCACGCTGACGGTTTCGACCGTGCCGGCGCCGGAGAACAGCGTCTGGAGATCCTGATCGCTGGTCTCGTAGGGAAGGTTGCCGACGTAGAGTTTTCGAGCCATGTGTCTAGTTCCTGCATTTCCGCCTCGCACTCGCGAGGCATTGTCGATGTGATGATCCAGAATGGACCTGAAGAGATGGGTTCTGCTGCTCAGCGTTCACGTAGCGGGGGAAGCGAGTGGGGTGAGGGCTCGATTCGACTCTGACGCGGGCTACCGTAGCGGGCTTTCTTCCACCTGACGCAACAGTCTAGCACGTTTCCCGCAGGCAGGGCAAGCGTCCTTCGCGACGCTGTAGTTTGTCGAGGCCGACCCGGCCGATCCCACGAGGCTCGTTGGATTCGACGTCGAGGTCGCCGGCCTGTCACTGATCACTGGCTACTGATTACTGGTTACTCGCGTTTAATCGCCCATTTGAAGCCGCGCGTCAGCAGATCCTGATACACGGGATCGTTCCACGTGTCGTTGCCGTGACCGAGCGTGGTGCCGAAGACTCGCGTCGTGCCGCCGTATTCGTTGACCCACACGAGCGGGTACTCGGTCCGATCCTCCGGGCTGACGGCCGTGGCGAGCGCCTTTGCGTTCGGCCAGAGCTTGTCGATCACGTAGAGCTCGTCAACCGGCGTCACCCAGTCCGCCTTCCAGCCGCTCATCACGCCGTGATCTTTCGCGGCGATCCTGACGGGGATGTTGAACCCGCGCGTGTGCCGCCGCGACGTGACGCCGAGCAACTCCCGCCAGTCATCCACTGTCGCGGCGCGATACGAGTGCATCGAGCAATGAATGACCATCGCCGGCACGCCGCCGCGATGGGCGGCCGTGATCTTCCGGAGGTACTGCGGATCGGTGACGTCGGCGAAGCACTCGTTGTGAATCACGATGTCGAAGCCCTTCGCCCAATCGGGGTTGTCGTACAGGGAGATGTTCCCGGTCGTTCCCCGGCCCCCCTGGACCGCGACGGTCCAGTCGACGGGGAGCGCCTTCCCGATGGCGTCCATCAACACTTTGGCTTCGCCCGAGTAGTCGTGGCAGCAGCCGCCGCTCACGACGAGCGCCTTCACGCGGGGCTGCCCCGCGAACGGATCGCCTCCTCCACCCCGTCCAGCCGGCTCGGGTTGCGCCGGCCGGGGCGGCTGGCCGGACGGCGTCTGGAGCGCCTGGCCCTGCGGCGTCGCCGCCAGGTGGAAGACCGCGAGAAGAGCGGAGGCAAGCACGAGAATCGGTCGCATGAATGTCCTTACACGTCGCACAGCAGGACGGCCTCCCGGAGCGACGTCAGCGGATCGCGGGTCGGCACGAACTCGTGCGCCACGTAGCCCTGAAAGCCGGTGTCGGCAATCGCCGTGCAGACGGTCGCCCAGTTCAACTCCTGCGTTGCATCGAGCTCGTGCCGGCCGGGCACGCCCCCCGTGTGGAAGTGCGCGAAGTAATCCTTGTTGTCGCGGATCGTGCGGATGACGTCCCCTTCCATGATCTGCATGTGGTAGATGTCGTACAGGAGCTTCACGCGCGGTGACCCCACGGCCTTGACGATCGCCAGGCCGAAGGCGCTGTGATCGCCATGGTAATCCTGGTGATCGATCTTGCTGTTGAGCAGCTCGACACAGATCGTGACGCCCGTGTCCTCGGCGATCTTCTTGACTCGATTCAATCCTTCCACGCAGTTGGCGGTCGCCTCGCTGTCGCTCATGCCACGCCGGTTGCCGAAGAAGGTAATGACGTTGGGCACTTTCTGAGCCGCAGCCTTCGGCAGGTTCTGCTCGAAGTTGCGCGCGATCGCGTCGTGGTTCGCCTTCACGTTGAGGCCGTTTGGAATCGATCCGCCGCCGGCGTTCCCCATCGAGCAGATGAGCCCGTGGTCGCGCACGACCGCCCAGTCGGCCTCGCCAAGCAGGTCGATCGCCGTCAGCCCCATGCCCGCGACCGCCTTGCAGAACTCGGGCATCGGAATTTTCGCGTAGGGCCACCGGCTGACCGACTGCTTCAGCCGTCCCTTCGTGACGGCCCGCGCTTGCGAGCCGGCCTGCCTGCCTCGCGCGAAGGCGGGTGCCATGGCTTCGCGGGCCGCGAGGCCCCCGGCCAGGGTCGCGGCTCCCGCCGAAAGCGCCTGGCGCCGGGTGACGTGCTTCATATCTGCCTCCTTGTCAGCGCGCCGGAGGAGTCTGTACCTTTGCCGGGCGTATTTGCAAGCGCCCGGACCCGGACAGCCTTCCCGCCTGCGAACCTTAGCTCGGGTTCCCCGCCCCACCGGGCCCAAAAGGCGATTCCGACAAAAATGCAACCCGTTGCATCTTTTGCGACAATTGTTTGACAAGCAGGCAGGCAAGTGGTAGAACCGGGGCCGCTCACCAAACTACGTGGCCGTCCGGGCCAAGTCGATTCGGACAAGGAACCGCTTCCTCAATAGGGTTCTCGTCCGTCTGCCATTCAGTCTCGTTTTAGGTCGGCCAACCGGTTAGCTTGGAGGGAAGTAAATGATGGCAAGAATGAGGGTGCCGATTGTCGCCGCGGCGTTGATGTTGCTGGCCGCAGCGATACCGGTCTCGGCCCAGATCACAACTGGGACCGTGACCGGAACGGTCAAGGACCCGCAGGGCGGAGTCGTTCCCGGCGCAACCGTCGTGCTCGTCAGCGAAGCGCGGGGAACGAAATCGGCCCCCGCCGTGACGAGCGGCACAGGTGACTTCGTGTTCCCCAACGTCACCCCTGACACGTACACCGTGGAAGTCACGATGGACGGGTTCAAGACCCTCCGGCGGCAGGGCATCCAGGTCAGCGGCGCCGATCGCGTGGCGGTGCCCGCGCTCACCCTGGAAGTCGGCGGCGCATCCGAAACGGTCAATGTGACCGCCGAGGCGGCCCTCGTGCAGTCGCAGAGCGGCGAGCGCTCTTTCGCGATATCGACCGAGCAGGTCGAGAACCTGCCGATTCGACACAGCGACTTCACGGGCCTGACGGCCCTCACACCAGGCGTCCAACAGGGCGGCAATTCCGCGGGTGCAACCCGCATCGGCGGCGCCGGCCAGAACAACATCATGATGGACGGCATCTCGGCGATGGACACGGGCAACAACGGCACCATGCTCCCGATGAACATCGAGTCCATCGGCGAGGTCAAGATCCTTACCCAGGGCTACCAGGCGGAGTACGGCCGATCCAGCGGTCTGCAGATCACCGCCGTGACCAAGGGCGGCACAAACCGGTTCCGCGGCTCCGCCTACGATCTCGAGGGCAACTCGGACTGGTACACGAACGCGTGGGTGAACACCAAGAACGGCGATCCAAAGCCGAAGGCGACATCCAAGACGCTCGGCTATTCGATCGGCGGTCCGGTGGGCAAACCCGGCGGCGCCAACAAGCTGTTCTTCTTCTACAGTCACGAGTATCGGCCCACGAACAATCCCATCAACGGCGGGAACCCCATTCGCTATCGGGTGCCGACCGCACTCGAGCGCGCCGGCGACTTCTCGCAGACGCTCGACAACAACGGCGCGCTCTTCAACTTCATTCACAATCCCGCGTCGACCTCTCCCTGCATAGCCGCGGATACTTCCGGCTGTTTCCAGGACGGCGGCGTGCTCGGCCGGATTCCCGCGAGCAGCCTCTACGCGGCCGGTATTACCGCGCTGAACCGCTACCCCCAGCCGAACGTTCAGCAGGCAGTGAACACGAACTTCAACTACGAGCTTCTTAACCCTCCGAAGGTCAAACGGACTGTCCAGCAGCCGGCCCTTCGTCTGGATTATCAGATGTCGTCGAAGCTGCGCGTCACGGGCAAGTACTCAGGGCAGCGCGAGGCTCCGTTTGTGCAGCCGGGTTTGATTCCGGGATTCACGGACGTGCTGAGTCCCTATCCGTTCATCACGAACTACGCGGTGACGGCGAACTACACGATCACCCCGACGACGTTCCTGGAAGGCACCTACGGCTTCATCCGGAACGAGCTGGCGGGGGGGAATGAAGGCGGCGTCCTCGTCAACGAAGCAGCAAACCGGCTCACGAGCATGCCTGGTTTTCCGCTGCTGTACCCGAATGCCGGCAACGTGCCACAGGATTCCTACGCGTACGAAGTCATGCAGGACGTCAAGCCCGCCTTCTGGGACGGCACGACGCTCAATCTGCCGCCCGTTTTCGGGTGGGGGGGCCGCATCGGCGCCGCGCCGCCCAATCAGCGATACCCCGGCTGGCTGAACATCAACCGGACCCAGGACGTCGCGATCAGCGTGACGAAGGTCGCGGGCCGGCACACGATGAAGGCCGGCTTCTACAACAACCACAGCTTCAAGGCGCAGAACGTGGGCGCCGGTGGCGTCGCGAACCTGACGTTCCAGGGTTATGTCAACTTCGAAAACAACTCGAACAACGTGCTCGATACCGGCTTCGGCTATGCCAACGCCGCGACGGGCGTGTTCACCCAGTACCTCCAGGCCTCCAAGTTCATCGAAGGGAGCATGATTTACAACAACACGGAGTTCTACCTGCAGGACAACTGGAAGGTGAACAGCCGGTTGACGATGGACTACGGCGTGCGATTCACGCGGCAGCAGCCTCAGCACGACCAGTTCCAGCAGATGTCGAACTTCTTCCCGGACCAGTGGTCCGCCTCCCAGGCGCCGGTTCTGTATATCGCCGGTTGCAGCAACGGCGCCGTCGTCTGCTCCGGCAACACGAAAAACGCGATGGATCCCCGGACCGGTCAGATCCTGACGGCGACCGGCGCGGCGAACACCCAGGCAGCCATCGGCACGATCGTACCAGGTTCGGGCAACCTGCTGAACGGCATCCGGCAGGCGGGCGACGGCATCGCCAAGACAGGCTACATCTGGCCGAAGCTGGTCGTCGGACCGCGTTTCGGCATGGCGTATGACTTGACAGGGAACCAGAACGTGGTGCTCCGCGCCGGCGGCGGACTGTTCTACGACCGTCCCGACGGCAACACCGTGTTCTCGATTCCCGGTAATCCGCCCATCGCGACGTCGCAGGACCTTCGCAACGGCATGCTGCAGACGCTCGGCACTGGTCTCAGCATGGTCGGCACGCCCGCACTGGTCATCTTCCAGTACGACGCCAAGGTCCCCGCATCGGTGCAGTGGCAGGGGGGCGTGCAGATGGCCCTGCCGTGGGCGAGCTCGCTCGACGTCTCGTACGTCGGCAACCACGGCTACAACCGCCTGGGCGGGTTCCAGGGGGGCACGACCGTGAACCTCAACGCCGTGGACTTCGGCGCTGCGTTTCTGCAGCAGAACCAGGACCTGACCCTCGGAACCAGCAACACCGTCCCTGGTGCCAACGCCTACACGCAGAACCTGCTGCGGCCCTACCGCGGGCTGAGCGGGATTGCGCAGAACACGACCGAGTTCTGGGACACCTACCACTCGATTCAGATGTCGGTGAACAGGCGATTCCGGAATGGCTTCTCGTTTGGCACGAACTACGTGCTCAGCCTGTCGTTCAAGGGCAACACTGGCCTTCAGCAGCGTCTGCAGCACGCGGCGGATGGCACTGTGTCGATTCGTGCCGATCAGGCCGACTTCGAAGAACTGATGGAGGACCTGAACCTCCAGCGGCACCTGATCAAGGCGAACTTCGTGTGGGATCTGCCGAAGATCCCCACGCCGAATGCGGGTCTGCGCGCCGTCGGTCTGATCCTCAATGACTGGCAGTTGTCGGGCCTGATAACCGCCGGGTCTGGTAACAAGTACGATCTCAACTACAGCTACAACGCCAACGGCGGGAGCCAGAACCTGACCGGCTCGCCGGATTACGGCGCCCGCGTCGTCTTCGTAGGCGATCCGGGGAAGGGCTGCTCGAGCAATCAGTACGCGCAGTTCAACACCGCGGCGGTGACCGGACCGACCTACGGCAGCGTCGGCCTCGAGTCGGGCCGGAACATCATGATCAACTGCCCCGACCACACGCTCGACCTCGCGGTCGCGCGCAACATCCGGCTGGGCGGTAGCCGCCAAATCCAGCTGCGACTCGACGCGTTCAACGCGCTGAACAGCTTCGTCATCAACGGCCGCCAGAACCAGATCCAGTACAACAGCCCGACGGATCTGACCATCCGCAATCCGCAGATGCTGGCGGACGGCTCGCTCAATCCGGCGCGGTTGACACCTCGGACCGCGGGCTTTGGCGCGGCAAATTCCGCGCAGAACCGCGGGCCAGACGGCGCGAATGGCGGCAATTACAACCGCACCATCCAGGCATCCGTCCGCTTCCAGTTCTAACGGAACGGCCTGAGGCGGCAACTCGAAGAGCGGGTGGG
>CAYZBZ010000089.1:0-12240 GCA_964476725.1 uncultured Vicinamibacterales bacterium
CGCGATTCGCGGATGCTATTACGAAGGCGTAGCGTCGGCTGAAGGTAACGCAGGGGGAGGAGTAAACGTAGACCGCGCTTGACAGTGTTTCGACTAGTCATCTAAGCTGGTCACATGAAGATCGGCGCCGCCGAATTCAAGGCCAAATGCCTCGCGCTCATCGACAGCGTGCGCGAGCGGGGCGAGCCCATCACCATCACCAAACGCGGCCGGGTGGTTGCGCGTCTCGTCGCGGCGGACGATGAAAACGACAGGCCCTGGCAGCGTGTCCGCGGGAAGGTGCGCTGGGTGGGGGATCCGCTCGCGCCCGTTATCGACGAAGCCGAAGTCGACGCCCTGAAATGACGCCCCCGCTGCTCGACACGCACGCGTGGATCTGGTGGGTCGATCAGGATGCGAGGCTTGGAGCAAGAACAATCGCGGTCCTCGACTCCCTGCCACGGGATCAACGCCCCTTTCTCTGCGACATCAGTCTTTGGGAAGTGGCGATGCTGGCCGAACGAGGCCGCCTCGAACTAGACCTACCGCTCGGTGAGTGGCTCGACGCAGCCGCGCACCCGCGCTCGGTGCAGCTCGTGACAATCACACCGCGGATCGCGGCCGCCGTGGCCGCCCTGCCGGGCAGCTTTCACCGTGACCCGGCCGATCGTCTGATCGTCGCAACCAGCCGGGCACTGGGTATTCCGGTGCTTTCGCACGACCGCGTGATCAACCGGTCTCGCCTGGTCACCCGGTGGCGTCCTACCGCCTGACGCGATCAGAATGTCGCGTGTGAATGCCGCCCTCGCTGTCTCGCGCGCGATCGCGCTCGTTGGGCTGTCCGTCGTCGTGGCAGTCAACGACGTGTCACGGGGTCAGGAACGATCACCGGTGCCTCGCCGCACCGCGGCCGTCCGCGCCGGCGCCGCGCGGGTCGATATCACGCCGCCGCCAGGCTTCCAGACGGGCGGACACGGACCCGCCGGCACGACCGCGCGCGGCTATTGGGGCGCGCTCACGGCCACCGCCTTCTACTTCGAGGATGCGAGCGGCCGCGCGACGGCGCTCGTGAGCTGCGATCTGTTCGGCGTCCCCAACGCCCTGCACCAGGCCGTGGCTGCGCACTTCGCGCGTGCCGGCGCCTCGACTCTTCCACTCGAACGGATCATCCTGGCGGCGAACCACACGCATCAGGGCTCAGGGAACTACCTCAGCGTCGAAGTGCTGAACCAGCACGGATCGAAGAAGAGCGGCTTCGACCCGCGGCTGCGCGAGTTCCTGCGGCAGCGCCTCATCAGCGTGATCGAGGCCGCGATGAAGGACGCCTCCAACCACTCGGATTCCGAGCTCGACATCGTGACGGGCACCCTTCCCGAAACCCTGTTTCGCAACCGCTCGCCGCGCGTCTTCATGCGCAACCAGAATGGCGCTGCCATTCTTGCAGCTCTTGGCAGCGGCATCGCTGCTGATATGGCAGCTTGCCAGGCGGCGCGGCACGATGGCGAACCCACTGACGCATGGGACCTCGACGGGTGCCCGCGTCTGCGCGCCGTGGATCGAGGCCTGTCGCTGCTCCGCATCCGAAGAAACGGCCGGACGGCCGCGATGGCGGTGTTCGTCGCCGTGCATCCGACGGTGCTGCCGGCGTCTACGCCGCTGTTCAGCCCCGACGTGTTCGGCATCGCGCGATCCGCACTGGAGGAGGATGCCGGAATCGGGAACGTCGCGTTCTTCAACGGCGCGGAAGGGGACGTCACCATGCGCAGGACGTCGCGGAACGCGGTGGACATGCTGAAGCTCGGTCGATCGCTGGCTGCATCTTTGAAGCAGGCGCACGACGCCGGCCCCAGCCGCACGATCTCGCTCACGAACGGGATCGAAGGACGGCTGCATTTCGCGTCCCCGGGTGACGTCCTGACAGACGCCTCCGGCGTGCGCATCGCACGTCTCGCGAGCAAGGCCATGGGCGGAGTCGCTGGAATCGGCGGCGCAGAGGACGACCGACTGTTTTTTTACAAGCTGGGCTTCCGCGAAGGGCACACCCGCAAACCACGCGGCGAGCAGGGAGTGAAGGTCCCGGCACTCGGCATCCTGACAGGCCTGGTCTTTCCGCAGCACGCGTTCGCGCACAAGCTCCCGATGTCAGTCGTGCGCCTCGGCGATCTGACGCTCGCGGCCGTGCCCTTCGAGATCAGCACGGCAGCAGGATATGCCGTCCGCCAGGCGCTCGGCCTTCCGCGTGGGCGGCTGGAGATTGTCGGCCTGGCGAACGAGTACGGCTCGTACACCGCCACGGCCGATGAGTACCAAGCCCAGGACTACATGGGCGCATCGACGCTCTGGGGTCCCGAGGAGGCAGCCTTCATCGTCGAATCACTCCGCCGTCTCTCGACCGAATCGCCGGGCGTCACGGGGGTGCCTCCTGCCGACGACCCTGGCAAGGTGAAAGAGTTCGGACCGCACAGGATCAGCCGGGACCGCGAGAAGATCTTCAAGGGGCTCGAACACCTCGTGGAGACGAGCCCGCCCGCGGTGCGTCCCCCAGCTTTCTACTGGTGTGAGCCCGCGCCGCCGGCGCTCCCGATGCAGTCGAGGCGTGCAGTCGAAGTGTTGCGAGAGGACGGCGCGTCCGCGGACCGCAGCGGCGTGGTCGTGGTGATCGATGGCCGACCGCGCGGTCGCCAATCGCGATGGGCCGCGATATGGGTGGCGCCGCTGGCAGGCCACTTCTCCGGCAAGTACCGGTTTCAAGTCACTCTGGAGGACGGACGCAGGGTGCTGTCGGAGCTGTTCGAGGTCGGCATGAAAGACCCCCCAGCCGACTGCCCGAAGCTGCAGTGACGGCTTGACCGGGCCTGCCGATCGAGCCACAGTGCGGACCTCGAGGACAGGGAGGAACGCATTCTGCGGAGACGCCGCTGTGCGGAGAACGTAATGGTTCGCGGGTGACGCTACGGCCGCACGGCCGCCATCCAGAACTCGACCGTGTTGTCTGTGATCCGATGCCGCCCCGGACCCTCGCAGACGTCCGTCACCAGGCAACGCTGCAGCGCCCTGGCCTCCGCCGCCAGCCCAAGTGCGGAGAGGCTCTGCATGATCCGCGTCAGGCGGAGATGGTTGTGATTGCCTGGACGCAGCCACTCGCGCGCGCGATCGTCAAAGCGCGGCCGGTCGATTCGTATCCGCAAAGCGCCAGCTGGACCCGTATCGCGGCGGAGACCGTAGAACGACAGCATCCGATCGAGCGATCGGCGAAGCGCATCGCGCAGCTCAGGTCTCGCCGCACACGCGGCGATGGTGCGGTCAGTGACGAGCGGCGCGGACGGATTGACCCCGCTCGGCGCCACGGTCGGAAACATCCACTGGATGTAGTCGTGGACGGCCTCCAGCTGGTCATCCGGCCACGCGAGGATCCCGGCCAGCGTGCGACCGCGGTTGTCAACGCCTCCTGAGTAGAACGAGACAATGCGGTCCTCGAGCATGGGAGTCACTCTAACTGGTACGTAGGAAAGCTGCCAGCTCCCAGCTACCAGCTCCCGGCGACGGAGAACCGGGACGCCGCGAACGAAGATCTGGAAGCCGGAAGCTGGAAACCTTTCAAAGGCCGCGCCGGAGACGCGGCGGCTCAGGCGAGCTCGAGGCCCGGGATGTCGCGGAAGTCGCGTGGATTGAGCGTCCAGAGCGCCGCGCCATGGACGATGGCGCACGCGGCGATCGCCAGATCGATTTCGCGTCGGCGCGGCCGCTTCATGCGGCGGTACAGGTCCGCCGCGAGCGCGGCTTCCTGCACGCCAAAGCCGAACGCGCCGGCGCCTGGGAAAAGCGTCTGCTGGTCCTCCAGTTCCTGCCCGGTGCGCGGACCGCGCCACCATTCGTAGAGCACCAGCGACGACACGCCCAGCCTGATGCCGTCGCGAACGAACGCGCGCAGCACGGGGCCGGACGATCGTGCGCCGGTGAGCGATCCCACGAGCGCGGATGTGTCGAGGTGGATCATTCGACCGGATGGCGCCGGCCGCCGTGGCGGCGCGCGCGGCGAATCTGCCGGATCTCGCGCTCGACTCCGGCTTCAGGACGGGTGGGGGGCCTGGCCAGGATCTCGTCAACCGCACGCAGCATCCGGCGTCGCTCCGCCTCGGTCAGCCGGCCCGCGCGAGCCGCGTACTCAGCCAAGGCTTCCCGCACCACCATGCTCTGCGGCTTCCGCAGCCGTTCCGCCGTCGTCTTCAGCGTGCGCGCGGTCTCTTCGTCCACCGAAAACGTCACCTTTACCATACCGATGCCATATTACCATATCACTCTGCTGACGTGTATCAAGTGGGGCAGTTGCTGGGCATGGCAGATATGATGAAGCTGGCGTGCGCGCTCCCGCACGGGCCCGCCGTTCCCTGAAACATGCCCTCGACCCACGAACCGCTGCGCATAGCCTTTCTCGGCTGTGGCTTCATCACGCGGGTGCACAGCCGGAATCTGGGCGCCCTCGGACGCGACGTCGTCCCGAGCTACGCCAGCCGCGACGGCGCCAAGGCGGACGAGTATTGCCGCCGCTATCGGGGAAGCGGAACGTATTCGGACTACACCGCGGCAATCGAGGATCCTTGCGTGGACGCGGTGGTCGTCGCCGTGCCGCCGCGTTTTCACCTGGACCTGACGCTCCGGGCACTGGAGGCCGGCAAGCACGTCCTCGTCGAAAAGCCGGCGTTCCTGCGAATGGAGGAGTACCGGACGGCCCTGGACGCGAGGGACCGGGCGCAGCGTGTCGTGCTGGTCGGCGAGAACGATCATTACAAGCCGCTGGCCGTCTGCCTCCGGAAGATGCTCGCCGGGGGGGTCATCGGCGAGATGGTGTTTGCGCACTTCACCACGATCGCGAAGAGGCTCAAAACCGCTGACGACTGGCGCAACGACGAGTCGATGGCCGGGGGAGATGCGTTCTTCGAAGAAGGGATCCACTGGCTCCACCTGGCGGGCAGCCTGGGGCCGAAGATCACGACGATTCACGGGTATCGGCCGTCCGTTTCGCGGGACGGTCCGGACACACGCGCGAAGAGCATGATGGTCGCCTTTCGATACGATAACGACGCGGTCGGATCTCTCTACTACTCGCGCGAGATCCCGTCGCTGTGGAAAGGGCTTCGCCTGTCGAAGATCTTCGGGCGCGAGGGCATCATCACGTTCGAATCGAACGGGCTCATGGTCGCCGCCAGGGGCAGGCACTTTCCGCAGGTGGTGTTCCCGGGCTTCCGGGATATCCGCGGGTATCAGGCGATGTATCGCGACTTCCTTGGTGCGATCAGGGAAGGGCGCGCTCCGGAGATGAGCCTCGAGAGAGCCATCGACGATCAGCGACTCATGGATCAGGTCTACGCCAGTCTCGAGCACGCCGGGCAGTGAACGAACACTACGACGTCATCATCATCGGGAGCGGCGCCGGCGGCGGGACGATGGCGCAGGCCCTGTCCACGAGCGCGGCTCGCATTCTCATCCTCGAGCGTGGAGATTTCGTTCCCCAGGAGGACGAGAACTGGAATCCGGACGAGGTCTGGAAGAAGCTCCGTTACCGCACGAAGGAACGCTGGCTGGACGAGCGTGGCCGGGAATTCACTCCGTATATGCACTACGCCGTCGGGGGCAACACGAAGTTCTGGGGCAGTGTCCTGTATCGCTTGCGGCGCGAAGACTTCCAGGCCGTCGAACATGCCGACGGGGTCTCTCCGGCATGGCCCATCGACTACGAGACCCTCGAGCCGTTCTACGAACGGGCCGAGCGTCTGTATCAGGTCCGTGGGAAGGAAGGCATCGACCCGACAGAACCGCCGCGGGGGCCTTTCCCCTACGACGCGGTCCCTCACCAGCCCGAGATGGCGCAGATCGTCGAGAAGCTGCGCGCGCAGGGGCTTCATCCTTCGCCGCTTCCGCTCGGCCTGCTGAGAGTCGGTGAGGACGACGGGTGCATCCTGTGCGATACGTGCAACTCTTTTGTGTGCAGGCGTCTCGCGAAGAGCGAAGCGGACGTGTGCTGCGTCCGGCCGGCGATCGAACGGCCGAATGTCACCCTGTGGACGAATGCACGCGCGCGCCGTCTGATCACGGATCCATCGGGCCGGAAGGTCGAGGCGGTTGAGGTGGAGCGGAACGGCGACACGGTTCGAGTTGGAGCGTCGCTGTTCATCGTCTCGTGCGGTGCCGTGAACTCGGCGGCGCTGCTGCTGCAATCGGCGAACCCCGCGCATCCCGACGGCCTGGCGAATTCATCGGGCCTGGTCGGACGGCGATACATGGCGCACCTTGCGACGATGATGCAGGGCTTTCATCCGCTTCGAAAAAACTCGACGGTCTTTCAGAAGACGGTCGCGATCAACGACTTCTACTTTCGCGGTCCCGATACTGACTACCCGCTGGGTCAGATCCAGTCACAGGGAAGGACCCACGGCGTCATGGCACAGACGGCCTACCCGTGGATACCTCTGTGGCCGTACAAACAATGGGTCGCCCGCGGCGTCGACTGGCTGGCGATGTCCGAGGATCTTCCCCGGCTGGACAACCGTGTGACGGTGGAGACCGACGGGCGCATCCGCCTGCAGTACCGCCCGAACAACGTCGCGTCTCACAAAGCCCTCGTGGCAGAAACGAAGAGGATCCTCCGGCGTCTGGGCTTCTGGGTCGTGGTGACGCATTCACACGGCAGCACGAACACCACTCACCAATGCGGCACCCTCGTCTTCGGCGCGGATCCACGGGAGTCCGTGCTGGATTCTTTTTGCCGCGCCCATGACGTCGAGAATCTTTTCGTCGTGGACGCCTCGTTCTTCCCCTCGTCCGCGGCGGTCAATCCCGGCCTGACGATCGCGGCCCAGGCCCTTCGGGTCGCCGACCATATCAAATCAACGCACCTCAAATAGGACACAGATGGAGACACCCACGTGAGAGCGCGATCGTTCAGCCATGCCGGAATCACGGTGTCGAGCTTCAACAAAGCCGTCAGGTTCTACTGGGAGGTCTTCGGGTGCCCCCTGGTGGGCGTGGCGGACACGCCACCCGACCGGGTCCACACGTTCTTCGGCGTGGACGGCACGCAGCCGAGCTGCAAGATCGGCTGGATACGGGTCCCCGGCGGCGCGGTCCTCGAGATCTTCGAGTTCCAGCCGCAGCTGCCTCCCAACCTCGTGTCGTGGAATCGCGTCGGCCTGACGCACATCTCCTTCAACGTCAGGAACCTGAACAAGTGGCACGACTACCTCGTCAGCAAGGGGGTCGACTGCCTGAGCAAACCGGAGCGATCGCCCCGTGGGCACTCGTTCTTCTTCGCGAAGGACTTCGACGGCAACCTCATCGAGCTCATGGACCTGGGGTACATGCATTACGTCCTGAACTGGCTCGGGCCGCTCGGGGGGTGGATCTTCAGACGGGGGATGTATAAGCAGTACTACGACGACGCGGGCGCCGTTTGAATTTCGCGGAAAAGTCTGGAAATAGTAGGCGTCAGCGGATCAGGAACAGCTTGCTCTGGCGCTGCAGCGCCCATCGAATCTTCCCGTCAGCGCCGATGATGGCGTCCTCTTCCTGCGCGATCCTCACGGCCTGGCCGCCCCACTCCGGTACGGGCGTCGTCGCCTGCAGCTCGATCGACCACCACATGCTGGGAATCACCTTCGCGTCGCCGCGGCCCGCAACGCCGTCCTGATAGTCCCAGAGGCCGATGAGCGGCCCGGCGCCGTGGCCGTGCAGGCCAATCGGGTGCGAGTAGATCGTGCCGTCGATCGCCTTGGCCTGCATCCGCGCACGCGATGCCGTCAGGATCTCGTTGCCCGTTCGCCCGGGCCGAATCTCGTCCATGACGATGTCCTGCAGCGCATTGGAGTTGGCCAGCGCGCGCCGCAACCCTTCGGGGGCGTCGGTCTCGCCAGGGAGAAGGACGTACGCGTCGTGCTGCGTGTCGGTGTTGAGCCGGGCGGCGGTGATGCCGACGTCACAGTGCAGCAGGTCGCCAGGCTGGATGACGGGGTCGTCGCCGATCTGCGCGGCGGTCATGCCCTTGCGCTGCACGTCGACGCTTGGTTGAAACCAGGTGTCGAGCCCCAGATCGTTGACCCGCTGGCGCCACCACCAGACCAGCTCGCTCGCGCGCGTCTTGCCCGGCGTCACGACGCTCGACGAGAACATGGTCCGGGTGAGCGACCAGACCAGCTCCTGCATGCGCCGGAAAAACGCCTCCTCCTCGGGAAGCCGCGAGGCGATGAGCTCGAGGGGCAGCTCCTCGGCGTCGCGGAACCGCGACGTCCATGGCTCGCCGAGCGCCGCGCTCATGCCCTTCAACTCTCCGCTCGAGAGGCCGTCGGAGAAGGCAAACACGGTCGACCGGTTGATCCCGATCACGCGCGGATTGCGCTCCTCGATGACGGCCTTGAGCACCTGCCACTGCTCATCCCCCCAGAGCTCCGCCTGCTGACCCCGTCCGACATCCGAGGCGGCCGGCTTCGTCGATCGCCTGGCCTCGAACACGCCTCCCTGCGACGTGCCGCCGAGCGCGATGCGCTGGACGCACGACGCTGAAGGCACGGTCCCGGCGGCGGCGCACGCATCGAAGAACACGTAGATAGTGCGGCGGCGTGCGGCAAAGGTTTCGGGGGCGGTGATAGCGGTGAACACCGGGTCTTCGTTGTACTCGCGCATCGGGACGACCCAGAGGTCGATGCCGTGCTTGCGCATCAGCGCAGGGAGAAACGTGTCGAGGCGCTTGCGCAGCCACTCCTGCTGCATCGCCGCCTGCTCGCGCAACGTGCCGAAGGGACGGTCGATGCGCGTGTTGACGGCAGCGGGGGCCCCGGTCTCCACCCCACCGCGCGCAACCCGCGCAGCGGGGGCCCCGGCCTGCTGCGCCGGCGAAGCCTGCGGCGCGGCCAATCCGGTTACGACCAGGACGGTCAAGATGAGCGGCACAGGTCGCATCCGCAGCGCCCGCCGCTAGCCGCTGCAGGACGTCGAGCGCAGTCGCACGGAGTTCACGTCCATGACCGGGACGAATTCCGATGGCGCCGGTCTCGTGCCGGAGCCCGCGACGGGCGAGCCGCCGCCGAGCACGATGTGTTTTCCCACTCTGACGCCGGGCTCGATGAGGGCCGATCGCCTCACCAGGCCGGTCACCTCGACGAAATGGCGATCCTCCCGTTTGACGACGTCCATGACGTCGCGTTTGCCGGCGAGCCGGAACGAGCGGGAGCGAACGATCGGACCGCTTTGCACGTCGGTCTGCCGCACGTCGGACACGGCAAGGATCCGGCCCTTGAGACATCCGGTTATGACGAGCTCGATCGAATCCTTCGGCACGCGCGGGCGGTCCTGGGGGGTGTCCTGGGGAGCGGTGGCTCCAAGCAGCAAGAGTAGTAACGTCGTCATTTTCTCGAATCCCTGACAGCGCACGCAATTCTGACGATATCACGCCGGCCGGGCGGGGGGAATGGCCCGGCTACCAGGAGACATCTGGCTGGTGCCGAAGAAAGGCGGGGCCGCGATCCGCCTGACCTCGTCTCAAGGCGAGGACACGAAAGGGCGGTGGTTCGCCGAAGGGCACCGACCCCCAGCTCGATCGCGCCATCAAGGAAGTGATGGATCGTGCGGCCAGGGCGCCGAAGCCTCCCGCGCGGCCGGCGTACGAGAAGCGGATTCCGCGCCGCGGCGGAAGCCGGTAGAGGTCGGCATCAAAGGTGATGCGGGGGCTCAGCGCTGTCCGGCTTCCTCCGGCGCGGACCAGAGCAGATGGTGCTGCTCCAGGAATGGCCGAATCGAGCCATAGAACCGCTCCTCATCGACCTGGCTCGCGTAGACGTGGCCGCCCCGCACTTCGACGAAGCGCTTCTCTCCACGTGCGGCATCGAAGAGCCGCCGACCTTCCGCGATCGGAATGACGGCGTCGTCCGGGCTGTGCAGGAAGAGCATCGGAGAATGGATGCGATCGATCTTCCGGATCGACTCGAAGGGACTCCGCATCAGCAGCCGCATGGGAAAGAAGGGATAGAGTCGCTGCGCGATGTCCACCAGCGACGCGGGCGCACCCTCGAGGATTATCGCGGCTTGCTCGACTTCGGACGCGAGGTCGACCGCGACGGCCGAGCCGAGCGACCAGCCGTAGATCACAATCCGTGATGCCGGGACGTGGCGCGTGACGCGCAGGTAGTCGTACGCCGCGCGCGCGTCGGCTGCGAGCGTCTCTTCGCTCGGTACGCCTTCCAGACCTGCGAACCCGCGGTACTCCGGGGCGATCACGTTCAGCCCCAGGCCCCTCAGCTGACGGTAGTGCGAGATATTGACGCTCGAGGCGATCGTGGCCGCGTTGCCGTGAAGAAACAGCGCCCACGGCCCTTCGTCCGACTCCCCCCGCCTCATGACCCACGCGAACTGGCGCGCCCCGTCGGCGCGCGGAAGGTCAATCTGGTCGTATCGAAACGGCGGCCGGCCGGCCGCCAGCGTTTCGTTCGCCTGGAACACGATCTTCGTTTCCTGGCTGATCAGCCACACGACGGCCGCGGCGTAGCCGAGCAGGACGAACGCGAAGAGCAACAGGAGGACCCGGAGCGGGCGGGGCCGCCATCGAGTACCCTTGCGCCGTTCAGGCCCTGTGTATTTCGGTCTGCGCCAGATCATCGGGGTTCCGCTCTCCAGGCCGCGCGTGTTCCGCTTCCGTAGCGCAGCCCTTCATGGCTGCCCATAGGAGCAGTGATTGTAGAACAGCGAGGTCAGACGCGCCGAATGTGCGCATGGGCGACGGCCCCGGAGTATTCTTTGGGGCATGAAAACGCCGCGCCGAATGGTCGGCCTCTTGACCTGCGCGATCGCCGTCTCGGTGACGCTGCTCGTGGCGGCGCAGTCGCGGCGCCCCTCCGGCCCATCGAACCACGTCGTCATCATCACGCTCGACGGCTTCGCTGGCTGGGCACTCGACGATCCGCACCTGCCGGTCCCCACGCTGCGGCGCCTTGCGGCGCGCGGTGCCGTGGCCAGGGGCATGCGCCCGGTGAACCCGACGGTGACCTGGCCGAACCACACGTCAATCGTGACCGGCGTCACTCCGGCGAAGCACGGCGTGCTCTTCAACGGCCTCTTGATCCGCGAGCCGGGCGTGCCGCCGCGCATCGAGCCGTGGCGCGACAAGAAAGAGATGGTCCGCGTCCAGACGCTGTACGACGCCGCGCACGAGCGTGGCCTGACGACCGCGCAGGTGGACTGGGTGGCCATCCACAACGCGCCCACGATTACGTGGGCATTCCGCGAGCGGCCTGACGCCACCGACGCGGTGCCCCGCGAGATGGTGAAGGCGGGCCTCCTGTCGCAGGCGGACCTCGAGACATTCGCCAGTCAGAACATTCTCTTCAAGGACCACGTCTGGACGAACGCGGCAGTGCATATCCTGCGGCGGCATCGGCCTCACCTGCTGCTGTTCCACTTGCTGACCCTCGATTCCACACAGCATCGCTATGGCCCGCGAACCCCCGCGGCCATGACGACGATGGCGCACCTCGACACCCAGGTGGCCACCATCGTCAAGACGCTCGAGGAGACTGGCCTTGCCCCCCGTACGACCGTCTTCGTCCTGTCCGATCACGGGTTCAAAGCTGTCAGGCGCCAGATCCTGCCAAACGCGGCGTTCATGAAGGCGGGATTGCTGAAGACGGCCGATGGCAAGGTCTCGCAGACGGAGGCTTACTCGGTTCCCGAGGGGGGGAGCGCGCTCGTCTATGTGACGGTTCCCGACCCTGCCGGCGAGGTTCTCAGGCGCGTGAAGCAGGCGCTTGCGGGGACGGAGGGCATCGACCGGATAGTCGAGCCGGCGGATTATGCAGCGCTCGGCCTGCCTCTCCCCGCCGCCAACCCCCAGATGGGCGCGCTCTTCCTGACGGCGAAAGACGGCTACGCTTTCAGCGCCGCGACCGGCGAGCAGGTCGTCATCGACGCGCCGGAGGGAAGCCTCGGTGCACACGGATATGTGTCGACGGACCCTGACCTGCGGTCGCTCTTCATCGCGTCGGGCCGTGGGATCAAGCCTGGCGTGACGCTCGACACGATCGACAACCTCGACATCGCTCCCACCGCCGCTCGCCTGCTCGGCGTGGAATTGAAGGGTGTGGAAGGAAAGGTGCTGACTGAGATCCTTGCGAACGAACGTCGCTGAACCGCGTCTTGCGCTCCTCGGCGCGGAGCGCCGCCTCTATTGCCCGCTGGCAGTCGCTGGCGCTGATGCCGGCTCGATTCGCAGCACTCCGCCGG
>CAYZBZ010000089.1:12340-14367 GCA_964476725.1 uncultured Vicinamibacterales bacterium
TGCCCGCTGGCAGTCGCTGGCGCTGATGCCGGCTCGATTCGCAGCACTCCGCCGGGATTGGCGTCAACGGCGACGTACACGAGACCGTCCGGTCCCTGTCTCACGTCGCGGACGCGCAGCCTGAGGGAGCCAAGGAGCGCCTCGCGGCCGATTGGCCCTTTCTCGGTGAAGACCACGCGCTGAATCTGCTGACCGGCGAGCGCCCCAACCAGCAGACTGCCCTTCCAGCCCGGGATCCGATCGCCCGTGTAGAAGGCCATTCCCGAAAGCCCGAGCGACGGGGCCCAGAAGATCACTGGCTGCTCGACTCCCTCCAGCGCGGGAGAGCTGATGAGCTCTCCGGTGTACTCGCGCCCGAACGTCGAAATCGGCCAGCCGTAGTTCTTCCCGGCCTGGATCGTGTTGAGCTCGTCGCCACCCTGCGGTCCGTGTTCGGTCCCCCAGAGGACACCCGTCTCCGGATGGATCGTCAGCCCCTGCATGTTGCGGTGTCCGTAGGAATAGATCTCCGGCTTGAATCCCGTGCGGCCGACGAACGGATTGTCCGGCGGCACGGTCCCGTCGTCTTTCAGCCGCAGAACTTTGCCTCCATGAATCGCGGTGTTCTGCGCGCGTGTGCGATCGTTCCGCTCGCCGACGGTCATGTACAGCATCCCGTCGCGGCCGAACACGAGCTTCGACCCGAAGTGGGCGCCGCCGGTGTTCCAGTTGTCCGCGACGAAGATGTCGCGCACGTCCGTCAGCGCTTTGCCGTCGAAGCGTCCGCGCGCCAGCGCGGTGGTCGCGGCCCCCTCGCGGGCTTTCGAGTAGGTCAGGTACAGGAACTGGTTTTCAGCGAAGCGTGGATGGGGCAGCACTTCCAGCAGCCCGCCTTGTCCATTCGCAAACACCTCCGGCACGCCCGCAACCGGCAGCGGATCGAGCGTGCCGTCGCGGACGATGCGAAGGCGTCCGGGCTTTTCGGTGACGAGCATGTCGCCGTTCGGCAGGAACGCAATGCTCCAGGGCGCTGCCAGCCCCTTGACGACCGGGACGACGCGGATCTTCGGACCCAGCGTGTCGAGCTCCTGCGGCGCGTCTGGGAAGGGGAGTGACGGCATGCGCCGCAAGGGAGCGGGTCCGCCTTGCCGCCCCGCGGCCGGTGCGCTACACAACCTTCGAGCAGTGGCGCGAGCGCGCGGGATCGCTGGCGGCGCTCGAAGCGTTCGACGGGACCAACCTGACGCTGACCGGGCTCGGTGCGGCCGAGCGGCTGAGCGCGACCGACGTCACGCCAGGATTCCTGACGATGCTTGGAGTCTCGCCCGCGCGCGGCCGCACCTTCGCGCCCGACGATGCCGGGCGACCCGTCGCCATCGTCAGCCACGACTTCTGGCGCGGAAGGCTCGCGGCGGATCCAGACGTCATCGGCCGCCAGATCGTGCTCGGCGGCCGCGCGCATTCCATCGTCGGTGTCCTGCCGGAACAGTTCTTCTTTGCGCTGAACGCGTCGGAGATATGGAGACCATTGCCGATGTCGCCCGCCGAGGCGGCACGCTCGGGTTACCGGGTTCTCGTCGTGGCTCGCTTCCCCCACAACGTCTCCCCGCGGGATCTGAGCGTTGCGCTGGACGACGTCAGTCGACGGTCCGCGCCGCCCGCACAGGTCGTCGCCACGCCCGTGGCCACCGCGATTGCCGGCGACGCGACGGAAACGCTCGGCCTGCTCGCCGCATCCGCTGCGCTGGCCATGCTCATCGCATTCATGAATCTTGGCGGGCTGCTGGCCGTGCGATCGATCGATCGCCGGCGCGAGCTGACGGTACGGGCGGCTCTCGGCGCACGGCCGTCGGAAATCGCCCGGCAGCTGGTGCTGGAGGCCGGGGTGCTCGTGGCCATCGCAGTCGCGGCCGGCGTGCTGCTCGCCTCATGGATGACACCAACAGTGGGCCGTCTCGCGCTGGACCAGTTCGGCGGCATCGCGAACCGGGAGATCGCGGTCAACTGGCGAGTCATCGGCGCCGTGGCGCTGGCCGCGGCGGCGTGCG
>CAYZBZ010000090.1:0-14304 GCA_964476725.1 uncultured Vicinamibacterales bacterium
GTCGGCGCGCACCGCAATATCGGGCTCTTCGGGATCGTCGAGCTCGTGCGCGATCAAAAGACGAAGATACCGCTCGCGGAGCTCGAAGGGTTTTTGTAGCGGCTACTAGAAACAGATTAGGCTTGACAACGCTGATTTTTGGCGCTAGTTTGCGGCCGTGCTGATGTGGAAGCGGTTTCTCATGCCGGAAACGTTCACTCAAATAGAGAAATCTTCCCACCAGCTGAAAAAAGGTTCTGTCACCGAGCCAAACCTAGTCGGACCCCTTCGCGAGGTTGAGATGACGAGGAGCTTTACCCGTGTTGCGGCGACCGTCCTCTGCTTGGGTTTCGGCCTGAGCAGTCCTCTTCTTGCCCAGCGAGCCGACCGCGCCACTGTCAGCGGCGTCGTCAGCGACGCGCAGGGTTCGGCTGTGCCCGGCGCCACGGTGACCGTGCGCAATGAAGGCACCGGCGTCGAGAGCGTCATGGTGACCAATGCCGCGGGGGCGTACGCGACTCCGCCGCTCGTGCTGGGCACCTATTCGGTCGCCGTGGACCTGACCGGGTTCAAGAAGTCCGTGACCTCCGGCATCCTTCTGCAGGGGGGCGGCCAGGTCCGGCACGATGTCACGATGCAAGTGGGCTCCCTGACGGAAACCGTCGAGGTGACGGGCGAGACGGGCGGCCTCAGCGACACCCGGCCCGACGTGGCTCACACGGTCAACGAAAAGTACTATCGCGACCTCCCCATCGTCACGGCGAGCGATGTCCGCCTTGCCGAGGCTGTGCTGCAGATGCAGCCGGGGTACTTGCCCATGCGGCCCAACGGCGAGCCGATGTTCCGCGGCAGCCAGTTCAACTCCCGCATCAACGGCGGCCAGGCGAGGGCGACCGAGAACGTGTTCGACGGGGCGGCGTTCGGGTACGCTGTCGGGCATCAGGGCAGTCACGAGAGCACGCCTCCGGTGGAAGCGATCCAGGAGGTGAAGGTCATCACCACGAGCTATTCGGCGCAGTACGGGCACACGAGCGGCGGCTTCATCGAGTACTCGTCCAAGTCGGGGACGAACAAGCTGCGGGGAAGCGTCTACGAGTACTTTGCTCACGATATGCTCAACGCGAAGGGGTTCTTCGGGGTCGGAAAAACCCCGCTGCGGAACGACAATTTCGGCGCCGTGCTGGGTGGGCCGATCGTCCTGAAGAAGCTGTACGACGGCCGCAACAAGACGTTCTTCTTCACGAACTTTGATTACACGCGCATCCGTTCCGGCGTGCTGCCCGGGTTCGGCAGCACGACGCCGATCGACGCGTTCAAGGCCGGCAACTTCAGCCAGCTTCTCACCGGCACGCAGGTGGGAGTGGATGCGCTGGGACGGCCGATTCTGGGCGGGCAGATTTTCAATCCGGCGACGACCCGCCTGGTCAACGACGTGACCGTGCGCGATCCCTATCCGAACAACGTCATCCCCGCCAACGATCCGCTGCGCAGCCAGGTGGCCGCCAGGGTCGCCGCCCTGATGGTTCGGCCGGACCGGGATGGCACCGCGTTCAACGTGGCGGGCAACCCGGCGGGCGACCAGACGTGGGAGCTGAACGCGCGGAACATCCTCGGACGTGTCGATCACAACTTCACGCCGAACTTCAAGATGAGCCACACCTTCTACTGGAACCGCCGCCCTTCCGTTCGCAATTGCGGCGGGGTCGGGGGGTGCACCACCGAGTTCAGCGGGGAGCTCGAGCCGGAGAAGAACACCAGCTACATCGGTGAGGGTTTCTACCAGCGCATTTCAACGCATCACGCGCATCAGCAGTTCGACTGGGTGATTCGCAACAACCTCCTGAATCACTCCACGATCGCGTACGACCGCTGGTTCATGGGCGGGAATTCGCTGTCGGCAGGCGCAGGCTGGCCGCAGGCGCTGTGGGGGGCCAATCAAGGCGGCCTCGTCTCGCAGGACTCAGGCCCACCTGTCTTCGGCTTCGCCGGCAACACTCCTTACTCTCCCGTCGGTCAGAACTGGACTCGCTTCGGTTACCTCGTGAACAATCGCTGGCAGTTCTCGAACGACCTGACATGGGTGAAGAGCCGGCACACGATGAAGTTCGGTTTCGAGTACAGAAACCACAACTTCCCGTTCCGTGGCTGGGGCGCCGGCGAGGGTGGCGCGTTCAACTTCAATCGCCTGGGCACCGGCGGGTACGACGCGTCCGGCAACAACCTGGGTCAGACTGGCGATCCCTTCGCCTCGTTCCTGCTCGGTCAGGTCCACGATTCGACTCAGGTCATCGCTGCCCGTCCGACGTTCAACGAGGCGTACACGGCCCTCTGGGTGAACGACGAATTCAAGGTGTCGAACAACCTGACGCTGACGCTGGGGATGCGGATCGACTATCAGACCGCGCGCACCGAAAGCGACGATCAATACTCGACGTTCGATCCCAGCACGCCGAATCCCGCAGCCGGCGGCATTCCCGGCGCCTTGATCTTCGCGGGATCGGGTCAGAATCGATCCGGACGACGGACGTTCGAAAACCCGAAGTGGGACGCGTTGGGACCACGGGTCGGCTTCGCGTACCGCCTGGGAGAAAAGCAGGCGCTCAAAGGCGGATACGGGATTTACTACTCAGGGATTGCCTTCGATCAGTTCGTTGGCCAGCCGACGACTGGCTTCCAGTCGAACATGCTGGCGCCGAACACGACCAACGGCCAGTCCCCTGCCTTCTACCTGGACAACGGGTTCCCGCAGGATCGGGTCGTGCGGCCGCCATTCATCGACCCGGCGTTCCAGCTCGGTGGCTCGCCTATCGCGGTGCCCCCGGATGGACTGACGCTGCCGCGCTTCCAGAACTGGTCCGTCACGTACCAGCGCCAGCTCACCGACAACATGATGCTGGATGTCTCCTACATCGGCAACCGCGGGACACGGCTGAACCATCACTTCCAGACACTCGGCGTCGACTCCAACATGAACGATCCGTCCGTGCTGGCTTTGGGCTCCAATGTCCTGCAGTCGAACATCAACTCGCCTGTTGCAAGGGCCGCAAACATCCCGATCCCTTATCCGGGATTCAACGGGAATGTGGCGCAGGCGCTGCGAAAATTCCCTCAGTACCAGGGCATCCAGTGGCGTGGTGTTCCCACGGGCAAGAGCCAATACCATGCGATGGAGCTCGTGCTCGAACGGCGCTTCTCGCGAGGTCTCCAGGCCCGGTTCGGATACACCTTCTCCAGGCTGAACAACAACGGCGCGGAGAGCGCCCAGGGCGTCGAAGGGATCAACGGAGGCGTACAGAACCCGGCCGACCCGCTCCCCTGGCAGCTCAGCGCCGACGACACACCGCACGTGTTCCTGACCGGCTTCACCTGGGAGGTCCCCGGCGCCAACAAGTGGACGTCACCCGTCTCGAAAGCGCTCCTTGCGGGCTGGAACATCAGCGGGATTTTCCGATACGAGAGCGGCCGCCCCCTGAACATCACCATGAACAACGATCTGGGAGGCATCCTCTTCAACGGCCAGAAGCGGCCAAATCGCGTCCCAGGTACTGATGGCGTCTCGGCCTCGGCCTCCGGCAACTTCGATCCCAACACCGATCGCTACCTGGACCGCGCCGCGTGGACGGATCCTGGTCCGCTCGCCTTCGGGGACGCCCCCAAGAGGGACAGCTCCGTGCGCAGCTTCCCGATCTACAGCGAAGACCTGAACATCTTCAAGGTGTTCGCGCTGCCGAACGGACACAGAGTCCGGTTCGAGTCGATGTTCGGCAACATCTTCAACCGGACGCTGTTCGGGGAGCCGAACACGAACTGGAACGCAGGGACCTTCGGTCAGGTGTTCAGCCAGGCCAACTCGCCGCGTTCGATTCAAATGGCCCTGAGATACGACTTCTAGGTCGTACAAAGCACGGCGCGGAAACAGCCCGCGCCCACCGCCGCATGGGAAACGGGAATGCCGGAGAAAACACGGCCATTCCCGTTTCCCATTTTCCAGTTACCATTCGGGATGCCTTCATCCGCATCGCCCAAGGTCCCACGCCTCTGCTGAGCCGCGACCAATGGTTTCCACGCGATCTTCCTGCGCGCGGCTGCTGGTCCTGCTGGTCACATGCGTCGTAGCCGCTGATTCGCGCGCTGCTGCCCTGAGCCAGGTCGAAGGGCCCGAAGCCCTTCAGAAGGCCGCCATGCTGGTCCAGCAGGGACGGCTCGAGCAGGCCGACGAGCAGGCACGCCTTGCCCTGGCCGATCCAACAACGAAGGCCGCGGCGTATTCCGTCCTCGGCGCCATTCGGCTTCGACAGAACCGGCTGGAGGAAAGCGCGAAGTTTCTCCAGGAGGCTATCCGGCTGGAGCCCCGTCTCCTCGGCGCGCATCTCAACCTTGCACAGGTGTACGCGCTTAAGGAAAAGCGACAACTGGCGCTTGGAATCTTTCGGCGAGTCCTGGAGCTCGACCCACATCTCGCGAACGTTCCTCAGGCTGCCTCCATCCAGTTCGCCCTGCTGCTTGTCACAGAAGGAGCCGTTCCTGAAGCCGTCAATATCCTCGAGCGCGCCCGGAAGACCGGCGCGCCTTCTTACGAGCTCGCCTTCAACCTCGCCGGCGCGCAGCTGCTGAACGGCGATCCCGCGCGTAGCCTCGACGCCTACGACGAGGCCCTGACGCTGCAGCCGGATTCGGTTCCCGCGTTGCGGCAGGCGGCCGGGATCGCAGAGCGGCAGGGGGAGCTCGAGCGATCGCTCTCGTACTGGATGCGAGCCAGGAAGATCGAGCCGAAGGACCCCGAGATTCTCCTGGGGTTTGGCCGCGTCTGCCTGAAGATGGATCTCCTGGAGGATGCCGAGCCCGCGTTGACCGAAGCGGCCGCCCTGAAGCCCGACGAACCCTCCTACCAGTACACGCTGGCCGCCGCGAAGGTTGGAAAGCGCCAGTTCGAAGCTGCCCAGGCCCTTCTGGAAGCGCTCGTCGCCAAGCGGCCGAACGATTCGCAGCTTCAATACGCTCTGGGCTCGGTCTTCTATATCCAGGGACGCCTGGCCGAGGCAGCCGCGCGGTTGCGGGAGAGCATCCGCTTGCAGTCAGACCAGCTGGCGTCCCACTATTATCTTGCTCTGGTCGCCAGGGATCAGGGTCAGGATGCCGAGGCCATCGAGATCCTGCAGCGATTGCTTCAGCGCTATCCCGATCACGCCCCGTCCTTCGAGACGCTGGGCGGATTGCTGATGAGCGCCGGGCGATACGCCGAGGCCGAAAGCCACATGCGGAAAGCGGTTCACCTGACGCCGAAATCCGTGAAGGCAAACTACCAGCTGGGCCTGCTCCTGGCGCGCATGGGCAAGAAGGAAGAGGCGGACAAGCAACTCGAGCTCGCGAAGTCGCTGCGGAAGGAAGACGAAGCCACCTCGCGCCTCCAGCTTCGCCTCCTGGAGCCCGACCGATGAAGTGCTACCTTGTCCTCTTTCTGGTTGTCGCTTCGGCAATGACTGCCGGAGCGCAGAAGGCCGCAGACGCGCCGCCGTCCGTGAGCGAGCTCGAGGCGGCCATCAAGCGCGATCCCTCCAATTCAAAGCTTCATGTCGCGCTGGGCCTGGCGTACTGGGAGCGCAACGACTACCCGCGCGCGCTGACGGCGTTCCGCCGCGCCGTGCAGGCTGGACCGCGGTCAGCGGAGGCGCACAACTGGCTCGGCGTCGCCCTCTCGGAAAAGGCCGATTTTCCCGGCGCCATCGCGGCGTTCAGAAAAGCAATCGCCCTGGATCCCAAGTACGGGCGGGCCTATACCAATCTGGGTGCCGCGCTGGTCAGGAGCAGCGACTTTGCCGAGGCGGCCGTGGTGTTCCAGCAGGCGTTGTCGCTCGAGCCGAACAGCCTGGCCGCGCACATGAACCTGGGGCTGGCGCTGCGGGAGAAAGGCGATCCGGAAGGCGCGCTGGAGCACCTGCGGCGTGTCGCCGCCGGCGATCCGACAAACGCGGGTGTTCAGTACGAGCTCGGACAGACGCTGCGTCAAAGCGGCGATCTGGCGGGCGCCATTGCGGCATTCGAGCGGGCGATCGAGATCGAGCCGGAGCTGCGCGAGGGCTACTACGGGCTCGGGCTGGCGCTGAAGCAGCAGAGCGCGTCCGCGCGCACACCGCGGCCGTCCGCGACGAGCCCCGCGGACGATCTCTCGAGGCGCGCCCAGGAGGCCGCGGGGCGTGGCAATTTGAGCGCCGCCCGCCAACAGCTCACCGACGCCCTCCGCCTCGACGAAAACCACGCGGAGTCTCACAACCTGCTCGGTTTCATTCTGGGCCAGGAGGGAGATCTGTCCGCCGCGGTCCCGCATTTGGAGCGCGCGGTTGCGCTCCGGCCCGAATCGGCCGAGGCCCACTACAGCCTCGGCGTCGCGCTGTGGTACGGCGGCTCCAGGGATAGGGCCCTCTCCGAGCTGCGGCAAAGCGTCACCCTCGATCCCGCGGCGGGCGCCAGTCATGCCTTTCTCGGAACCGCCCTGCGTGAGAAGGGGGATCTGCCGGGGGCCCGCGCGAGCCTGCAGCGCGCGATCGCCCTCCTGCCACCTACCGCCGCCGTCTTCGTTGACCTCGGAATCACGTACCTTCGAGCGGGGGCGCCCGACAACGCGCTCGGACAATTTGAAGCGGGGCTGAATGTCTCGACGCCGTCGGTGCCCGTGCCGGACTGGGACTCCGCGATTGCGGGCCTTCGGACATGGGGGAAGACCGGTGGTGCCGAACCCCCCGCGGAAGCCCACAACATTCTCGGCCGCATGCTCGGCCGCAATGGCGCTCCGAGCCGCGACGTGGCTGCTGAATTCCGCGACGCCATTCGCCTCCGGCCGGATTTCGCTGAAGCCCACAACCATCTTGGTCTCGTGTTGATTCAGACCGGAGAAGACGAGGCGGGAATCGCGTCGCTGCGCGAGGCCGTCCGCATCAGCCCTGATTACGCTGAGGCGCGTGCCAATCTTGGCGCCGCCCTGACCCCCACCAACGCCGAAGCGGCGATCCGCGAACTCGAGAAAGCCGTTGTGCTGTCGCCGGCGTCTGTAAGCGCGCAGTTCAACCTGGCGGTCGCGTATGGCGCCAGCGGGACGCCTGGATACGCGAAGGAGATCCAGCAGCTGCGCAAGGTCATCGGGCTCGCCCCGGCGTTCGCACGGGCTCACCTGGCGCTTGGCAAGGCGCTCCTTCGGGATGGCAAGGTCTCCGACGCGGTCGCGGCCCTCCAGGAAGCCTCGCGGCTCGAGCCGAAGAGCGGCGAAGCCCGTTATCAGCTCGGGCTGGCTCTCGCGCGGGCGGGGCGTCAGGACGAGGCCACAGCTGAACTCCAGAAAGGGCGCGATCTCGTCGCGGCAGGCGATCGCAATCAACGCGCGGCGCTCGACGTCGCGGAAGGCCGCGCCGCGCTGGAGAAGGGTGAGCTCGAGGAGGCGGCCGCAAAATTCCGCCGCGCCATCCAACTCCGCCCCGACTCGTCCGACGCGCGCCGCTATCTGGCGCAGGTGCTCGAGAAGCAGGGCGAGGCGAAACCCGGTTTCGGGAGCGCAGGGACCGCTTCCGTCGCGCCAGTAGACGACGCCAGCCGGATCACGGAGCTCGAAGGCTTCATCCGCGAGAGCAGATTCAAGGAGGTCGAGCCGCTCCTTGCCGAGTACGTCAAGCAGCGTCCGGCCTCGTCGTGGGGCTGGTACGCGCTCGGCTACAGCTTGTTCGCGCAGCAGAAGATCGGTGAATCGATCAAGGCGCTGGCCAAATCTCTCGAGCTCGACATTCGAAACGCCGAAGCCCACAAGATACTCGGGCGCAATCTGATGATCATCGGGCGATTCGACGCCGCCCAGCTCGAGTTCGAGCAGGCCCTCCGCTACAAGCCGGATTCCGCGGAGGCGCACTACAACCTCGGCAAGCTCTTTTCCGTTCAGGACAACTGGGAGCCCGCGCGGAAAGCATTCGAGGCGGCGCTTCGGATCGATCCGTCATACATTGAGGCGCTCGACGCCCTGGGCTTCGCATTGGAAGCGCTGGGAGACGATCCCGGCGCGATCGCGAAATATGAAAAAGCCATCGAGCTGAACCAGACGCGAGGGGGGAGCTTCAGCTCGGCCCTCGTGAATCTGAGCGCGTACTACAATCGCGCGGGAGATCCGGACAAGGCGCTCGAATACGCCCGTAAAGCGATCGACCTCGACCCGAAGTCCGACCGGGCATGGTTCCAGAGGGGACGAGCGGACGAGCGGCGCGGGAGCCTGGATGCCGCGGTGGACGCGCTCAACCAGGCGATCGCCCTCAACCAGAGAGTCTCCTCTTATTACTACGTGCTGGCGACCGTCTACCGGCGTCTCGGCTGGACGGATGAAAGCCGCAAGGCGCTGGAGGTGTTCAAGCGCCTCGAGCAGGAAAGCAGCGAACTGGAGAAGAAGCGGCGCAGCGGCGCGGGTACGGAGACCACTCCGTCGCCCCCGGGACGCAAGCGTGAGTAGCGGAGACAGCCAACGCCAGCCACGCCGTCAGTTCCTGCGCATGTTGGGGGCCTCGGCGGCGGCCTTCCTGACGCCGGCACTTGGCGTCCACCGGCTTGCGGCGCAATCGTCCGGGCCCGTCGTGTTCACGGACGTCACCGCCGCTGCCGGCCTGTTGCAAGCCCGGAATGTGTCCGGCAGCCCGGTCAACAAGCAGTTTCTGCTGGAGGAAATGGGCTGCGGCGCCGCGTTCTTCGACTACGACAACGACGGCTGGCTCGACATCTTTCTGGTGAACGGAAGCAGACTCGATCCGAAAGTGCGGGACAGCACACCGTCCAGTTATCTGTTTCACAACAACCGCGACGGCACGTTCACCGATGTCACGAAGAAGGCCGGGTTGACCCACTCCGGCTGGGGCCAGGCGTGCTGTGTCGGCGACTTCGACAACGACGGCTCCAACGATCTCTTCGTCACGTACTGGGGCCGCAACGTGCTCTACCACAACAACGGCGACGGCACGTTCACCGACGTCTCCGAAAAAGCCGGCGTCGCGGGGTCCGGAACACGCTGGGGCGCGGGCTGCTGTTTTCTGGACTACGACCGTGATGGCCATCTCGATCTGTTCGTCGCCAGCTACGTGAATTTCGATCCGGCGAAGGCGCCCCGTCCGGGCGAGTCGGCCTACTGCCGCTACAACGACATCCCCGTCCCCTGCGGTCCGCAGGGGTTCGCCGGCGGCACGAACATTCTCTATCGCAACCGCGGCGACGGCACGTTTGCGGACGTCTCGGAAGCGTCGGGGATCGCCCGTCCGCGCGGGCCTTCCACCATGGTGTTCGTCGGCAGCAACTGGCAGTCCTGGGGCTCGTATGGGATGGGCGCGGCGGCGGCGGACTTTGACAACGACGGATGGCCGGACATCTATGTCGCCTGCGACAGCGCGCCAAGCCTGCTGTATCGCAACAACCATGACGGGACGTTCCGGGAGATCGCGGTCCCGGCCGGGTGCGCGCTCGACGAGAATGGAGTCGCCCTGTCCGGCATGGGAGTCGGCGTCGGAGACTTCGACGCGGACGGATGGCTGGACATCGTGCGGACGAACTTCTCCGAGCAGGTGACCACGCTGTACCGGAACTACGGCGGCGGGTTCGTGGACGCCAGCATCCGCGCGGGCCTCGGCGCCAACCGGAAGTATGTCGGCTTCGGCGTGGACTTCTTCGACTTCGACAACGACGGCTGGAAGGACATCTTCATCGCGAACGGCCACGTGTATGCACAGATCGCCGGCCGAAAACTGCACATCACGTACCGGCAGCCGAAGGTCCTCTATCGCAATCTGGGCAACGGGCACTTCGAAGACGTCTCCGCGAAAGCCGGCGCGGCAATCCGGTCGGAGAACCTCGGCCGCGGATGCGCCTTTGGGGATTTCGACAACGACGGCGACGTGGACGTGATCGTGAACAACCTGGACGGACCGCCGACGCTGCTGCGCAACGACGGTGGGAACAGGCACAACTCGATCATGATCAAATGCGAGGGCACGCGCTCGAACCGATCGGGAATCGGCACGCGCGTGAAAGTCACCACCGGCGCGCACAGCCAGATCGCCGAGGTGATGAGCGGTTCGGGCTACTACTCGCAGAACGACTTCCGCCTGCACTTCGGGTTGGGCCAGGCCGCCACGGCAGACAGCGTGGAGCTCGCCTGGCCTTCCGGCGTGAAGGAGGCGTTTCGGGACCTGCCCGCCAATCACCTCGTCGTCATCCAGGAGACAAAGGGAATCGCCAGCAGCCGGAGGTTTCGGTAGTGTCCGGCTTGAGCCGGACCTTGAACGTGGCGTCCGGCTTTAGCCGGACCATGACGGTTTCGAAACCATTCCTGGTTTGCGCCTGGCTCGCCATCGGCACGGCTCCTGCTCCGGACGTCCAGTTCACGGACGTCACCCAGGCGATCGGCATCGACTTCAAACATGAAAACTCCGCCACCTCGAGCAAGTACCTGATCGAGACCATGGGCGGCGGCGTGGGCCTGCTGGACTATGACAACGACGGCCGCCTGGACATCTTCTTCACGAACGGCGCGAAGATCGACGATCCCATGCCGGACGGCAAACGGCCCGACAAGTCCGACCCGAGATTCTGGAACCGGCTGTACCGTCAGAAGGAGGATGGCGCGTTCATCGACGTGACGGCCAGGGCTGGTCTCTCCGGAATGCCGCAGAACCACTACGGCATGGGCATCGCGGTGGGGGATTACGACAACGACGGCTTCACGGATATCTACGTCACCAATTACGGCGGCAACACGCTCTATCACAACAATGGGGACGGCACGTTCGCCGACGTCACCAAGAGCGCCGGAGTCGGCGCCGGCGGATGGAGCGCGAGCGCCGGCTTCTTCGATGCGGACAACGACGGGAGGCTCGACCTCTTCGTCACCCGCTATCTGGACTGGACGTTCCAGAGCAACCGCTATTGCGGGGAGAAGAAGCCCGGTTACCGCGCCTACTGTCATCCCGACAACTTCAACGGGATCGCCAACATCCTGTATCACAACAACGGCGACGGGACATTCGTGGACGAGTCCTCGAAGGCGGGCGTTGCCGATGCGAACGGCAAAGGACTTGGCGTCGCGTTCGCCGACTACGACGACGACGGGTTCGTGGATGTGTACGTTGCCAATGACTCGGTGCAGTCGTTCCTCTATCACAACAGGGGGAAGAACACGTTTGCCGAGGTCGGCCTGCTGACGGGCGTCGGGTTCAACGAGGACGGAAAGACGTTTGCCGGCATGGGTGTGGACTTCGCCGACTACGACAACGACGGCCACCCCGACATCGTCGTCACGGATCTCTCGAACGAACGCTACAGGCTCTTTCGGCAGAACGCCGATCGCAGCTTCCGGGACGTGACCAACATGTCCGGCGTGGGCGGGGCCACCCTTCCGTTTTCGGGCTGGAGCACGCGGTTCTTCGATTACGACAACGACGGCTGGAAGGACATTTTCGTCGCGCAGGGACACGTGATGGACACGATCGAGAAAACGGCGCCCAACTTGAAGTATCAGCAGCCGCCGCTGCTGCTGCGGAACGAGGCCGGACGTTTCGTGAGAGTGCTGCCCGGCGACAGTTTTCACAAGGACTGGGCCGGACGGGGCGCGGCGTTCGGCGATCTGGACAATGACGGCGACATCGACGTGGTCGCCAGCAACGTGGGCCAGAACGCCTTCGTGCTGCGCAACGATGGCGGGAATCGCAGCAACTGGCTCGCGATTCGAACGATTGGCAAGACATCGAACCGCGATGGGATCGGGTGCCGGGTGAAGGTCGTGTCCGCGTCCGGCGTGACTCAGTACTTCACCGTCAGCTCGGCTGCCGGCTATCTCTCGGCCAGTGACAGGCGGGTGCTGGTGGGTCTCGGCGGCGATGCTATGGCCAAGCTCGTCGAGATTCGCTGGCCTTCCGGAGTCGTGCAACGATTCGAGAACGTCAAGTCCGGACAGGTGCTGCAAGCGGAAGAGCAGGGGCGATGATCACGCGTCGTAGAATGCTCGCCCTTCTCGCGTGCTCGGCCGACGCCGCGTACGGCCACCCCACGCGGTCGGTCGACCGCGTGGGGACCCCGGGCCAGGGAATCTCCTCGCGTGGCGTCAGGCCGCAGCCACGCGGGAAGCCTTCCGGCCGTCCTTTTCACGCGCGCTTCACCGACGTCGCGAAGCAGGCAGGACTGACGCAGCCGATTGTCTACGGTGGCGTCGACTCGAAGAGCTACATCATCGAGGTCGTCGGGTGCGGAGTGGCGTTTCTCGACTTCGACAACGATGGCTGGCTCGACCTGTTCGTTCTGAGCGGCACTCGCCTGGAAGGCGCGCCGCCGGGCACGACGAATCGGCTCTACAAGAACAATCGTGACGGCACGTTCACCGACGTGACCGGCAAGGCGGGCCTGACGCGCACGGGTTGGGCGTCCGCCGTCACGGTCGGTGACTACGACAACGACGGGTTCGACGATCTGTTCATCACCTACTACGGCCACAACGTGCTCTACCACAACAACGGCGACGGCACGTTCACCGACGTGACGGAGAAAGCCGGCCTTCGCCAGGATCCCGTACGCTACGGATCCGGTTGCACTTGGGTGGACTACGATCGCGATGGGCGACTGGATCTGTTCGTCGCCAACTACCTCAACACCACGCTCGAGAAGCTGCCCAAGCCTGGCGAGAACCCTGACTGCCGCTGGAAGGGCGTGCCGGTGAACTGCGGTCCTCGCGGTCTGCCCACGGGGTTCGTCCAGCTGTTTCACAACAACGGTGACGGCACGTTCACGGACGTCAGCCGGCAGTCCGGCGTTGCGGCGGCTGCGGGGGCGTATCCCATGACCGCTGTGGCGGCGGACTACGACAACGATGGCTGGCCAGACATCTACGTCGCGTGCGATTCCACGCCGAGCTGGCTCTTCCGCAACCAGCATGATGGCACCTTTCGCGAGGAGGGACTGGAGCGCGGCGTGGCGCTGAGCGAAGACGGACTGGAACAGGCGGGCATGGGCATAGCCGTTGGCGACTACGATCTCGACGGGACCCTGGACGTGTTCAAGACGCACTTCTCCGACGATACGAATGTCCTGTACCGCAACGACGGGAAAGGCTACTTCACCGATGTCAGCATCCGCGCGGGCATTGGCGTGGAGACCCGGTACGTGGGGTGGGGAACTGGGATGGTCGATCTGGACAACGATGGCCTTCCCGACCTGTTTGTGGCGACCGGGAGCGTCTATCCCGAGGTGGAGCGGACGCTTCCGGCCTACCCCTTCCGAACGCCGAGATTGGTGTTTCGCAACCTGGGCGACGGCAGGTTTGAGGAGCTCATTGACGAAGCGGGACCCGGCGTGGCTGCGGCGCACACGAGCCGTGGCTGCGCTTTCGGGGATTTCGACAACGACGGCGACATCGACATCGTCGTGGTGAACATGAACGAGCCGCCGTCCCTGCTGCGCAACGACGTCTCCGGCAATGGTCACTGGCTGAAAGTCCTGCTCCTGGGCGTGAAGTCGAACGCCAGTGCGATCGGCGCGCGCGTGATCGCCCGCTACAGCAGCCGCACCCAGGCGCAGGAAGTGACGGCGCAGTCGAGCTTCTACTCCGCCAACGACCGTCGCCTGCACTTCGGATTGGGCGCCGCAACGGCCGCGGACCTGACAATCCGCTGGCCCAACGGCGCCACGGAGAAGATCCCAAACGTCGAGGCAGACCAGCTCATCGTCGTTCGCGAGGGAGCGGGGATTCTCCGGAAGCAAAAATTCGGTCGACCGTAGACGGCGGTCGTAACGCAGGCCTTCAGGCCTGCGTTCCGGCTCGCGCAACGCGTTCTCCTGCGGTAAGCTCTGGCCCATGAACAGGCGCGACTTCCTCTCCACCGTGGCGGCTGTGCCGGCGCTGGCGGCCGTTCACCCATCGACGGCACCGCAGCCCGCAGCGGGGCGGGCGCCGCTGAAGCTCGGCACCGTCACCTACAACATCGCGAAGGACTGGGATGTCCCGACCATCATCAAGAGCCTCACGGAGGTCGGGATGGACGCCGTGGAGTTGCGGACGACGCACAAGCATGGCGTCGAGATCGCGCTCTCGCCGGCCGCGCGGGCGGAGGTGCGGAAACAGTTCGCGGATTCCGCGGTGAAGATCGGCGGGCTCGGCACGACGTGCGAGTATCACGCGTCGGTTGACATGGATATGGTTCATACACCATACTAGCTGTCTATGCCTACGGTCGTCGAAGGCGACTTCGAGTGGGATTCAGAGAAGGCCGCGTCCAATCTGGTCAAGCATGGTGTTTCCTTTCCTGAAGCGGCAACGGTTTTCGCCGA
>CAYZBZ010000091.1:0-14232 GCA_964476725.1 uncultured Vicinamibacterales bacterium
CCTACAACACGGGCATTGGCTGGCGGAACATCATCGAGAAGATGCACATGACGGCGACCCTCACGAAGTGGTACGAGGAGCACGGCCGTCACGACATCATCGCGGGCGGCAAGAACGTCGCGCTGCCGACGACCGAGCACAGCCTGGTGCTCGACGCCGAAGCCGTCGCGGCCGGTATTCAGCACGACCTGGACGATGCCGGCATCGCGAAGACCGCGCGTGAAGAGAAGATGCGCGCGAAAGCCGAGGCGAGGAAGAAGGCCGAAGAAAACGAGCGCATGGCGGCAATGTACCGTCAGCACGTGCTGAAAGAGGAGTCCGCCGGCCCCGTCATCCAGATCCAGGGCCTCGGCGGCAAGAAGAAGGATCAGGTGCAGGAGGTCCTGCACAAGGACCAGCAGTAGCTCGCTCTTCCGCCTTTAGGCGGAAGAACAAAGCACGGCCGCGCGGTCAACCGCGCGGCCGTTTTCTTTTCTGATCGCGTACAATCCCTCGTTATGAAGTCCCTGGTCACGTCGCTGCTGATGCTTTCGATCACCGTCGCGGCTCTGCCTGCCGCGGCGCAGAGTCAATCGCCTCGCCTCCGAACGCGATGGGCCGCTGAAGTGACCCCCGACCGGGCGCTCCCTGAATACCCGCGACCCCAGATGGTCCGGGCCCAGTGGCAGAACCTCAACGGCCTCTGGGACTACGTCGTCCTTGACGCCGCGGCCGGACGGCCCGAGACGTACGCCGGCCGCATTCTGGTGCCCTTTCCGATCGAGTCGCAATTGAGCGGCGTGACCAGGCCGGTGACCGACAAGCAGCGGCTCTGGTATCGCCGCACGTTCCGGGCGCCTGCCCTCGAGCGCGGCGGCCGCCTGCTGTTGCATTTCGGCGCCGTGGACTGGGACGCAGGCGTCATCGTCAACGGCAAATCTGTCGGCAGCCACACCGGCGGCTATGACCCGTTCTCGTTCGACATCACCGACGCCCTGAAGCCATCTGGCGATCAGGAGCTGGTCGTCAGCGTGTGGGATCCGACCGATCGCGGCTCGCAGCCCAGGGGTAAGCAGGTGCTCGATCCGAAAAGCATCTGGTATACCGCGGTGACGGGAATCTGGCAGACCGTATGGCTGGAGCCAGTCCCTGCCCTGAGCATCAGCAACATCCACATCGTCCCGGACGCGATCGCCGGCACGATCACCGCTCGCGTGTTTTCCGCATCGGCCGGCGCGGGCGTGGCCCGGATCACCGCGCGCGACGGCACGCGGGTGGTCGCGAACGCCAGCGGCCCGGCGGGGCAGCCGATTGTCCTCCGGATCCCGGGGGCGAAGCTCTGGTCGCCGGACAGCCCGTTCCTGTACGACCTGCGGGTCCGCCTCGGGCGCGACGAGGTCCAGAGCTACGCGGGGATCCGCACGATCGCGATGCAGCGCGACGAGGCGGGGGTCAACCGGCTGTTCCTGAACGGCAAGCCGCTCTTTCAATACGGACTCCTCGACCAGGGCTGGTGGCCAGACGGTCTGTACACCGCGCCGACCGACGACGCGCTGCGATCGGACATCGAGACGTCGAAGCGGCTCGGCTTCAACCTGATTCGGAAGCACGTGAAGGTCGAGCCCGCGCGGTGGTACTACCACTGCGATCGGCTCGGCATGCTCGTGTGGCAGGACATGCCCAGCGGGCCGGACAAGCCCGCCGAGATCCGCGACGTGTTCGCGCGCGAGCTCGAGCACGTCGTGGACGCGCTCAGGAACTCGCCGTCGATCGTGATGTGGGTCCCCTTCAACGAAGGATGGGGCCAGCACCAGGCCGAGCAATACGCGGCGTGGCTGAAGGAGCGGGATCCCAGCCGCCTCGTCAATCACGCCAGCGGATGGACGGACAAGGGCGTGAGCGACGTGTCCGACGCGCATTCCTATCCGGGTCCCGCGATCCCGCTTCTCGAGGACAGGCGCGCCGCCGTCCTCGGCGAGTTCGGCGGCCTTGGCCTGCCGCTCGTTGGGCACACCTGGATCGACAAGGGCAACTGGGGATACCGCAGCTACAAGACGCCCGAGGAACTGGGCAAGGCGTATCGCGATCTGCTGTACCAACTGCGGATACTCGTCGGCGAAGGGCTCTCGGCTGCGATCTACACGCAGACGACCGACGTCGAGGTCGAGGTCAACGGCATCCTCACGTACGATCGCGCGATCGTGAAGCTTCCGGCCGACGCGAAGGAGCTCCACGCGCGGCTCTCCTCGCCGCCGATCGTGCGCGAGCTCGTCGCGGCCTCCGACCGATCGCCGCAGCTGTGGCGCTACACGACCGACGCCCCGCCGGACACCTGGTTCACGCCCGCCTACGATGACGCCGCCTGGCGGCAGGGAAGCGGCGGCTTCGGAAAGCCGGACACGCCCCGCGCCAAAGTGGGCACGCCGTGGCTCACGCCGGAGATCTGGATCCGGCGGGCCTTCGACGTGCCATCGCGCGCGCTCGTCAACCCGCACCTGCGCGTGTACCACGACGACGACGCCGAGGTGTACGTGAATGGCGAGCGCATTGCCACGCTGCCTGGGGCGGTGGGCGGCTACTCGTACGTGCCGCTCGACGCGGCCGCGGCGGCGCTGCTGCGGAGCGGGTCGCGTAACACACTCGCGATCCACGTCAAGCAGACGCGCGGCGGCCAGTTCATCGACGCGGGGATTGTCGAAGTGATTGAAAAGAAACCGTAGCTGCCTGGGCAGGGCTGAAGCCCTGCGCTACAAAGTTTTCGATATTGGAGTCCGCATGATCGCGTTTCGATACGTCGTGGTGATACTGACGGCGGTTCTGATAGCGCAGACGGTCATCGGCGCCGGCGCCGGTCAGTCCGGTGGGGCTCGGCCTGCGAAACGCGGCGTGACCCGCGCGCCGTTTGGCGCCACGCCAGACGGGCAGGCGGTCGCTGTCTACACGATGACCAACGCGGCGGGTGTCCAGGTACGGGCCATGACCTACGGCGCGATCATCACGAGCCTTGTGGTTCCCGATCGGTCAGGAAGGCAGGCCGACATCGTGCTCGGGTTCGACACGCTTGATGGCTACCTGAAGGATCCGCCGTATTTCGGCGCGATCGTCGGTCGCTACGGCAACCGCATCGCGAAGGGGCGGTTCACGCTCGGCGGCAAGACGTTCAGTCTCGCGACGAACGACGGCCCGAACCATTTGCACGGTGGGGTGAAGGGGTTCGACAAGGTCGTGTGGGCCGCCGCGCCTGTCGAGAACGTCGCGGGCGTCGGCGTCGCGTTCACGCGCACGAGCCCGGACGGCGAAGAAGGATATCCCGGCAATCTGAAGGCGACGGTGACGTATACGCTCACGGACAAGAATGAGCTGGTCATCGACTATCACGCGGTCACGGACCAGGCGACGCCGGTCAACCTGACGCAGCACAGTTACTTCAACCTGGCAGGAGAGGGGGACGTCCTCGGCCACGAGCTGATGCTCGACGCGGACCGCTACACTCCGGTGGATGACACGCTGATCCCCACCGGCGAGCTCGCGCCCGTGCAGGGCACGCCGTTCGACTTCCGAACGGCGACGGCCATCGGCGCCCGAATCAACGCGGATGACCAGCAGTTGCGGAGGGGCAGGGGCTACGATCACAACTGGGTGTTGAACAGGACCGGCCCAGGCCTGCAGCGCGCGGCGCGAGTGGTCGAACCGAAGAGCGGCCGCACACTGGAGATCGCGACAACGGAGCCCGGTGTCCAGTTCTATTCAGGAAACTTTCTGAACGGAACGATCACCGGTAAGGGCGGGCGCGTCTACGCCTTGCGAAACGGCTTCTGTCTGGAGACCCAGCACTTTCCGGACTCGCCGAATCACCCGGACTTTCCATCGACGATCCTGAAGCCAGGCGAGACATATTCGTCCAGAACAGTCATGACGTTCGGTGTGCAGAAGTAGAGGAGATCCGCGCTTCATGAAGAGCGTCACGCTCGCGCTTGGTTTCGCCGCGGCGCTTCTGTGCATCCCGCTGGCGGGCCAGGGCCCCCGTGTGTCCATCCATGTCGACGCCACCCAGCGCAGGGGGCCGATGACCCCCATGTGGGCGTTTTTCGGGTACGACGAGCCGAATTACACCTACATGAAGGATGGGCGGAAGCTGCTCTCCGAGCTTGCGGCGCTCAGTCCGGTGCCCGTTTACGTGCGCGCGCACAACCTGCTGACGACGGGCGACGGCACGCCAGCGCTCAAATGGGGATCCACGAACGCGTACGCCGAAGACGCGGAGGGTCGTCCGGTATACGACTGGACCATCGTGGATCGCATCTTCGACACGTACGTCCAGCGGAAGATGAAGCCGCTCGTCGAGATCGGCTTCATGCCGGAAGCGCTGTCGTCAAAGCCGGCGCCCTACAAGCACGACTGGGCGCCCGGCGTGAACTACAACCGGATCTATACGGGCTGGACGCATCCGCCGAGGGACTACGACAAGTGGCGCGAGCTGGTGTTCCAGTGGGCGCGGCACGCGTCCGGGCGTTACGGCAAGGCGGAGGTCGAAAGCTGGTATTGGGAAGTCTGGAACGAGCCGGACATCGGGTATTGGAGCGGCACGCCGGAAGAGTTCAGGAAGCTCTACGACTTTGCGGCTGACGGGCTCAAGCGCGCGCTTCCGGGCGCGCGGATTGGCGGCCCGCACATGACCGGTCCCAACGGCGCCCGCACGCAGCAGCTCCTGCGCGCCTTCATCGAGCACTGCCTCCGCGGCACGAACTACGCGACCGGGAAGACAGGGTCCCCGCTCGACTTCGTGGCGTTCCACGCCAAGGGGGCGCCTCGCGTCGTGGAAGGGCACGTCCGGATGGGGATCAGCAACCAGTTGAGGGCGATCTCGAACGGATTCGAGATCGTCGCCTCGTTCCCCGAGCTGCGCAACACGCCGATCGTCCTCGGCGAATCAGACCCGGAAGGCTGCGCGGCCTGTTCCGTCCGGACGAACCCGGAAAACGCCTATCGAAACGGGACGATGTACTCGAGCTACACCGCGGCGCAGATTGCGCGGACGTACGAGCTTGCCGATCTCCACAAGGTCAACCTTCTCGGCTCCGTGACGTGGGCGTTCGAGTTCGAGGACCAGCCCTACTTCGCGGGGTTTCGCGACCTCGCGACCAACGGCCTCGACAAGCCGGTGCTGAACGTGTTCCGGATGCTCGGGCTGATGCGCGGGGAGCGGCTTGGGGTCGAGAGCACGAGCGCGACGCCGGTGGAGGCCATTCGCGACGCAGGCGTTCGCGGCCAGCCGGACATCTACGCCCTCGCGGCGCGGGACGATCGCGGGCTCACCGTGATGGTGTGGAACTATCACGACGACGACCTGCCGGCGCCTGCCGCGGAGATCGCGCTGACGATCGAGGGGGCGCGGCCCGGCCGGCCCACCGTCACGCACTATCGCGTCGATGGCCAGCACAGCAACGCGTACGAGGCGTGGAAGAACATGGGATCGCCCCAACCGCCGGACGCGCGCCAGTATGCGGCGCTGGAGAAGGCGGGCCATCTGCAGACGCTCGGCCGAGCCGAGCGCCGGCGCGTCGAGAAGGGACGGCTGCATCTGACGTTTGCGCTCCCGCGTCAAGGCGTGTCGCTGGTGAAGATCGACTACTGAGCGCTGCCGTCACCACGCCACGCGGGCCGTGACGCCAAACTGGACGGTGTATGCGGCGAAGTGAGCGACCGGAGCTCCCGGGTGCGACTCACGCGAACGGCTTTGGTGCTCGGCCCTTTACGCTCCACCCCGGCGTTGCTGCAATGCAAAGTGTGATGATTTGCGGGCAATGCGCCAGTTTGAATCGCAAAGCCAGCTAACAGCTTGCGGTTTCGATGTGCCGGACGGCCCGTGACGGAAGAACTCGCCACAGCAGGCGCGCACGGGTGTACTATCGGCCTGTTTCGGGCAGCCAGGTGGACATACCGTTGATCCGACGCTTGAAGGAGAAAACACACCATGCGTGTCATTGTCAGATTCCGGGCGATTGCCCTGGGCCTCGCGATCACTGTCACGGGCTGCGCGTCGCCGCCCAACGCGGACGTGGATGCGGCCAAGGCCGCCCTTGACAGGGCCGCTACCGACCGCGCGGGTCAGTATGCCGCCGAGTCGCTACAGGCTGCCCAGGATGCCCGGGCAGCCCTCGACGCCGAGCTGAAAGCTCAGGAAGGCAAGTGGTTCAAGTCGTACGACAAGACCAAGGAACTCGCAGGCGCTGCGAAGGCGGCAGGCGACAAGGCGGCGGCCGATGCTGTCGCGGGCAAGGAGAAGGCCGATGCTGTCGCGGCCAAAGAGAAAGCCGATGCCGCGGCCAGGGCGAAGGCCAGGATGGCGGCGGTCCGCCCCGGGGGTCGGATCATGGCACCACACAAGATCAAGGACGTCAAGCCGGTGTACCCGGCCACTGCGCAGTCGGCGCGTGTCTCCGGGGTAGTCACGATCGAAGCGACGATTGGACCCGACGGGAAAGTCATAGACGCGAGGGTCGTGCGCTCGATCCCGCTACTCGATCAGGCCGCGCTTGACGCCGTGCGGCAGTGGGAGTACCTGCCGACTATGCTGAACGGCCTGCCCGTGCCGGTTCTGTTGACCGTCACGGTCAACTTCACGCGGTAGTAGGCATCTGCGCAGCGCGTCCGCGTGACGGGTGTGCGCGTCGACCGCGAGATACAGGTGCGTTCACTGCATCGCGTCGCGGCATCTTGCAACTAGTACTAGTACTAGCATTAGCACTCCCCGACCTCGAACAGGCGAAGTTTGCGCGGACGATCGAATCGGGGGCACTCTGTGACTGCTCAGTTCCAGAAAACACATGCACACCCCAAAACCCTCGTTGTCGGCCACCTTGACCGCGCTGGTGACGGCCGCTCTGATGGCCACTGGCACCGGGGCGGCCGGGCGTCCGCCGGTCATGGGACCTCACGGCGGCGTGTCGGCCGGCCATCCGTTGACGACCGCCGCCGCCTTTGAAGTCCTGACGAAGGGGGGCAACGCATTCGATGCGGGCGTCGCGGCCCTCCTCGTGGGGGGCGTCGTCGAACAGGATCTCTACAGCCTGGGCGGCGAAGCGCTGGTGCTCGTCTATCCTCGCGCCACGGGCAAGGTTGTCTCGGTCGTCGGGCAGGGGTGGGCCCCGAAGGGGGCGACGCTCGATTGGTACGCGACCCACGGCAAGAACCTGCAGGGCGCGGGACTCGATCCGGCCGTCGTTCCCGGCGCGCTCCATGCCGCGCTCACCGTACTCGAGCGGTGGGGAACGATGAGCTTCGGGCAAGTGTCGGCCCGCGCGATCGAGTACGCCGAGCGGGGCTTTCCATTGCGCCCGCGAACGGCGCAGGCGATCGAGAGCAACCTCGAGTTCCTCGAGAAATGGCCGGACAACCAGCACTATTGGCTGAAGCCGGACGGCTCGATGTACAAGGCCGGCGAGACAATCACGCTGCCGACTCTCGCGCGCACGTTGAAGCGGATGGCCGAAGCCGAGCGCGCGGCCGCAGGCAAGGGCCGCAGGGCGGCCGTTGCGGCGGCTCGCGACCGGTTCTACAAAGGCGACATCGCGCGCGAGATGGTCGCCTTTCTGAAGCGACAGCAAGCGCCGTTCGAGATCGATGATTTCTCGGAGTTCTTCGCGAAGGTCGAAGCGCCCGCGACGACGACCTACCGCGGATACGAGGTGTACAAACATTCCTTCGGCAGTCAGGGGCCGGCCCTGCTCGAAGCGCTCAACATTCTCGAGCAGTTCGATTTGAAGGGGATGAAGCACAACAGCGCCGAGTACATCCACACCGTCGTCGAGGCACTGAAGCTTGCGTATGCGGATCGGGACAGCTACTACGCGGATCCCACGTTCGTCCAGGTGCCGGCCGAGGGCTTGTTGTCGAAGGACTACGCCAGAGAGCGCGCGGCGCTGATCAATCCGAAGCAGGCGTCTCGCGCGTTCGTGGCCGGCAATCCCCTGCCCTTCGACTCGAAGGTGAAGGCATGGAAGTACTGGGTCGCCGACATCGCCGACGGCACGAAGCCGGGGCAGCCTGCGCCGGACGCCGAACCGATGCGCGGCGCCATCAAGGACACGACACACATCGCGATCATCGACAAGGCCGGCAACATCTTCGACAGCACGCCGAGCGGCGGCTGGATCGGCGGCGCGGTGATCCTGGGCAAGACAGGTATCGGCATGAGCGTACGCGGTGAGCAGTTCTGGCTGGACGAGACACGGGCGGCGCAGCTGCGGCCGCGCTCACGGCCGCGATACACGCTCACGCCGAGCATCGTGCTGCGGAACGGTCAGCCGTTCATGGCCCTTGGTACGCCTGGCGGCGACAACCAGGACCAGACGATCGCGCAGGCTTTCCTCAACATCGTGGAGTTCTGGTCCGACTGGTACCCGAACCTGCACGAGGCGTTCGAGTGGCCGCGTGTCCAGACGCTGCACTTCTACGGCTCGTTCTGGCCCCACACTGCGGGCTTCAACAAACTGAATGTGGAGTCGACGATTCCCGACACCGTTGTGAAGGAGTTGCAGGATCGTGGCCACGATGTGAGCAAGGTCAGGCCGTTCGGCATCGCCAGCTGCGCGACAGCAGTCCTGATCGATCCGGTCAGCGGCAATCGGATCGCCGGCGCGGACCCGCGCCGCGACTGCTACGCGATGGCGTACTGAACCCTGAACCTTGTTGATGGCCACGCCGGGTGACGTCCGCCTTGCGCTTCGGCACCTCCTGAAGGTGCCTGGATATACCTTTGCCGTTGTCGTGATCCTCGCTCTCACCATCGGCGCAAACAGCGCCATGTTCAGCGCGGTGCACGCGGTTCTTCTCAGGCCCATGCCCATTCGCCAGCCGGGAAACCTGGTGGTCTGCTGGGAGAGCGACCCCTCGCGCAACCTCGCCGTCGTCGAGCTTTCCTATCGAAACTTCCAGGACTGGGCGGCTCATAGCCAAAGCTTCACCCAGACGGCGGCCATCGGCTCATCCACGTGGCCCGCCGTGATGGACACGTCGAATGAATCGGCGCGGGTTTCATCGGCCGGTGTTTCCGCTTCGTTCTTCGACACGCTGGGCGTTCTCCCCGAGGTCGGCCGAGGGTTCCGCCCTGAGGATGATGCGGTCAAAGCGCCGCGCGTCGTCGTTCTGAGCCACGGGATGTGGGTGAGGCGGTTTGGCGCCGACCCTCGAGCGGTCGGAACCACCATCCAGCTCGACAAACCGCACACCATCGTGGGTGTCATGCCCGACGGGTTCGATTTCCCACGCGGCACCGACTTTTGGACGCCTGTCGTTCCTATCCTGGCCGATTCAGCCGCGGGATGGCGGACGGATACCCTCGAGAACGTCGGCGTGCTCTTCGTCGTCGGACGACTCCGCGAGGGGGTGACGCCGAGGATGGCGACGGACGAGCTCGGCCGTCTGGCCGGTGAGCTCCAGCGAGATGGCGGGGCCCACAGATTCGGCGCCGCTGTTGTCGTGACGCCGCTCCTCGACTACCTGCTCGGCCCCGTGCGTCAAGCGCTCTGGGCGTTGTTCGCGGCCGTGGGAGTGCTCTTGCTCATCGGCTGTGCGAACGTGTCCGGGCTCATGCTGACTCGAGTCTCGCTGAAGCGCCGCGAGCATGCAGTCCGACTTGCGCTCGGAGCCACCGGCAGAACCCTGGGCCGGCAGTGGGCGCTGGAAGCGTTGATCCTCGCTATCGCGGGCGGTATTTCGGGTCTCATCGCCTCGCAATGGATGGTGAAGGCGATTGTCGCCCTTGCCCCGGACGACGTGCCGCGACTCTCGAATGTCTCGATCAATCTTCCCGTCGCGGCGTTTACATTCGCCGCGATGCTGGCGACAGCGGTCCTTTGCGGAGCGGGGCCCATGCGCCACGCCGCCACGGCGAACCTGCTCGACGCGCTCAACGACGCGGCGCGTTCCACGCCCGGTAGACAGAGTCATCGCGCCCGCTCATTTCTGCTGATCCTGCAAATCGGCCTCACGGTCGTGCTCCTGGTCGCGGCAGGTCTCGTCGTGCGCAGCTTCGTGAACCTCAGGAACATCGATCTCGGTTTTGCGCCGTCCAACGTGCTCACGATGAACGTCGGACCTCGCGGCCCGAAGCTGTCGACGAACCAGTGGATCCACACCCTGGTCGGCCGTGTGGAAGCTTTGCCCGATGTCGAAGTGGCGGGAGCCGTGTATCTGCGTCCACTGGCGCTCGGTCCCATTGGTCAGGAGACAGGTGTCCTTCTGGAGGGGCAGGCGAAGACGCCAGACGCGGCGCGACAGAACCCGACGCTCAATTACCAGGTCGCAACGCCGGGCTACTTCGCCGCGATGCGGATTCAGCTCAAAGCTGGCCGCCTCTTCAACGCCCAGGACCGTGCTGGATCCCCAAGGGTCGTGCTGGTCGGCGAGACGACGGCTCGACGCCTTTGGCCGGGACAGGATCCGATCGGCACGCGTGTGTTGATGCCCACGTTTGCCTCCGAGGGCCCGGAGAGCGACTGGCGCACGGTTGTGGGGGTCGTGGCGGACGTGCGCTACCGGGGAATCGATGACGTGCGGCTGGACGTATACGATGCCGCCCTGCAATCGCCGATGGCGGCGACTGATCTCGTGGTCCGGACCTCAGGCGACCCGCGACGTGTCGCGGGCGCGGTTCAAGCCGAGGCTCGCCGTCTCGATCCGCGCGTCGTCGTCGACCGTCTGACGACGATGGAGGCCATCGTCTCACGGGCGGTAGCTCCCTGGCGCTTCAGCGTGTGGATGTTCACGCTGTTTGCGGCGACCGCCTTCATGCTCGCCACGGTCGGCTTGTTCAGCGCCGTCTGCCTCGACGCGGCGCAGCGGCGTCACGAGTTCGCCATTCGCCTCGCACTTGGCGCTCAGCGAGCGGACGTCCTGCGTTCGGTGCTTCTTGTGGCAGCCTGGCGGGTGCTCGCTGGCATCGCGGTCGGCGTGCTCATCGCGATCGCTGGTACCCGTGGAATCCGCAGCGTGTTATTTGGCGTCGGGGCGCTCGACGCTCCGACCTACGGCGCCGTGATCGCGCTCGTCCTGGCCGTGGTGGCCGTGGCGTCCTATCTGCCGGCACGCCGCGCGGCGGACATCCATCCGCTGGCGTTGCTGAGACGCGAGTGACGCGGGGCCCCGCGGGCAGCCCCAAGAGGCCGCTGAAGAAACTCGAATCCGAAGTACATCAGCACGTCCTACGTCGAGCGCCAGAACCTCACGATGCGGATGGGGATGCGCCGGTTCACGCGGTTGACGAACGGCTTCTCAAAGAAGCTGGCGAACCACGAAGCGGCCGTTGCGCTCCACTTCATGCACTACAACTTTTGCCGCGTGCATCAGACCCTTCGCGTGACACCCGCGATGGAGGCTGGTCTTTCGTCGCACGTGTGGTCGCTCGTCGAGCTTGTTTCGCTGCTCGACGCCGCCGACCAAAAAGCGGCGTAGTGAGGTATCCTATGCGCGGTGTCGTGGGACACGGCATGGCCGTCGCATTCACAGTGCGACGGCCCTTTATTTAGGGGGGCAAACCATGAGACTCACAGTGCTACGTGTCGCGGTTGCCTTCGGTCTGGTCATCGCCGGCTGGTCAGTTGGGAAGGCTCAGGCAACGGTCGCTGATTTCGAGGTCGCCATCGATGCTCCACGCGGGGACTTGAAACTCATATGTCAGCGCGGCTGCGATTGGGCCAGGAGCGGGACAACTCCACTCCCAACAATCACCTTCACGTGTGAGACCGAGCGGTGTCGTGGGACGTTCAACGGACATGGGCGGATCACGCTCGGAATGCCTGTTATGCCCGTTAGGCGTTAGTCAATCTGAAACTTGACCACTACCGGCACTGCCTTTTGCCTTGACACCGGTCGATTTTCAGCGCGTGCCCGTGAAGTCTGGGACAGGACTCAAACCGTGAGGCGAGTTTTGACAGCCGAATCCAAGGGCTCGCCCGCCAGGAAGCTCGCGGGCTTCATTGCCAAGTTCGATCCGGTGGTCGGCAGGCTCATCCGATCGAGCCGCTCGGCGCTTCGGAAGCGGCTGCCGGCAGCAATCGAACTGGTCTGACTACGGGGCGACCCTGCCCGATCCCCACAAGATACGGGGTTTTGAAACCACCTGTAGGCACTACCAGCCTCGTCGGGACGTTTCCGTGTTGTTCCGTGTTTTCCGTGTTCTTCCGTGGCCGAGGTAGACTCTTCGTGACGCGCAGCCGAAGGTTCGGCGCTCCGTACCACGAGGTCAACATGACGAATCGCATTCGATCCGCGGCTGGAGTCGTCGCGGGTGTGTGGATGTCTCTCAACGTTGGCTCGTCGGCGTATGCGCGGAACCCTTCGCCGGTTGCAGGTGCAGGTCAGAAGGAGGCGGCGGTGGCGACTCGCGCAAGTGGAACGTTCGAAGTAAAGCTGAGCCCTCAGGCGACGGACGAGCCCGTCGAAGGGGCGCCTCTGGGCAGGATGTCAATCGACAAACAGCTCCACGGCGACCTCGAAGCCACCAGCAAGGGGGAGATGCTGACCGCTGGCGGCAGCGTCAAGGGCTCCGCGAGCTATGTCGCAATCGAGCGGGTCAGCGGCACGCTGAACGGCCGCCGCGGCACCTTTGCGCTCCAGCACAGCGGCACCATGACGCGCGGCGAACCGCAACTGACGATCACCGTCGTGCCCGACTCCGGTACCGGTCAGCTGGTGGGTCTCTCGGGCAGAATGATGATCAAGATCACGGACGGGAAGCACTCATACGACTTCGAGTACACGCTCGCTGAAACCCATTGACCACCGGCCGGCTCTCACCCGGGCAGGCATCAGCGGCTGACGCTCCGCTGGCGCTTAGCCCTGCGCTACGGTCTTGAAACCAGCTCTACCCACATGCACCAACTCACAGACGACGACCTCCCGCTCGTCGAGCGCTTGCGCGCCACGACGGAGCTCCTCGAAGCGATCGCCGCCGACCGGGGGCTGCTCGCGCCCCTGTCCGCGGAAGATCGGCAGCGCCTGCTCCAGGCGGCTGGCAAGGTGTACAACCCTGATGCCCGCGCGCGCCGGAAGCTGGTCAAGGCCATCGGACGCCATCGGAAGGCAGCCAGCGCGAGACGCGACGATCGGGTGCTTGCCGACACGGGGATTCGGACGCTGCGCCGGAAGCCGGTGTTCACGACGCCGAATGTCTTTCCCCCGAAGGGATTCGAGCCGAAGGACATCAACGACGATTCGGAGTCCCGGGAAGCCGAGGCGCCTCGCCAAGCGAGCGGCCAGCGGCATTGCTACGTCTGCAAGGGCGAGTACTCGGCCATTCACCATTTCTACGACCAGCTCTGCGCGCCGTGCGCCGAGCTGAACTTCGCGAAGCGGACCGAACTGGCCGGCCTGCGCGGTCGAGTGGCGCTCTTGACCGGCGGACGAGTCAAGATCGGATATCAGGCCGGACTCAAGCTGCTGCGCGCCGGCGCAGAGCTCGTGGTCACCACCCGCTTCCCACGGGACTCGGCGACGCGCTACGCACAGGAACCGGACTTCGACGAGTGGAGAGATCGCCTCGAAATCTTCGGGCTCGATCTGCGCCACGTGCCGAGCGTGGAAGCGTTCTGCCGGGTGCTGCTCGCGACGCGCAGCCGGCTGGACTTCATCATCAACAATGCCTGCCAGACCGTGCGGCGTCCGCCGGACTTCTACGCGCACATGATGGCGGGGGAAATGGCCGCGCTCGGCGACATGCCGGAGCGCGTGCGCAAGCTTCTGGGCGCGTACGAGGGGTTGCGCGGCTACCATCTGGTCCCGGACGCCGACACCGCGACGGTCTCTCCGGCGGCGCTCGATCGCCGGATATCGGAAGTGGCGGGCCTGACCCACGCGGCCGAACTCTCACAAGTGCCGCTGCTCCCGGAGGAGCTCCAGGCGCGGAAGGATGTCTTCCCCGACGGCCGGCTGGATCAGGACCTCCAGCAGCTGGACTTGCGCGGACGGAACTCGTGGCGGCTGCTGATGGCCGAGGTGCCCTCAGTGGAGCTGCTGGAGGTGCAGCTCGTGAATGCCATCGCGCCGTTCATCATCAACGGACGCCTCAAGCCGCTGATGCTCCGTACGCCGGAGCGCGACAAACACATCGTCAACGTCTCTGCCGTCGAAGGTCAGTTCTACCGGACCTTCAAGACGACCCGCCATCCGCACACCAACATGGCGAAGGCGGCGCTCAACATGATGACCCGCACGTCGGCCACCGATTATCACGGCGATGGCATTCACATGAAC
>CAYZBZ010000092.1:0-14095 GCA_964476725.1 uncultured Vicinamibacterales bacterium
CGGCTCCCGGCGCAGGATTCGCGGCGGCGGTCATGGCGGCGCTCCCGCTGGCCGCGCCGGTCACGGCCTCAGCACTCACGGTGTCGGCGGCGAAGGCGGCGGGCACGGGCGGCGCCGCATCTGGAAGTGTCTGGGCCGCGCTCGTCTGGCTGTTCACGGCGGCGGTCGCCGTCCTCGCCACCTCCATTGTGGGTGTCCTCGGCGTCGTATTTGGTAGTCGAGCCCTGTTACGCCGGGCTCATGATGACCAGGAGAGGCGCGAACTTCGTCGCTTCATGTACGCGAGCGTCGCCACCGTCATCGTCACCGCCATCGGCTTTGAGCTCCGGGCTCGGGTCACCCGGAGCGACTGGCCGGACCTGCTCGTGTTCGCCGGCTTCACGCTCGTCCTCGCATCGCTCCATTTTGTCTGGCTTCCGCGGATTCTGAGACGCCGTTTCGAGGCCGAGATGCGTGAAGATCCCATACGCGCGCTCGCCCGGCGCCAGCGCGAGCGGCGTGGCGCGGCCATCGGCTGGACGCTCGGTCTTGGCGGCGCGTGGGTGGGGCTGATTCTCAAACTGTGGCTGTGACGTCGGCGGCGCCCTCGGGTGTAGCCGCGTGTTGGGCCGCGCGCTTTGTCGCTATTCGATCCAGGCGGCAAGCTCGGCGAGCGCCGCTTCCTCCGAGAGGCTTCGCGCCGCTGCGTGGACGCTCGACGGAACCCAATCGGGGAAGGGGACTTCTTGGATCACGTGCCGTCCCGAGCTCGTGTGGACCTCGCGCACCTGCGACAGGTGATCCGATGGCAGCCGGCCCGCCACTCGGACGAGCGCAGGCCACATCCGCCGATGGACAAACGTGATCTTGCCCTTGATGAGGCGACACACGAGGACATCATCGCTGTCGCGGATCGCTCGCGTCACCGCGAAGATCTCGTGACTCTTCGGATGGGACCACCAGCGACCTCGAACGGGCTCTCCAGCGATGACCTCAGCAAGCGACGGGCCTGGCCCTTGTGCGGCCTCGAGTACCACACCGTGCTTGCGAATGAACGCGAGAGCCTGGCGTGCAGTCATCTCCACGATATCCGTCGGTCAACGTGCACGAATGAGCCGCGCGGCTTTGTGAACTGGAGCCGCGTCGGCTCCAGTCGTTTCTTGGGAGGCCGCTGCGTCATCAGGATCGCCGCCCATTTCTCCCAGTAGCGCCTTGGCTTCTTGAATCGAGAATGACATCTCTGCAACCAGCTCGCCGAGAATCGCTGCAGAGCGTTTGCGTGACCGCTTGAACCGATCCGTGAGAGCGGGAACGCGGCTGACCCGCGAGCCGCGCAGAACACCGCCAGGATCGTCCCGGATTCATCCGCGCGGCTCGTCGGGTGCAGCGCCCTGTCGGGCGGCTCTTTGTACTGCGGTGATCTGCATCCGACTTGGAGACTGTTGATTCGATTACCAGCTATGCGCCGTCCCATCCGTTTTCCGCGCCGTGGGCAGATATGCCGGTTCGTACGGGAACGTCCGCGCGAGCGCTTCGTCGATGTCCACGCCAAGTCCCGGAGCCTCGCCAGGATGCATGGCGCCATCGCGGAATCCGTACGCGTGCGGAAACACCCGGTCGGTGTCCTCGTTGTGCGGCATGTGCTCCTGGATGCCAAAGTTGTGCACGCTCAAATCGAAGTGCAGCGCGGCGGCCAGGCAGACCGGGCTCATGTCTGTCGCCCCGTGCGCTCCCGTCCGGACGTGGTGCAGCTCGGCGAGCGCCGCTATCTTCCGCAGGTGGCTGATCCCACCGGCGTGCACGACGGTCGTACGGATGTAGTCGATGAGCTGTTCCTGGATCAGCTGGTGGCAGTCATAGATCGAGTTGAACACCTCGCCCACCGCGATCGGCGTCGTCGTGTGTTGACGTATCAGCCGGTAGCCCTCCTGAAGCTCCGCGGGCACCGGGTCTTCCATCCAGAACAGGTGAAACGGTTCGAGGCTCTTCCCGAGGCGGCCAGCTTCAATGGGCGTGAGACGGTGATGGACGTCGTGGAGCAGGTGCACGTCCGGTCCGAACTCACGGCGGATACGATCGAATACCGAAGGGGCGAAGTGCAGATACCGCTCGGTGTCCCACACCGTTTCCGGGGCGCGCCCTCTCTGGGCTGGTTCGTAATGGCGCGAGCCGCTCGCTCCCACGCCGTACGCGTGCGGGACTCCCGGTATCGCGCACTGGGCGCGGACGGCGCGGTATCCGAGCTCGAGGTAATGGCCGACGGCGTCCACCGTCTCGTCCAGCGTCGTGCCGTTCGCGTGGGCGTACACCATCACGGACTCACGTGACGCCCCCCCGAGCAGCTGATAGACCGGCCGGTTGACCGCCTTGCCCAGGATGTCCCACAGCGCGGTGTCGACAGCCGCGATGGCGGTCATCGTGACGGGGCCGCGCCGCCAGTACGCGCCCTTGTAAAGGTATTGCCAGGTATCTTCTATCCGCCGCGCGTCTCTTCCGATGAGGAGCGGAATGACGTGATCGGTGAGGTAGCTCGCGACCGCCAGCTCGCGCCCGTTCAGCGTCGCGTCGCCGAGCCCATGAACGCCGTCTTCCGTCACGACCTTCAGTGTGACGAAGTTGCGCCCGGGGCTGCACACGAGGACCGTGGCGTCGGCGATCTTCATTGCTGACGAAGCTTATACCTTACCGTTCAAGCAATTGACCCGGATGCGGCCAGGGCCGCTTTACCGCTGAACCCGCCCCGACGCATCGCCGCCGGCGAGCCGATCGACCTCCTCGGCGCTGACGCGGCTGAAGTCTCCAGGGATGGTCTGTTTCAGCGCGCTCGCGGCGACCGCGAAGCGGAGGGCGTCGGCCGGCGCACGGCCGGTAACCAGCCCGTAGATCAGGCCGGCCGCGAAGCTGTCGCCGCCGCCGATGCGGTCGACGAGCCGCACGTCGTAGCGCTGGCTGCGTTGCATCGTTCCCGTCTTCGCATCCCACAGCGCGGCGCTCCAGCCGTTGTCGCTCGCCGAGGTGCTCTCGCGCAGCGTGATGGCGACCATCGACGGGCCGAAATCGCGCGTCACCCGCTCGGCCGCCTGGCGGAAGCCGTCGAGGTTCAGCTGGCCGCTGGTGACGTCGGTGTCTGGAACGTGGACGCCGAGGACCGACTGCAGGTCCTCCTCGTTGGCGATGACGACGTCGACGCCGCGCATCATCGGGCCCATGGTTTCCTGCGCCTGCGCCTCGGTCCAGAGTTTCTTGCGGTAGTTGAGGTCGACGCTCACGCGGGCGCCAGCCGCGCGCGCCGCCGCGATGGCCCGCCGCGTGGCTTCCGCACCGCTGGGGCCGAGCGCCGGCGTGATCCCGGTGACGTGGAACCACGCCGCGCCTTCGAAGACGCTCGTCCAGTCGACCGCGTCCGGCGCCATCTCGCTGATCGCGGAGCGCGCGCGGTCGTAGAGCACGGTCGACGCCCGCTGGCTGGCGCCGGTTTCCGCGTAGTAGATGCCGACCCGGTTGCCGCTGCGCACGATGCGATCGGTGCGCACGCCCTCCGCCCGCAGCGCTCGCACGGCGGCGTCGCCAATCGCGTTCTTCGGAAGCGCGGTCACGTACGCGCTGTCGAGGCCGAACTGCGCGAGGCTCACGGCCACGTTCGCCTCGCCGCCGCCGAACGTGGCGCAGAGCATGGGAGACTGCAGCAGGCGCTCGAACCCGGGCGGGCTCAGCCGCAACATGATTTCGCCGAAGGTCACCACTGTCTTCATCAGGCATTCCCTCTCGCGGCGCGCACGTTGGCGACGATCCGCTCCGCGTTCGCCCGCAGCACGCCGTAATCGGCCGCGGCAATCGCCTTCGCATCGAGGAGCGCCGTCCCGACGCCGACCGCCACGGCGCCGGCCCTGAGCCAGTCCCCGGCGTTGTCGAGCGTCACGCCGCCCGTGGGCATCAGCTTGACCTGCGGCAGCGGGGCCCGCACGTCCTTCAGGTACGTCGGCCCGAGGGCTGTCGCGGGGAAGACTTTGACGACATCCGCGCCGGCGTCCCACGCCTCCAGGATTTCGGTGGGTGTGAAGCAGCCCGGCATCGCCGGGACGTCCCGCTCGTGGCACGCGGCAATCACGCTTCGACGGAAGATCGGGCTGACGACAAACCGCGCGCCTGCGTCGACCACGCGCGCCACCGTGTCGGCGTCGAGCACGGTTCCCGCACCCAGCAGGAAATCCGGCGGCAGCGTCGGCGCGAGCCGCCGGATCAACTCCACCGCGCCCGGCACCGTCATCGTGACTTCGAGCACGCGCACGCCCCCTTCGGCGATCGCGTCCACGACGGCGCGCAGCTTCCCGGGCTCCTTCATCCGCACGATGGCCACGATGCCGGTCCGCTCGATCGTCGAGACGATCGCATCTCTGGTGTCGCTGTTGACTCTCATCGCCCCATCCACTCTCCGTCCACTACCAGCAATATTGACATGTGTTGGTTCCGGGTTCCGGGGTTCCGGGGTTCCGGGTTCAGGTTCCGGGTTCAGGTTCAGGTTCCAGGTTCCGGTTCAGGTTCCGGGTTCCGGTAGGCCGAATTTTGAGAATAGCGCCGTTTCGGTCGTGCGGCTGCGTCTGTTTCCGTTACCGACGTCGAACCTTGAACGTTGAACTGAACCTTGAACCGGAACCCGGAACCCGGAAACCCGGAAACCCGGAACCCGGACTATGATGAGCGGACCCATTATGCTGGTGAGGGCATGAATCTTTTCGATTTATCAGGACGCGTCGCGGTCGTGGTCGGCGGCACGAGCGGCATTGGACGGGCGTTGGCGCTCGGGCTGGCTGAGCACGGCGCGGACGTGGTCGCGACGGGACGCCGTGAGGATCTCGTCGATGACGTTGCGTCGGCCATCGAGGAGCGGGGCCGTCGCACCCTTCGGGTGCCGGCGGACGTCGGCGATGTCGCGTCGCTCGAGCGTGTGCGGGACGCGTGTCTCGCGGAGTTCGGCCGGATCGACAGCCTGCTCTGCGTGGCGGGCACGACGAAGCGCGTGGCCACGCTCGAGATGAACGAGGCTGACTGGGCGCGCATCCTCGAAACCAACCTGACCGGGACACTCCGGAGCTGTCAGGTGTTCGGACGCGAGATGGTGGCGCGCCGTTCCGGGCGTATCATCACCATCGGCTCGCTCTCGTCGTTCGTGGGGCTGTTCGAAGTGGCGGCCTACGTGGCGAGCAAGTCGGCGGTGGCGGGTCTGACGCGGGCGCTGGCGGTCGAATGGGCGCCGTACGGGGTCACGGTCAATTCGATCGCCCCGGGCGTGTTCCGGACCGACCTGAACGCCGCGCTGCTGGAGACGCCGCGCGGCGCGGAATTCCTGATGCGCACGCCCATGCGGCGGTTCGGCCGGCTGGAGGAGTTGGTCGGCGCCGCGGTGTTCCTCTCGTCGGACGCCTCGTCGTTCGTCACGGGACACGTCCTTGCCGTGGACGGCGGGTTCCTCGCAAGCGGGGTCAATCAGTGAAGGCGGTGCTGGTGATCAGCGCCCGCGACAACGTCGCGACGGCGCTCGAAGCGCTCGAGCCCGGCAGACGGGTCGAGGCGAACGGCGTCACCGTCACGGCGGTCGAAGCGATCGCCGCAGGACACAAGATCGCACTCCAGCTGATCGCGGCCGGCTCGGCAGTCATCAAGTACGGCAGCCCGATCGGCCTCGCGTCGGTCGCCATTGCGGCGGGCGCCCACGTGCACACGCACAACCTGTCGAGCAGCCGCGGGCGCGGCGACCTTGCTGTCGCCCCCGGGCAGGCCGAGGGACGTCTCGCCGAGCCCCCTGATTCTCCGCGCAACGGGGCAAGCTGGCCCGGACCCATGGGATCATGAACGATCGACCCGGATTCTACGGATATCGCCGCAGCGACGGCCGTGTCGGCACACGCAATCACGTCCTCGTCGTGCCGACCGTGATCTGCTCGTCGCTCGTCGCCGAGCGCGTGGCGGCGGCGGCGTTGCCGCTCGGGACCGCGCTGCCACACCTGGCGGGGTGCGGACAGCTCGGACCGGACATGCGCGTCACGCACGACACCCTCGCGGCGTACTGCGCGCATCCCAACGTCGGCGCAGTCCTGGTGATTGCGCTCGGCTGCGAGCAGGTGGTCGCCCAGGTGCTCGCCGAGGCCGCGCGCCGGCACGGCAAGCCGGCCGAGGTCCTGGCGATTCAGTCGGAAGGGGGCACGATCCGGGCGACGGAGAAGGGGACGGCGATCGCGCGATCGCTCGCGGCTGCGCTCGCGAAGCAGGAGCGCGAATGGTGCGACGTCTCGGAGCTGGTGCTGTCGCTCAAGTGCGGCGGATCGGACTACACGTCCGGCCTGGCGTCGAACCCGACCCTCGGACGCGTGACCGACAGGCTCGTCGATCTCGGCGGAAGCGCCGTGCTCGGAGAGATCGCGGAGATCATGGGCGCGGAGCACCTGCTTGCCGCGCGCGCGACGCGGCCCGATACCGCCACCCAGCTCATTCAGGTGATTACGCGGGTCGAGGGGGAAGCCAGGGCGCTCGGCCTCGACATCCGGGGCACGCAGCCGTCGCCCGGGAACATCCGCGGCGGCCTGACGACGATTGAAGAGAAATCGCTCGGCGCGACGCACAAAGGCGGAGAGCGCGCGGCGCTCGAGGACGTCGTCGGCTACGCGGCGCCGATCCGGCAGAAGGGGCTTACCGTCATGGACACGCCGGGGCTGGACGTCGAGTCGGTCACCGGCATGGTCGGCGGCGGCGCGCAGGTGGTCGTGTTCACGACCGGCCTCGGCACGCCGACGGGCAATCCAATCGCGCCCGTCATCAAGATCACCGGCAACGCCCGCACGGCCAGGCAGATGGCCGACAACCTCGACCTCGAAGTCAGCGGGATCCTGACCGACACCGAGACGCTCGATTCGGCGGCGGATCGCCTCTTTGCCGAGGTGCTTGCCGTCGCGTCCGGGAAGCAGACGGCAGCCGAACGGCTGGGCCACCGCGAGTTCGCGATTCACCGCCGCAATCCAACGATTTAGGCTTTAGGCTCTGGGCTTTGGGCTCTGGGCCTGAAGCCGATGGCCCAAAGCCTGGAGCCAATTCTGTGTCACCGGTGAGGAGTCGCCATGCTTGATGCTCCCGTGAAGGCCGAAACCCGACACGTGCCCTCCGCAGTGCCAACGGGACCGCACGGGCAATACCGGTGGATGGTCTGTGCGCTGCTCTTCTTCGCTGCCACCATCAACTACATCGATCGCCAGGTCATCGGAATCCTGAAGCCTACGCTCCAGACACAGTTCGGCTGGACCGAAATCGACTACAGCGACATCGTCCTGGCCTTTCAGCTGGCGTACGCCATCGGGCTCCTGCTCGCGGGCCGCATCATGGATCGGGTGGGCGCGAAGATCGGCTTCGCGATCGCGATCGTGATCTGGAGCCTGGCGGCGATGGCGCATGCCGAAGCGGAGCTGTTCGGTCCGGCAGCCGCCGCAGTCCTGGCGCTGGTGGGCCTGACGTATTCGGCGTCTGTCGCCGGCTTCATGGTGGCGCGGTTCGCTCTTGGCCTCGGTGAAGCGGGCAATTTTCCGGCGTCCATCAAAGTCGTCGCGGAGTGGTTCCCGAAACGAGAGCGCGCATTCGCGACCGGCATCTTCAACTCGGGGACCAACATCGGCGCGGTGCTGACTCCGCTCATGGTCCCGTGGATCACGCTCACGTGGGGCTGGTACTGGGCGTTCATCGCGACCGGTGCGATCGGGTTCATCTGGCTTGTCTGCTGGTGGCTCCTCTACGCCAGTCCCGAGCGGCATCCGCGGCTTGGCGCCGCCGAGCTCGCGTACATCCGCAGCGATCCCGCTGAGTCAGCCTCCAGCGTGCCCTGGCGCGCGCTGATGACCTACCGTCAGACCTGGGCCTTCGCGCTGGGCAAGTTCCTGACCGATCCGATCTGGTGGCTCTACCTCTTCTGGATCCCTGATTTCCTCAATCGCAATCACGGGATCGACTTGCGGACGGTCGGCCCGCCTCTCGTGGCGATCTACCTCATCGCGGACGTCGGGAGCATCGGCGGCGGCTGGCTGTCATCGGCGCTCATCAAGAAGGGGTGGAGCATCAATGCGGGACGGAAGACCGCCATGCTCGTGTGCGCGCTCGCGGTGATGCCCATGGTGTTTGCCTCAGGCGCAAAGGAGCTGTGGCTGGCTGTCGGGCTCATCGGTGTCGCGGCGGCTGCACACCAGGGCTGGTCCGCCAACCTGTTCACGATGGCCTCCGACATGTTCCCGCGGCAGGCCGTCGGCTCGGTCGTCGGTTTCGGCGGGATGGCTGGGGCGGTCGGCGGCATGCTGATCGCCAAACTGACGGGGTATATTCTCAACGCCACCGGCAGCTACGTGCCGGTCTTCCTGATGGCCGCGTTCGCGTACGTCGTCGCGCTCGCCGTCATTCACATCCTGGTGCCGCGGCTCGAACCGGCACGCATAGACGTGAAATAACTTAAACATAGCTGAGCCGCAGCGCCACGGTGGCACAAGGGATGCTACAACAGGCGAGGGAGGCCTCGAAATGAAAACTCTACTGCGTCTTGTGTTGATTGTGATCGTACTCGCGGCCGTGGGCGCGTTCTTCATGGGGTATCGGATTGCCAATCGCGACGGTCACACGACCATCGAGCGCCCCGTCGGGACGACGGGGACGCTGCCGCAGGTGGATACGGCGCGTGCGCGCGAAGCCGGCGCTCAGATAGGGGAGAAGGTGGCGGCGGGCGCCAGCGCGGCGCAGCGGGCGCTCGGGAACGCGGCGCTGACCGCCAAAATCAAGTCGAAGATGGCGCTCGACGACACCATCAAGGCGTCGCAGATCGACGTGGACACAGCCGACGGCGTCGTGACATTGACCGGAACCGTGCGGTCCAAAGCCGAGCGCACCCGCGCGCTGCAACTCGCACGCGAGACCGCCGGGGTCACGTCGGTCAACGACCGGCTGGTAGTGCGGTAAGCCGGCTGTCCTCGAAAGTCTGAAGTTAGAAGGCTGACGTCCGAGTAGAAATCTGAAAGTCTGAAGTGAGAGGGCTGAAGTTCGAAGGCCCTCTCGCTATCACGCTGAAAGCATTCGAACTTCAGCCTTCTCACTTCTAACTTTCACATCTCCCGCTCGAGTGTGACGTAAAGTGGTCCGACGCCGAGCAGCGCCACCAGGCTCATGCTGCCGAACCCCGCGCGGTTGACGGTGGAAAATCGCACGTGCCCGCCTGGAGGCGCCTCGAACTCCACCGACTTCCAGACGAGCGTGTTATGGGCGCGCAAGCGGTGCGCTCCTGGTGCGATTTCGCGCGTCACCGACTCGCCGAAAATCCGTGATGGAGTAGGCTGCGGGAACGATGTCGGACACCAGCTGGACCATTGAAGGCGATGAGGTGGGCGCCCGTCTCGACAAATTCCTCGCGGCGACGGATCGCCTCGGGTCGCGAGCGCGGGCGGTTACCGCCCTCGAGCGGGGCAAGATCTACGTCAACAGCGCCGAGGCGCCGCTCGCCGACGCGTCGCGACGTCTCGCCTCGGGCGACGTTGTCCGCATCTGGATCGACCGTCCCGGCAGCGCGCGGCGGCGCCCACGGACGGGGCCGGTCGGAGATTTGCACGTCGTGTATGAGGACGACGCGTTGATTGTGGTCAACAAGCCCGCGGGACTGCTGGCGGTCCCGCTGGAGCGGAAGAACGAGGCCCCATCGGTCCTCGATCAGATCGAGGAGCGCTTCCGCTCGCACGGCAAACGGCGGCCGTTCGTGGTGCATCGAATCGATCAGGACACGTCCGGGCTCGTGGTGTTCGCGAAAGACGCGCTCGCGCAACGGGCTCTGAAGGACCAGTTCAAGCGCCGGGAGCCCGCCCGCGTGTATTGGGCCGTGGTGTACGGATCACCGGATCCGCCAGCCGGCACGTGGCGAGATGTCCTCGTGTGGGATGAGAAAGCGCTGATCCAGAGAGAGACGCATCCGCGAGATCCTCGCGGCAGCGAGGCGGTCTGCACGTATCGCGTCATCGAATCCTTCGACGGGGCGTCTCTGATCGAAGTTCGGCTGCGGACCGGCAGGCGTAATCAGATCAGGATCCAGGCCCGCCTGCGCGGGCACACGCTCGTGGGGGAAGAGCGATACGTGTTCGGCCCGGATTCGCTGCGGCCGATCGCCTTCGGGAGGCAGGCGCTTCACGCTTACCGTCTCACGTTCGAGCATCCGGGCGACCACCGGCTGCTCGATCTCGAGGCCCCTCCGCCAGGCGATTTCGTCGATCTGCTCGTACGGCTGCGTCGCCGGCGGCAAGACTGAAGTGTCAAGTGTTGTGTGTTCTGGAAAACGCAGGAGGATTCTATGGAACGAGTGATTGGCCGGTTTGCGCCGCAACTCTACGCGTTGATGCGAATCGTCGTCGGACTGCTGTTCGCCTGCCACGGCGCGCAGAAGCTCTTCGGCGTGCTGGGGGGCCAGCAGGTGACGTTCGCGTCGCAGATGGGCCTCGCCGGCGTCATCGAATTCGTCGGCGGGCTGATGATCGCCGTCGGCCTGCTCACCGGCTTTGCCGCCTTCATCGCGAGCGGCGAAATGGCCTACGCGTACTTCACCGCGCACGCGCCGCGCGCCCCGTTCCCGGTCCAGAACGGCGGCGAGCTGGCCGTGCTCTATTGTTTCGTCTTTCTCTATATCGCCGCACGCGGCGCGGGGATGTGGGGAATCGACAAGGGCGGGAAGACCCGATGAAGAAAGGCTGAAGTTAGAAGTCTGAAGTTCGAATGCCTTCAGCGTGACAGCGGGAGGGCCTTCGAACTTCAGACTTCAGACTTCTAACTTCAGCCTTTTAATGTCCTCCCTGCTGCCACCTCTGACAAAAATGAAATGCGTGGGAGGTGGCTCGAGGCTTGCGTTCGAGTGCCGTGCCCCCGGCGTTTCACCCTCCCTGCCGTAGCGTCTCGCTACGGAGGCGGCTTTGCGCTGTCGTCTTTATGGACATACGGTGCCCTCGGTGCAATGCGGCAGCAAGTCCGGTCGGTCACGAGGACGCTCGGGCCTACTACGAATGTCCCACGTGCAAGCGCGTGTGGGCGACGATGTTGACGTCCCCCATGGAGCGCGAGGGTCCCCGCACTCCCCGCGAGTCCGTACGCATTCTTGTCGTGGACGACTCCGACTCGCTCGTCGGCCTGATCGAAGCATGGCTCGAGGAGGAAGGTTACTCGGTCGTGTCCGCCGTGTCCGGCCGGCAGGCTCTCGAGGCGGCCGCGGTGTACAGCCCCGACATCGTGCTGCTGGACCTGATCCTCCCGCCGCCCGATGGGTTCGCGGTGTGCGAGGCGCTGCGAAGCGTCCGGCCGCCGCAGATCATCCTGATGACCGGCCTCTCCGATCCTGAGCACGTGCGCCGTGCCCTGGATCTCGGCGTCGTCGCGCTGCTGCGCAAGCCGTTGACGCGGGAAGCCGTCATTGGCGCGGTGGCGATCGCAGCCGCGCGCGTCAGAGTCCAGAGCGCAGCGGCCGGGGCTCGAGCTCAAACCTCGAGCTGAAAACGACTCGCCCTCCTGCCTCCCCGGCGTGCGAATATACCGCTGTGGTATGAACCGCCGTCCGCTACCTGGAGAATCCACCCGATGCATCACGATCGAGTCCTCTGCGTCCTTGGCCTTGCCGCATTCGCGCTCGCATCCACCGACGCTCAGACGGCGCGTCCGGTGGCTGCCGGACCGCCTCCGGCGCAGTCGGCGCGGCCGGCCGTCCCCATGATGTCTGTCGTCGATCCGGCGCTCTTCAAAGGTCTGCAGTACCGCCTCGTGGGCCCCTCGCGCGGAGGACGCGTGACGACGGTCACCGGCGTGCCGTCGCAGCCGCGCACCTTCTATATGGGTGTCGCGAGCGGTGGGCTGTTCCGCACGACCGACGGCGGAGTGAGCTGGGTGCCGATCGCCGACGGGAAGATCCCGCTCGGATCCATGGGCGCGATCGCGGTGGCGGACTCCGACCCGAACGTGATTTACGTCGGCACCGGCTCCGATGGCTTGCGAAGCAACGTGTCTACCGGTCGCGGCGTGTACAGGACCGCCGACGGCGGTGAGACGTGGCAGTTCGCGGGTCTCTACGACGCCGGCCAGATCGGCGCGGTCCGTATTCATCCCACCAATCCCGACGTCGTCTGGGTCGCGGCGGTGGGCGACGCCTTCAAGCGGAACTCTGAGCGTGGCGTCTTCAAAACACGTGACGGAGGGAAGACCTGGCGGAAGGTGCTGTTCGTCAACGATGGCGTCGGCGCGATGGACGTCGAGGTCCAGCCCGGCAATCCGAACGTCGTCTATGCGTGGATGTCCCGCCTCGAGCGGAAGCCCTGGACGATCATCAGCGGCTCGAAAGACGGCGGCTTTTACAGGAGCACCGATGGCGGCGAGACGTTCGCGAAGGTGACCGCGGGGCTGCCGTCGGAGCTCGTCGGCAAGGCCAACCTGGCCGTCACGAACGCGAAGCCGGGTCGGATCTACGCGCTCATCGAGGCGCTGCCGGGGGGCGGCTTCTACCGATCGGACGATGCCGGACGGACGTGGACGCTCGTCAACGCGCAGCCGGCGCTTCTCCAGCGCCCGTTCTACTACACGACGCTTGGCGCGGATCCGACCGACGGCGACGTGGTCTACGCGGGGGCCGAAGGGTTCTTCAAGTCGATCGATGCCGGCAAGACGTTCGTCAGCATGCGCACGCCGCACGGCGACAACCACGACATCTGGATCAGCCCGAAGGACGGGAACACGATGATCCAGTCGAACGACGGCGGCGCGAACGTCTCGTTCGACGGCGGCCGCACGTGGTCGTCGCAGATGAACCAGCCGACGTCCGAGATCTACGGCGTCTGGTTGGACAATCAGTTCCCTTACAACCTCTACGGCGCCCAGCAGGACAACAGCACGGTCATCATCACCAGCCAGGCCGACCCGTACACGCGCGAGGACTGGCGCAGCGGTCCGGGCTGCGAGACGGGGCCTCTGATGCCGCACCCGGCGAATCCGGACATCGTGTATGCGTCGTGTAAGGGCCAGTACTCGGTCATGAACATGAAGACCGGCCAGTCGAAACACTACTGGATTGGCGCGCAGTCGCTGTACGGCAACCCCGGCCGGGATTTGATCTACCGGATGCAGCGCGTGTCGCCGATGGCCACGTCTCCCCACGACCCGGAGATTCTCTACTACGGATCCCAGTACCTGCATCGGACGCGGGACAAGGGGGTGACGTGGGAGAAGATATCTCCCGACCTGACCGCGTTCCCCGATTGCTGCCAGGGTGCCAGCGGAGAACCGATCACCCGCGACGTCACTGGCGAGGAGTTCTACAGCACGCTCTACGCGATCACCGAGTCGCCGCTCGAGAATGGGGTCATCTGGACCGGCGCCAACGACGGCCCGTTCCACGTCACGCGCGACAACGGCAAGACGTGGGCGAACGTCACGCCGAAGGATCTCGAGCCCGGCGGACGGGTGCAGTGGATCGAAGCGTCACCCCATCGCAAGGGCTCCGCGTATTTCTCGGTCTATCGTTATCTCCTCGGCGATTACCGTCCCTGCATCTACAAGACGGACGATTACGGCAAGACCTGGAAACGACTCACCGATGGCACGAATGGTATTCCGGCTGACGCGCCGACCCGTGTCGTCCGGGAGGATCCGGATCGCGAAGGGCTGCTCTACGCGGGGACCGAGTTCGGCATGTTCATCTCGTTCGACAACGGGGCGCACTGGCAGTCGTTCCAGTTGAACCTCCCGAACGTCCCGATCACGGACATCAAGGTGCACCACAAGGACCTTGTCGTGACGACGCAGGGGCGTGCGTTCTGGATCCTCGACAACGTCAGCTCGATGCACCAGATCACGCCACAGATGACCTCGTCCGAGGTCAGGCTCTTCGGGCCGCGCGACGGGTATCGCACGCAGGTGAGTGCCCTGGGGCCGATGATCGAGTACTACCTCCCGACCGCCGTCAGCGGACCGGTGACGATCGACATTCTGGACAGCGCGGGCCGGGTCGTGAACAGCTACAACAGCGAGGCGCCCGCCGGTGGTGGCCGCGGTGGCCGCGGCGGGCGCGGCGCAGCGCCGGATCCGG
>CAYZBZ010000093.1:0-13983 GCA_964476725.1 uncultured Vicinamibacterales bacterium
CGACCAGATGCCCGAGCCGAAGTGGGTGATCTCCATGGGGAGCTGCTCGAACGCGGGCGGGCCTTTTCCCACCTACAGCGTGCTGCAGGGGGTCGACAAGATCGTGCCGGTCGACGTCTACGTGTCGGGCTGTCCTCCGCGCCCCGAAGCGCTGTTGTACGGATTGATGCGGCTGCAGGACAAGATCCGGCGCGAGAGCACGGTGCTCCGCAAGGAGCGCGTCATACGCGTCGGCGATCAGGACGCCACGCTCGTCGGCGCGGCGCCGGCCGGAGCGCCGTGAGCGTGCAGCGCCTTCAAGACCTGTTCCGCACCGTCTTCCTGGTCGACATCCTCAGGGGGTTGTGGCTCACGCTGAAGTACACGCCGCAGCCCGCCTTCACTTTTCAGTATCCCGCCGAACGCCGGCCCGTCTCCCCGCGCTTCCGCGGCGTGCTCCGCCTGCAGGTCGAGCCGGAGACCGGCGCGCAGACCTGTATCGTCTGCGACCAATGCGCCAAGGTCTGCCCGGACGATCTGATTGTGCTCGGCGGACACCGCGAGCCGGGGCAGAAGATCAAGGTCCTGGACTACTTCGACTTCAACCTCTCCCGCTGCAGCTTCTGCGGGCTGTGCGCCGAAGTCTGCCCGACCAAGCCGATCAAGGCGCTCATCATGAGCGAGGAGTACGAGCTCGGGAGCTACTCGCGCGCCGCGCAGATCCGGCGCATCGACGAGATGTACGACGGGGTTCCGATAGAGCGTTACACCCGTTAGTCGTCAACGGCAGCCGGATGTCACCGGAATCGGATCCGGCGCGCCGAGCCGGCTGACGGCGTCGGTGCGGTAGATCATCACGTCGCGGTGGTGGTGCGCGATCGGCGGGCTGTCGACGGCGGCGACGCACGAGACGCAGTGCGGCGCCGCTCCCCGTCGAGCGCTGTCATGCGTGTCAGGCGCTCTGTCCGAGCCGGGCCTGGAGCGCCTGGCGCGCCTCGAGACGGTCGGCGCGCCGCGCCTCCGCCTCGGCAGCACGCCGCTTGTCCTCGCCGGTCTTGAGAATCAACCCGGGGATCGGCACGCGCCGGCTCTCGCGATCGACCGCGACAAACGTCAGGTAGGCGAGGCTCGTCATCCGCCTGACCCCGGTCAGCGTCTCCTCAGAGAACACCTCGACCTCGACCTCGAGCGACGTGCTCCACGCCGCGGTCACGCGCGCTCTGAGGATGATGAGGTCTCCAACCTTGATCGGATGGAGGAACTGCAGGCCGTCGACGGCCGCCGTGACGAGCAGGCTGCGCGTGTGGCGGTGACCCGCGATGGCGCCGGCGATGTCGACGAGGTGCATCACGGTGCCGCCGAGGATGAACCCGAGAGGGTTCGCGTCGTTCGGCAGGACGATCTGCACCATTTCGGTCTGCGACTCGGATGGTCTCTTGGCCGATGATGGATCCGACATGGATTTCCCGCTACTGTATGCCAGCCTCGCGCGAATCGGCAATTGTGCTCTGCAGGGAGCTGGAAGCTGGGAGCTGGAACCTAATTCTCGCAGCCGCGATCGACAAAGGCCTTGAGCGTGCATCGCAGCTCGGCCGGCAGGTCTTCTTCGCGGATGGAACGGAGCAGGGAGACGGTCGACTGATAGGTCTTGAGCTGCGCGATGCAGCGCGGGCAGGCCGCCAGGTGCCGCTCGAGGTCGGCGTGGATCTCCTCCGGCAGATGATGCTCCACGAAGTCCGCCAGAAGGCCCACGAGGTCGGTGCAGCGGCGTTTATGCACGTTATTGAAAGGATGAAGGCTGAAGCATTCGACCTTCAGCCTTCTAACGTCTAACTTCTAGAAGTCGTACCCGATCCACATCGAGAACCGCGGCTTCCGGAACCACTTGCTTCCAGTCAGGCCTTCCTGGATTCCCTGATACGCGAATATGTAGTCCTCGTACTGGCTGTTCAGCAGCGTGCGCCACGACCAGTCGAAGTGAATCGGAAACCCCAGAGCAAAGGTTTCGAGCCCGATGCCGTACGAGGCGCGGCCGTCGATCAGCTTGAAGCCGTTGATCGTCGACGGCGGACCGAAAATCGGGTCATAGGACTGCGTCGTGAAATTGGGCTCGAAGCCGAGGAGCGGCGTCACCGTGATGGGCTTCCGCGTCCACGCCTGCATCGGGATCCCTTCGTAGCCGGCGCCCCCCAGGTTCGCGAACGCTATTCCACGGAGCCCCCCGATCACGCCGAGCGGAGTGAGCGCCGCTTCGATGAGCGGGAAGCGCAGCTCGGCGTTGAGGAAGAACGCCTTGTTGCCGAGGAACTCCAGGTAATCGTACCCGCGCAGCTCGGAGTTACCGCCGAAGTACATGTAACCCGGGAACTCCCCCCAGCTCTTGAAGCCGCGGGCGCGGAACGCGAGGACGCCGTTCGTCGCCAGGCGCATGTAGTACCGCGCGTCGACGTCGGCCGTGTGCCGCGAGAGGAGATTTCCCAGGCTCGGCGCGTATTCGTACCCCACCCGGACGGTGTTGCCTGCCAGCGGACCGTACTCGCGGAAGATCGTCGTCTCCTGCACGTAGCTGATGCCGAGCGGCATGAACGATCCGCTCGCGAAGAGCTGCGTTCCGTACTGTGCCTGCTGGTACTGGTTGGCGAGCTCCTGCAGGCTGGCGTCGTTGTATCCCTGGTTGTACTGGAGTACGCCGCCCGAGAACTCGATGCGCGCGTAGCGGTTGAAGGGGTAAATACCGAATGCCGTCACGCCGCGCGCCGTCTGGGTCGCGATGGCCTGATCGCGGTCGATGTACGCGTACTCGGATCCGAACAGCAGACCCGGATCGTACCCGTAGTAGAACTGGGTCTGTGAGTACGCCTGCAGCGCGTACTGCAGCCGCCTCGACAGATTCAGATACGAGAACGACATCGTCCGGTACTGCGACACCGAGGACGCGAAAAGGCTGAACTGCTTGTCGCCGAGCACGTCGGTGAACGTGACCTGCGTGCCGCCGAACAAATCGCCGCCGCTCGTGACGCCGACGTTGACCGGGGGACGCCCCTCGAGGAACAGCTTTTCGAACGTGCCCTTGGTCTTGATGTTCGACCTCACCAGCGTGTGGCTCGTCGGCGGCTGGAAGTCGATGATCGGGACCGGCGAGCCGAAGTCGGCGCTCGCGACGGTGTGCAGCGGGTCGGTCCGCGGCAGCGTGTGGATCCCGTACTCACCCTTGTAGTACGTCACGAACGCCACCTTCGCCGGCTTCTGATCCCGCAGCACGATCGGCGACACGTTGCCGGTCAGCGCGTCGGTGTACTGCTTCAGCTCGCCGTTCTTCAGGCTGAGCGTCCAGATGTTGTAGATGTTGCCGTTGCGCGCCACCTCGGGATCGATCGGCTGGTTGGGATCGACCGCCGTGGAGGGGAACACGAGCGTGTCGTCGTCCATGAACTGCGCGCCGCCGTCGTCGTGCGTGCCGAACGTGATCTGGGTCTTCGCGCCGGTCGCCAGATTGAGCCGGAACAGCTTGTCGTTGCCGCTCACGCGCGCCAGGTAGACGATCGACTTGCCGTCCGGCGAATACGTCGGCGCGTAGTCGCCGAACTGATCGCTCGTCACGTTGCGGATCTGGCCCGACTCGATGTCGACGATGAAGATGTCGGCGACCGCGCCCCGGAGCGCCGAGAAGGCGACCTCGCGCCCATCCGGACTGATGTCCGGGGACTCCGGCGCATCCACGGTCTTCAGCCGGATCCGCTTCTCGATGTTCCTGGTGACGACGTTCTGAAGGATCAGCGTCTTGTACTTCTCGGTGCGTGCGAAATACGCGAGCCGATCGCCCGCCGGCGCCCAGGACATCCAGGAGACGGCGTTGTTACGGAAGCCCCCCGGCATCGAGATGTATTCGTAGCCCTTGTCCTTGTTGAAACCGCCCGTGAGGTTGCGGATGATCTTGCCGTCCTTGGTCGACATCAGGACGATATCGAGCTCCTGATCCTTCCTGTTGCCCGCGGCGACCGCCATCAGATCCCCCGAGGGGGATGGCTCGATGGAGAGGACGACCACGTAGGGGGTCTTGCCGCGCTTCGGCGCAAGGTCGCGCCCGTAGTCGGCCGGCCGCTCCTTGTCGCGGAACGGTTTGAAGCGATCCTTCAGGTATTTGTCGAACTGCTCGTCGAATTCGTCCGGCTTCAGGCGGAACGCCTCCTCGTACGCGCTCTCGCCGCCGCCGATGACTGCCTTGCGGAGCGCGAAGAGGAACTGGCGCAGCCCCTCCTTGCCCCAGCGCGACTCGATGAACTCGAACGCCGCATGGCCCAGGTTGTACGGGAGGCGGCCGTCGGCAAACTGCACGCCCTGGAAATCGCTCATCGATGGCACGATGTCCGCAATAGCCGCGTCGCGGACCGACATCAGGTCGAACGGCTGCCAGTACCCCGTCATGTGGTCCGACAAGCCTTCGTCCACCCACAGCGGCAGGCTGCGATGGAGGAGCGACCGGGGAATGATGTCGAACTCGAAGATGTGCGTCAGCTCGTGGGTAATCAGGCGATAGAGCGCATCCGACGGCTCGTCGATCGGAAGCACCATGCGGTCGCGATACGGCTCAGCGAAGGCAAGCACCCCCTCCGGCAGCTCGCCCGGCTCGATGTTCTGCTGCTGGAACTCGCTCTGGGTCTTATAGAGGACGAGCGGCACCTTGAAGGCCAGGTCGTGCTTCAGATCCGAGCTGACCTGCTGATACGCGCTTTCCGCGTAGGAGGTGACACGCTCGAGCTGGGATTCGATGTCGGGGTAGTAGTAAATCTCGAAGTGATCCGTCGTGTAGATCTTCCACTTGAAGTCGTTGTACCGGATGCGGTTCTTGCCGTAGTACGGCACATACGGCGTTTGCGCGAAAGCCTGCTGGACAGCACCACCCAGGAAGACGAGCGCCAGAAGGGCGATGGCCAGCAGGGCGACGGTGCCGCGCGTATTGCGCGTGCGCATGTTTCACCTCGGAAAGCGGCAGCGGAAGGCGGCAGCCCGGCTGCGCGAACGCGGCGACGACAGATCGTCGGCTGCTCGTCGCCGATGTTACTGTAGCTAAGACGGGTGCCGCAACGTTGACGTCCCCCGGACCGCCGGCCACGCGTCGTTGGGCACTCCGCCTCGGCTGCTCTTAGCAAGCTATGTGCCCGGCGGTCGAGCTGGGGATCGCCCGCAAATCGCCGCGCGCGGCCACCGAGCGCCCGCTGGCCTGTCACCCGGCGCGAACGCCGCCGTCCCCGATTAGGGGCATCCGGTACAACCGGTACAATAGGAAGGAATAATGGGCGCCCCCGCCGGTGTTCTCTCACTGGGCGCCAGGCAATCGACCAATGGTCTTTCGACGACGCTCGATCCCTGCCGACCGCCTTGCCGGCGACGGATCCGCCCGGGCGCCGGCCGACGACCCGGATGCCGGCGGAGGCCCGCGTAGCGATGAGCGAAGCGAAGTAAGAGAAGTAAGAGACGAGGCGTTCGCAAAGGAAGCGCTGTCCTACATCGACAGCCTCTACGGCACCGCGATGCGGCTGACGAGGCGGGGCGCCGACGCGGAGGACCTGGTCCAGGACACGTACCTGAAGGCGTTCCGGTCAGCCGCGCAGTTCCAGCGCGGCACGAACCTGAAGGCGTGGCTGTTCACCATCCTTCACAACACGTTCCGCAACATGCGGAGGCACGAGGGTCGGAACCCGATCGACGTCGACAGCGAGGTCGTCGAGCACGCAGCCGGGAGCTCCGCGCACGAGCATTCACCCGAGCAATTGCTCACGCGCGCGTCGCTCGACGCGGACCTGCAGGCGGCGCTCGATGCGCTGCCCGGCCCGTTCAGACAGGCGGTCTGGCTTCGAGACGTCGAAGAGCTGTCGTACGCCGACATCGCGAAGGTCCTGGGCGTCCCCATAGGGACCGTGATGTCGAGAATCTCGCGGGGCCGCCGTGCGTTGTACGAGCGGCTGGCCGTGCGCCGGTCGAATGAGTCAGGTGAGTTGCGGCGAAAGGTCGCCGAAGGCGCCCGAGGGGGCGCCGGCGGGGCACAGGGCTGAAGTTGGAGCAGAAGCCAATGTGGTGCAAACGCGATGAGTAGGTGCCAGGACCTCGAACCGCTGTTCGCGTCGTACGTCGACGATGAGGCGCCCCCGGGCGACCGCGCGTCGGTCGACGCGCATCTCGATCGCTGCCCCCCGTGCCGCGAACGCCTCGCGGGGGAACGCGCGGCTCGAGAGGTCCTTGCCGCACGACGCTCGGGGTTGCGTGTGTGCGCGTCGGCGCACCTGCGCGCGAGATGCGCGGCCCATGCCCGTCAGGGCACGCCCCGTTTCCTCCCTGGAGGACTCTCCCGCAGGTGGGTGCCGCTGTCGCTCGCTGCCACGCTCCTGCTCGCGGTCGCAGGGGTGTTCATATTCGGACTCAGCGAACCGGTCGAAGCGCTGGCGGCGCAGCTCACGCTCGATCACGTCCGGTGCTTCCAGTTTGCGCCCGAGCGCCTGGCGCACGTCGACCCGGCGTCGGCGGGGCGCGATTGGGCCGCGGCACAGGGATGGTCGCTCCAGGTTCCGGCCAGCTCCCCCGGCACCCAGCTCGAGCTCCTCGGCGTCCGGCGCTGCCTCCTGAGCGGCGGGCGCGTGGCGCACGTGATGTACACGTGGCGGGGAGAGCCGCTCTCGGTGTTCGTCGTGCCTCGAATGGTTCGGACCGGCCCGCAGCGGGATGAGATCGTCGAGAAGTTCGGCCACGAGGCGATAGTCTGGTCCGCGGGCGAACGTACCTACGTCGTCCTCGCGCGCGGCAGTCCGTCCGATCTCGATCCGGTCGTCGGTTATGTGAAGGCGAACGCGCGCTAGCGCGAAGTGAAAGAAGTGAAACGCGCCTCGCGCGAGTGAAAGAGGACGCTCAATGAAGAATCGCTGGATTGCTGCGGGGGCGGCGGCGTGCGCGGTCGCCCTGCTGGTCGTGCCGATGATGCTGAAGAGCGCGGGTCCCGGCGAAGAGAAGCCTGCCCGTTCCAGCGCCGGCGCAAAGTCGGAGGGGACGGCCAACCTCGATCTCACGCTGAAGGACATGAACGGCGCCGCCGTGCGTCTGGCCGACTACAAGGGGAAGGTGATCGTCATCAACTTCTGGGCCACATGGTGCGGCCCGTGCCAGACGGAGATCCCCGAGCTCGTCGACATGTACGCCGAGTTCAAGGACAAGGACGTCGTCCTTCTGGGCATCTCCATCGACGACACCGCCGAAACGCTCCAGAAGTACGCGCAGCAGAAGGGGATGAATTATCCGGTGCTGCTCATGCAGGACGACGTTGATGAGGCGTACGGCCCGATCTTCGGCGTGCCGATCACCTTCTTCATCGGCCGCGACGGCGCGATCTCGCGCAAGCACCTGGGCCCAATCACGAAGGAGCAGGTCGAGCGCGAGATCAAGGCGCTCCTGTAGTATGATCGCTCCAAGATGTTGAAAGGGTTCACCCACGCGCGCCTGGCGTGCGGCTGCCGGATCGGGTTCCGCGATGGCGTGGAAGGAAGTCCGGTGACCGTCGTCGTCGACCAGAAGGGCCCGGGCTGCCCGCTCACACTCCACGTACGCGACCTGCCGCTCTTCGACCACCGGGAAGCGCTTCGTCCATCGACGAGGCTCCTGCCGCCCGAAGAAACCGAGTACGAAGAGTCCTAAAAAATCCCTAATCCCTGAGGCAGCCCTAACCAGCCTCCGCCAAGGCTACGGCGGTCCGCCGAAGCGTTCGCGAAGGCGGAAGGGCTGCGCTGCGGGATCGCTGCGGGATCGCGCCCGTCACTCGTCACTCGTCACGCGTCGGTTTCCTCGGTTCCCGTCCCGCCTCTGTCAACGCGCGTCTCAGCAGAAACTCGATCTGGCCGTTCAGGCTGCGCAGCTCGTCGTCTGCCCAGCGCTGAACGGCGCCGAGGGTCTCCCGGTCGATGCGCAGCAGGAACGGCTTGCGGTCGGCCACGGCGCTTACTGATAGATCGTGCCGGCGTTGACGATCGGCTGCGTGGACTTGTCCCCGCACAGCACGACCAGCAGGTTGCGGAACCTGGAGGAACCTTGCGGAACCCCGAGGAACATTGGGGATCAGAAACCGATTCTGAGGTCCGCGATGAGCGGCAGGTGGTCGGAGGCCATCATCGCCTTGCGCGAGCGGGCCAGCTCGACGCGCCGGACCTCGACGTGCCCTTCGTAGTAGATGTGGTCGAGGTGGAGAACCGGGAAGATTCCGGGGTACGTGCGTCGGCGCTTGAGATGCGCGTAGATGTCGATGCTTTCGAACAGGGAATTGAGCGTGCTCGTCGCGAGGCCTCGCATCCATTCGTTGAAGTCCCCGAGGATCACCTTGGGGCCCTCCACGCGCCGGTTGTGGACGAACGCCGCCAGCCGCGTTGCCTGGTAGCGCCGCTCGAGCACGGCCGTCCCGAGGTGCACGTTATAGATGTGCAGCGGCTGGCCGGCGCCCAGATCGAGGTCCGCGCGCTGGCACGCGCGGGATTCGCAGGTGCGCCAGGACAGATCGTAGTGGCTGTGGTAGGTGATCGGAAAACGGCTGAGCACCACGTTGCCGAAGAGATGGTTTCTGAGGTGACGCACCGAGGTCATCACCCATCCCATGCCGACTGCGGCGCCGATTTCCTCCGCCTGTCCCGCGCCGTTGGGACCGGCGCCGATGACCTCCTGCAGCGCGATGACGTCGGCGTTCAGCTCGCGAATGACCTCGGCGACGCGCGCCGGCATCGTCCGGCGGTCCATCCCGCGGCAGCGGTGGATGTTGTAGGTGGCGACCCGCACGTCCACGTGGCGGCGCGCGCTCTTGGGCTCGGTCACTCTTGTCCTTCCCAGAGTTCAGTGAAAGTCCCACGGGAAGTCCGATGGGCGAGGTCGTTGAATCTCACCGTGAAGAGCTGCGCCGGGCCGCCGTTGAGGTCAGCGGAAGGTCCAACACGCGCTGCTCGAGGCTCGTCAGGCTGAGCGGGGTACTCGCCTCACTGACGTCCTTCACCAGGTCCGGGCGGTAGGCTTCGCTGTCATCCAGCTCCAGCGTCGCGACCGCGCGGTACTCGCCGGCCGGCAGGCCGCGCACGCGATAGCGCCCGGCCGGGTCCGTGCGGAGCAGCCGGAAGCGGCGGCTGGTCCGGGTCCAGAATTGCTGCGACAGCGGAACGATCAACACCGTCGCGTCCGGCACTGCGGCGCCCGCCCCGTCGCGGACGACACCGGAGACCTCGCTGGCCACGTCCGTAATCGTCACCCGCACGTCGTCGAAGCGCTGACGGCTGTCCACGTCCAGCCCGGCGTCGGTGATGTCCTGCCCGCGATACGTGACGCCTTTCACCACCCACGGGTCCTGCAGGCCTTCGACCGTGAGCAGGTGGCTGCCCGGCATCAGGCCCCGTATGAGGTACGAGCCGCTTCCGAGGACGTTGCCCGTCAGGGCGTCGCCGAAGCTGCTGCCATCGGACAGCGGCGCGCGGACGCGCAAGCGCGTCAGGCTCGCCGGTTTCGGCGCGCGCACGGCCTCGACGACCACGGTGCCGGCGACGCTGGCGCCGGGCAGCAGCACCATGGCGACGCTGGTGATGTCGCGTCCGTCGGCCCGGACGTTGAATGTCGCGAAGCGCATCGTGCTGCCGGGCTCGGTCTCGCCGCGCGCGCGGATCTGGTAGCGGCCGGGGGGGACGTTTCTGAACGCAAACGACCCGTCGGGCAGGATCATGACGTCCTCGGTCGGCGCGGCGGCGAGTTTCTCTCCCCGGACGGGCGTCATGAGGACGGCGCCGCTCGTCAGCTGGCGCCCATCTTCCGAGGTAATGAGGCCGCTGATCCGGGCCGGACGGATGATCCTCAGGCTGAGGACAATCGGTGAAGGCTCGACGCCGGGCGTCACGATGACGCGAGTCGCCTGTTCTGCCGAGGCGACGCCGGGATAGTACGTCGCCGTGTATCTGAGCTGTCCCGTCTCGTCGCCGACGTTGGCAAAAGCCGGGTCGAAGGCACTGACGTAGTACTGACCGGCCGGAAGCCCCGTGAGCCGGAACTCGCCGCGATCGTCGCTCCGCGCCGTTGCCATCGACACAAGCGTCGCCTGGCCCCCATCGGTGCGCGACACGAGCGCATCGACTGTCGCTCCCTCGAACGGCTTGTCGTCTTCATCGAGAATGCGGCCGGCAAGTACGCCGGCCGGCGCAAGCGCGAAGTCGACGCGGCCAAGCGTCTGCCCGTCGCCGAGCGTCACCGGCGTGGCGGGTCCGGACCGGCGCCCGCCGTACTCCTGCGACGCATAACCGCCCCGCGATGCGGACAGCGAATACGAGGCGGCTGGCAGCTTCTGGAACCGATACGTGCCGTCGGCGCCCGAGAGCGTGACGCGTGGCACGGGAAGCGCCGGCGAAGTCAGCACGATCCGGGCCCGCGCGATCGGCGCGCGGTCGGCGCTGCGGGTGATCGTGCCCCCGATGGATCCAGTGCCGGATCCAGTGCCGAGAGCCGCGGGGGGTCCAGCTGCGGTCGCGGGCGGGTTGGCGGCTTGACCCGAACGGCCGGCCGCCGTCGGCTGCGTGGGTGACGCCGCCATCGATCCCGCGGAGGCTGCCATCACTCCGCACGCCAGGACCGCCAGCAGAGTCGGCGCCCGGTGCTCGAGACACATGGGGATATCATAGTCCCATGCTGACGCGTTCGTGTCTGGCCGCCGCGGTGCTGTTGGCCGCTACGTGTTCGGCTCCGACCGATCCGATCAGCGTTCGCGACAACATCGTGACAATCGAGAATCGATCGCCTCGCGACTGGCGTGACGTCGTCGTCACCGTGAACGATCACTACCGTGGCGGGGCTCAGCGCGTTGCGGCCGGCGGACGCCTCACGGCGCCCCTGAGTCAGTTCCAGACGGGATACGGCCAGCGGTATCAGGTCAACCGGCAGTCGGTGTTCAGGATCGAGGTCACCGCGACGGACGCGAACGCCGAGGCGGTCAAGCTCGAGTGGGGGAGGAAGAATCCCTAATCCGCCCCTAATCCCTAATCGAATCCCTAATCCCCTGGTTGATGTATGAATCTGAAATCTGAATTCGACGCCACCTGCCCGTGCTGCCGGGCGACGTTGGTGATCGACACCAATCTCCGACGAATCGTGCGTCACGAGGAACCGACGCGGGGCGATCGGCCGGAACTGAGCGACGCGCACCGGCTGCTCGCCGAAGAGGAGGCGCGCCGCGAGTCGCTGTTCCAGCAGTCGGTGGCGGCCGAGCGCACGCGCGGCGACGCGCTGTCCAAACGGTTCGAAGAGGCGCTGCGGCAGGCGAAGGACGAGCCTATTACGAAGCCGACGCGGGATTTCGATCTGGATTAGAAGCGGATCGCGCGCGACGTGTCTCGCGATCCAAATTCCGACGGCAGCTCCGACCACCGGTCCATGCGCTTGTAGTACACCGGCTTGCGGCCGAACCGGGCGCGGAACTCGCGATACCGCTTGCGCAATCGGTCGATGCGCGCGTCTGACGTATGCAGACGGCGATGCGGGAGATTCAACAGCATCCGCTCCACCTTCCAGACGTTGCCTTCCGCCAGCCGCCAGTCGTAATTGCCAATATCCCGCAGGTCCGCGACGGTGTAGCCGGTCACCCGGCCGGCAAAGTCGACATACGGATCGACGTAGCTGAGCGCGAGCGCGCGCGGCGTCGCGAAGACCGGCCGCCGGCCATGCAGCCCGGGGTCGCGCGACCGGGCGATCGATCCCCATCGGCCGCGATGCCGATACACGAAGATGACGTGGTCGAGCTCGTCGATCGACTCGAACGACAGGACGAGCGGCGGCCAGCCGTGATGCTCGAGGATGACCGCCGCCGCGGTCGCGGCCTCCAGACAGTGCGCCGTGTGGTGGCGCACGACGCCGCGGAAGCTTCGAAGCGTGGCGCCGCCGGGAGGCGGCTCGGTGTTGTACGGCAGCGCATTCAGGTACTGCTGGACCGCGGACGGCGTCCGCAGGCGCCGCAGGACACGGCGCTCTGCGGGGGTGAACGCAGACAGCGGAGGCGCGATTGTGCCGATCGGTGGGTTCCGGGCTTCAGGCACTCGCGCGTCTCAAGGCGTCGATCAGTTCGGCGGCAGTCCACTCGTTTCCATTCAGGATCTTGACGATCCTGCCATCGGACCCGACGACCGCCGTGCGCAGGTTGTGCATGATGTCCCTGGCGTCCGCCTCCTCGCGGATGACAGAGACGCCGAAGCGCGAGACGAACGCGGCGATCGCGTCGCGCTCGCCGGTCACGAATCGCCAGACGCGCGGGTCCGCCCCGGCTCGCCGAGAGTGCTCGGCGAGCACCTGCGGCGTGTCGAACGCCGGATCGACGCTGACGGACAGGAGAGTCACCCTGTCGCGGAGACGCGGATCCGCGAGCAGGTCGCGTTGAACCGCGGCGAAGGTCCGGTCCATCCGGGGGCAGAACTCCGGCAGCGGACAGCGCGTGTATACGAACGTGACGGCGAGCACCTTGCCGCGCCAATCCGCCAATGTTCTCGCCGCCCCCGTGTCGTCCGTGAACCGCGCGTCTGGCACAAGGTTCCCCGGCGCGAGCACGTCCATCGGTGGGATGGCCGACGGGGCCTCGGTCAGCGGCGCGTGCCCCGTGCGCTCCACGGCGGCAAGATAGGCGTCGTTATCCTCCACAACGAGCGTGGCGGCGACCAGATCGCCCGGGTTGCGCCCCTCCACCAGTCGCCCGTCCCTCACCTTGAACGCCATGGTCATCCCGGGCATGAAGCCGCGGATGTCCTCGTGTTTGATCGTGATTTCCATGCGGGCCCGGTCGACCGCCAGGACCTGGCCGTGCAGCTCGAACGTCCGGGCGCGCGAGCAGCCCGCGGCGGCGAGCAGGGCGCCGACGAGAAGCGTAAAAACCAGACGCATCCCTGTCACTGTAGCTCGGCGATGCGGGGGCGTAAAGGCTCAACAGATGAGGTGTTTGGCACCACGGGACGTGGCATGCAATCTGCTATACTCCCCGCCGATGAGAGCGCGCCCTTGCCTGCCTGAGATCCGGGCGTCTGCTGGCAGTCGCAATTCGCGTGAGCTTTCTAAGCTGGTGCGGTCCAGGGCGCGGGGACCACGCTTGCTAGACAATTGCGCGTCATCTTTGCAGCACAGCCCTGCGGGGCTGGCTCAGGGCAGGAGTAAGTGACAGCATGGGCAGGAGACTCTACGTCGGGAACCTTCCGTACTCGGCGACCGAAGACCAGCTCACCGAACTGTTCAGCCGCGCCGGCAAGGTGGACAGCGTTCGCGTGATGCGGGACATGGCCACTGGCCGCGCTCGTGGCTTTGCATTCGTCGAGATGGGCACGGACGAGGAGGCGCAGAAAGCCATCACTGAGTTCCACGAACAGCAGATGGAAGGGCGCGCGCTCGTCGTCAACGAGGCGCGTCCGAAGCCTGAAGGGGGTTTCGGCGGCGGTGGCGGCGGCCGCGGCGGCTACGGCGGCGGCGGTGGCGGAGGCCGGAGCTTCGACGACGGGGATTTCTCCGGAGGGCGCCGGAAAGAACCGCGCTGGTAGGATTTGGGCTCTAGGCTTCAGGCTCTAGGGTTCAGTTCCTAGCGGCAGAAAAGGGCCGGCGCAATGCGCCGGCCCTTTTTTTGACTCAGGCCAAAGCCCAAAGCCCAAAGCCTATTCATCCACGACCCATCCGTCCCTCAGGTTCACGACGCGGCTGCCGTATGACGCATTCGCTTCCGAGTGCGTGACCTGGATGATCGTCGTCCCGCCTTCGTTCAGCTTCTTGAAGAGATTCATGATCTCCTTGCCCTGGCTCGAGTGCAGGTTGCCCGTCGGCTCGTCCGCGAGGATGACTTTCGGCCTCGAAATCACCGCGCGCGCGACCGCGACGAGCTGCTGCTGCCCGCCCGAGAGCTGGTTCGGATACAGATCCTTTTTGCCCACGATCGAGAACTTGTCGAGGATGTCGCACACCATGCTCTCGCGCTCGGACTTCTTGATG
>CAYZBZ010000094.1:0-13808 GCA_964476725.1 uncultured Vicinamibacterales bacterium
GCGCCGCGCGCGAGTAGAACTCGAGACCGCTGCGCTCGGTGGCGATCGCGATCCGCAGCGCGTCGCGCGCGAAGAGCAGCTCGGTCGCGCCCCCCTCGGCGACCGGCGCCCGGCCGGTCCGGCACGACTCGCAGGTGCCGTGAATCTGAAGCACGCTCTGCCGCGCGGTGAAGTTGCGGGCGGCCGCGACTTCCTCGAGCAATGACTCGATGTCGGAGCTGAGAAACTCGAACGAGCGATTGCAGCTCTTGCAGATCAGGTGGAAATGGCGAGGGTGGCGGTAGGAGTGCTCGAACCGGAAGCGCCCCTCGCCGAAATCGACTTTGCGCGCGATCCCGGCATCCACCATCCACTGCAGGGTGCGGTACACCGTCGCGCGGCTGATGCGCCCGGAATCCGCCTGCGCCAGCTCCTCGCGGCGGATCAGATCGAAGAGGTCGTCGGCGGTGAGGTGCCCTTCCTGGCGCAGGAAGACGTTGACGATCAGATCGCGCTTGCTCGACCGCTTGCTGCCCGCCGGGCGGAGACTATCGAGAAAAGCGGTAGGTTCCATCGTCGGAACCCGACTCCTAAACGCTGAAGGAGGACCCGCAGCCGCAGGTGGACTTGGCGTTCGGGTTCTTGATCGTGAACCCGCCCCCCGTGACGTTGTCCACGAAATCGACCTCGGCCCCCTTCAGATAACGCGCGCTGATCGGATCGACGAGCAGCTTCACGCCGTTCGACTCGATCACGGCATCGGTGGACGCGTCTCCCTCGCCTTCGTCGATCATGAGGCCGTATTGGAACCCAGAGCAGCCGCCCCCCTGGACGAACACCCGGAGGCCAGCTTCGATCTTGTTCTCTTCAGACAGCAGCTCGGAAATCTTCGACGCCGCCGACGGTGTGACATTAATCATGAATGGATGCTCCTCAGCGAACCGGAATCAATTATAGCGGGTCGGCGACCGTGCATTCAACCGAAAGTCTGCAGGGAGCACAGACACGTTCTGGCGCAACTCACAGGCCTGCAGCTAGTTAGACGCTTCCACAGGCGGACTTGTCTCCGGTGCCCGGACAGACAATACTCTAGCCCATGGACGCCGACTTTCCCTTCTGCCTCGCGGGTGAGCCCGGCCGCTCCAGCGAGACGCTGGAGATCCGTAACCCCTTCAACGGCAGCGTGATCGGGCGCACCTGGCTCGCGGGAGACACCGAGTTCGAGCGCGCCGTGACCGCGGCAGAGCGCGCGGCCCTCGTCATGCGCGACATGCCCGCCCACGAACGAGCGGCCATCCTGATGACGGTCTCGGCCGAGCTCAAGTCCCGGCGCGACAAGATCGCGCGCACCCTGGCGGGGGAAGCCGGAAAGCCCATCAGGGACGCGACGACCGAAACCGAGCGCGCCGCGATGACGTTTCAGGTCGCAGCCGAAGAGGCCCGCAGGCTGGGCGGCGAGGTCATCCCGATGGATCTCGCGCCGCATGGCGAGCGGCGGATCGCGATCACGCGCCGCTTCCCGATTGGACCGATTGCGGCGATCTCCCCGTTCAACTTTCCGCTGAACCTGACCGCCCACAAGATTGCCCCGGCGATCGCGGCGGGCAACCCGATCGTCCTGAAGCCGGCGACGAAGACGCCGCTGAGCGCGCTCTACCTCGGGGAGCTCGCCACGCGGGCCGGCCTGCCCCCGGGCGCCATCAGCGTGCTGCCCATGGCTCGCCGGACCGGCGATCGCCTCGTCACGGACCCGCGGTTCAAGCTCCTCACGTTCACCGGCTCCTCCGCCGTCGGGTGGGACATGAAGAACCGCGCCGGCCGGAAGAAGATCATCCTGGAGCTTGGCGGCAACGCGGGCGTGATCGTGGACGAGGGCGCGAACCTGGAGTTCGCGGCCAAGCGCGTCACCACGGGCGGGTTCGCGTTTGCCGGTCAGAGCTGCATCTCGGTTCAGCGCGTCTACGTGCACGATCGCGTCTTCGATCGCTTCGCGGCGCACCTCGTGCGTTTCGTCGAAGCGTTGACAGTCGGCGATCCGATGGATCCGGCGACCGATCTGGGACCGATGATCGAAGCAAGCGAGGCCGCGCGCATCGAGACCTGGGTCAACGAAGCCGTCTCCGCCGGCGCCTGCGTCCTCACCGGAGGCCATCGGCTCGGCCCGGCGCTGTATGCTCCGACGGTGCTGACCGATGTCCCTGCCGACGCAAAGGTCTGCGCGCAGGAGGCGTTCGCACCCCTCGTGGCGCTCTTTCCGTTCTCCAGCTTCGACGCCGCACTCGATGCCGTCAACGACTCCAGCTACGGACTGCAGGCTGGGGTCTTCACGCCGAACCTCGAACATGCGCTGCGCGCGTTCGATATCCTCGACGTCGGCGGCGTCATCGTCAATGACGTGCCGACGTGGCGCATCGATCACATGCCGTACGGCGGCGTGAAGGAGTCCGGCCTCGGCCGGGAAGGTCCGCGCTACACGATTGAGGAAATGACGGAGCTGAAGCTCCTCGTCATCAACCGAGAACCATGACCATCCAGTACCAGCCTCGCGCCCGCCTCGCGGACGCACTCATCCACGATCGTGTCGTCTCGAGAATCTGGGATCGGGACATCGGCGCCTGGGGCGCCGTGCCGGGCAGCGCCGGCGCGAAATCGATCGAGACGCGTCTGGGCTGGCTCGATGTCGCGAAGACGACTGCGCCGGAAATCGATCGCGTCCTGAAGCTTGGCGAAGCGGCCAGGTCCGAGGCCGTCCGCGCCGTCTACCTGCTCGGCATGGGCGGCAGCAGCCTCTGCGCAGAGGTGCTGCGCGCGGCGTTCGGCGTCGGGGACGGGTATCCGGATCTCTTCGTCCTCGATACGACCGACGAGCAGACGATCGTCAGCGCCGCGGCGCGGCTCGAGCCCCGGAACAGCCTGTTCCTGGTGGCGAGCAAGAGCGGCGGCACGGTGGAAGTCGCCTCGATGGAGCGGTTCTTCTGGCACCGCATGTCCGGCGCGCTCGGCGGCGCGGCGGGGCGCCACTTCGTCGCCATCACCGATCCGGGCACGGCTCTTCAGAAGCTTGCCGGTTCGCGCGGCTACCGCGAAGTCTTCCTGAATCCCCCTGACATCGGAGGCCGCTTCTCCGCGCTGTCGCTGTTCGGGCTCGTTCCGGCGGCCCTGATCGGCGCGCCCGTGCACGCGGTGGTCGCGGGCGGGAAGGCGATGGCTGACGGCTGCCGGCAGGAGAATCACGCGAACTCCGGCCTCGAGCTCGGCGCGTTCATGGCCGCCGCGGTGAAAGACGGACGCGACAAGCTGACGGTGGCCCTCTCGCCGCGGCTTGCGTCGCTCGGCCTCTGGATCGAACAGCTCGTCGCGGAGAGCACCGGCAAACACGGCACGGGTGCGCTGCCGGTCGTCGATGAGCCGCTCGGCCGGCCGGATCAGTACGGAAGCGACCGGGCCTTCGTGGCGATTGCGACGGAGGTGGATGCTCCGGACGGGGCGAGGCTCGAAGCTCTCGAAGCCGCAGGGCATCCGCTCCTGCGACTGACGACCCGCATCGACGGTCTCGGCGCGGAGTTCTTCCGGTGGGAGTTCGCGACGGCTGTCGCGGGCGCCGCGCTCGGCATCAACCCGTTCGATGAGCCGAACGTCGCCGAAGCCAAGGAGAAGACGAAGGCGCTGCTGGCCTCGTTCGCCGCGACTGGCCGGCTGCCCGAGCCTGGCCCGGCGGCCGCAGATACGTCGGCCGCGGTGTACAGCCGCAGGTTTTCCGGCACGTCCCCCGCCGCCGTCATCCGAAGCGCCATCGAATCCCTGCGGCCGGGTGACTACGTCGCCTTTCTGTCGTACCTGCCTGCCGGGAGCGACGTGCAATCCGCGATCGCGGAAGCCAGGCAGGCCATCCGGTCCCGCACCCGCGCGGCGAGCACCTTCGGGGTCGGCCCTCGCTACCTGCACTCGACCGGGCAGTACCACAAGGGAGGACCGAACACGGCGCTCGCGTTCGTGGTGACCGCCGACGATGAGACAACGACCGGGATTCCGGAGGCGGGCTATTCGTTCGCGGTGCTGAAGAGGGCGCAGGCTCTCGGGGACGTCGAGACGCTCGAAGCGCACGACCGGCGGACCGTTCGGATCCACGTCAAGGATGCGAACGCCGCCGCCCGGACGATCGAGCGGCTGTTCGCGGAGGCGCTCCAGTAGAGGCGCAGACAAGCGGGGCTCTCAGCGCCCTCCGCCTCAGCATCACCGCAGCGTCTCCAGCATCGCCCCGGACTGCTCCTCGACCTCCTTGTGGAGGCTGTTGCCGTGCGCGTCCATCGTGACGATCGCCGGAAAGTCGCGCACGTCGAGGTGCCACATCGCTTCGGGCGTCCCGAACTCCAGGAGCGACACGCCGGCCACGCGCTCGATGCAGCGCGCGTAGAACTGCGCGGCCCCGCCGATCGCATTGAGGTACACCGCACCGCTTTCCTTCAGCCCCGCGAGGGTCTTCGCGCCCATGCCCCCTTTGCCGACGACGGCGCGGACGCCGTAGCGTTTGAGGATGTCGGCCTGGTAAGGCTCTTCCCGGATGCTGGTGGTCGGTCCCGCGGCGGTGACGCGCCACCCATCGCCGTCCTTCACGACGACCGGACCGCAGTGATACAGCACCGAGCCTGTGAGATCGACCGGCGGGTCGTGTTTCATCAGGTGCGCATGCACCGCGTCGCGGCCGGTGACCATCCGTCCGGAGATGAGGACGACGTCCCCGACCCTCAGCGATCGGATCTGCGCGTCGGAGATCGGGGCCTGGAGCGGGATTTCGCGCCCCGTTCGAGGGAAGCCGGCAGCGACCGCCTCGGGCGCGAGCATCGGCTGCGAGGCTGTCGACCCCTCGCGGTACAGCCACTCGTTGATGGCTCCGGTTGCCGCGTCGACGCGAACGCCGAGACGGCGGAACGCCCAGCAGTCGTACGCCACCGACACGAAGAAGCTCGCCGGCAGTCGATTCAGCGCGCCGATCTTGCAGCCGATGAGCGAGGTCTGTCCGCTGAAGCCCATCGGGCCCACCTGGAGCCGGTTCGCCTCCTCCATGATGGACGCCTCGAGAGAACCCAGGCGCGGATCGGGATTCGTGTCGTCGAGCGTGCGGAACAACTGTTCCTTCGCGTGCAGGTACCCGGAGGTGCGATCGCCGCCGATGCAGACCCCGAGGGCGCCGGGGCTGCAGCCCTTGCCTTGCGCCTTCCAGACCGCGTGAAGGATGCACTTCCGCACGCCTTCGAGGGATCGATCGGCCCGTCCCAGATGTTCGAGCTCGGCCGGCAGCGAGTACTGGGCATTGGTGTTCTCGCAGCCGCCTCCTTTCAGGATGAGCTTGATCTCGATGTCCCGCTCTTCCCACTGGTCGAAGTGGATGATCGGCGTCCCGGGCCCGAGGTTGTTGCCGGAGTTCTCGCCGGTGATCGAGTCGACCGAGTTCGGGCGCAGCTTGCCGCGGCGCGTCGCCTCCGCGACCGCTTCGCGAATCTGCCGCCGCATCCAGATCTGGTCGGCGCCGATCGGCACCCTCACCTCGAAGGTCGGCATGCCGGTGTCCTGGCAGATCGGCCCCTCGCACGCGGCGGCCAGGTCGATGTTCTGCGCGATGATCGTCAGCGCCTGCCCGCCGAGGGTGGCGGGCGCTTCCTGCCGCACCGCGAGCCCCATCGCGGCGCGCACGTCCGGCGGCAGATCGGTCGACGTCCGGGTGATGAGTTCGACCATGCTGTCGAGAAAGGCGGGTAGCATACGGAGCAGTATAATCCGCGATAGGCATGAAGTTCCGCGTCGAGCGCGATCCTCTGGGCGACGTGCGGTTGCCCGCCGACGCCTATTACGGCGCCCAGACGCAGCGCGCGGTCGACAACTTCCCCATCAGCGGCCTCACCGCTCCCCCCGAGCTCGTGGTGGCCACGGTGCAGATCAAGAAAGCGGCCGCCGAAGCCAACGGCGCGCTCGGACGGCTGGCCTCCGACATTGCCGGCGCGATAATCCGCGCGGCCGACGAGGTACTCGCCGGCGCCCTGCGCGACCAGTTCGTCGTCGACATCTATCAGGCGGGGGCCGGCACCTCGCACAACATGAACGCGAACGAAGTGCTCGCCAATCGCGCGTCGGAAATCCTCGGCGGCGCGCGGGGGGAGTACACGCGCGTGCACCCGAACGATCACGTCAACATGGGTCAGTCGACGAACGACGTGTACCCGACGGCGACGAGGATCGCCATGCTGTCGATGGTCTTACCGCTGGTCGAATCCGCGACCGCGCTGGGCGACGGGCTCGAGAAGAAGAGCCGCGCATTCGCCCACGTGCTGAAGACCGGACGCACGCATCTGCAGGACGCGGTGCCGATCACGCTCGGTCAGGAGTTCTCCGGTTACGCCGCGAACGTCCGGCATGCGGCGGGCCGGACCGCTCTGGCGTCGACGGAACTGCTCGAGCTGAACCTCGGCGCCACCGCCGTCGGCACGGGGCTGAACGCCGGCGACGACTACACCGCCCGCGCGATCGCGAACCTTGCGGCCTACACCGGATTGCCGGTGCGGCCGGCGGACAACCGGTTCCGCGTGACGCAGAGCATGGGCGACGTGCTCGCGTTCTCCGGGGCGCTGCGCCGGCTGGCGGTCGAGGTCGGCAAGGTCGCGTCGGATCTTCGTCTGCTCAGCATGGGACCGCGTGCCGGCATCGCCGAGATCCAGCTGCCGCCGGTCCAGCCGGGATCGTCCATCATGCCGGGAAAAGTGAATCCGTCCGTGCCGGAGATGGTCAACCAGGTCTGCTTCCAGGTGATTGGCTGTGATGCGGCGATTCTCGCGGCCGCCGACGCGGGACAGCTCGAGCTGAACGTGATGATGCCGGTCATTGCGTGGAACGCGCTGCACGCGACCCGCATCCTCACGCAGGCCATGCGCGTGCTGCAGACGCGGTGCGTGGCGGACATTCGCGCGGACGAGGACCGCTGCCGCGAGCTGCTGGACCGCAGCACCGCGCTCGCGACGGCGCTCAGCCCGTATATTGGATACGCGGCAACCGCCGAGATCGCCAAAGCGTCAATACAGACAGGGCGTCCCATCCGCGAGCTCGTGCGCGAGCGGACGCTGCTCACCGATGCGCAGCTCGACGCGATCCTGTCGCCGGAAAACATGACGGAACCCGGCGTGCCGGGGCAGAACACACATGAGAAAAGTGAGAAGATCCGGACTCGCGCTGGGCATTCTGGTCGCGCTGGCGGCGGCCGCTCCGGCGGCACAGCACACACGTCTCTTCCGGCCGGAAGATCTGGGGGAGCTCGAGCAACCGGATCGAGACGAGTGGCAGCGGCCGGACAAGATCATGGACGCGCTGGGAGTGGGGGAAGGAAGCGTCGTCGCTGACCTCGGCGCCGGCAGCGGGTGGTTCACGATCCGTCTGGCCGGGCGCGTCGGCCCGAACGGTGTGGTCTACGCGGAAGACATCCAGCGCCAGATGATCGATGCGATCAAGCGGCGGGTCGCCAAGATCGGCCTCAAGAACGTGACGTACGTTCTCGGAACACCAAGCGACCCGGGGCTGCCAGCGCCAGTCGATGCCGTCCTGATCGTCGAGGCCTATCACGAGATGGAACAGCCCGTCGTTCTGCTCCGGAAGGTCGCGGCGTCGCTGAAGCCGGCCGGCCGCATCGGCATCGTGGACTTCACGAAAGACGGGGGCGGTCCTGGTCCCGCGATGGAGGACCGCGTCGACCCGGAGCGCGTCGTACGGGATGCGCAGGCGGCGGGGCTGGTACTGCGTTCGCGCGAGACGTTCCTCAAGTATCAGTACATGCTGGTGTTCGAAAAACAGCGGTGATGATCGCCGTCCCGCCGTTCTTCGCCGAATACCAGGCGCTCGTCGACGTGGAGCTCGGGCGCCTCGTGGCGGGTGACGACGCGGTGTCGCGCTCGATGGCGTACACGGTCCTCGCCCCATCGAAGCGCGTGCGCCCCGTGCTCACGCTTCTTGCGGCGGAGCTCTGCGGAGGGTCGGCGGCGCGGGCGGTCCCGGCGGCGGCGGTGATGGAGCTCGTGCACGCCTCGTCGCTCATCCTGGACGATCTCCCGTCGATGGATGACGCGCCGCTGCGCAGGGGCCGGCGAGCGAACCATCTCGAGTTCGGCGAAGCGATCGCAATCCTGGCGTCGTTCGGGCTGCTGAACCACACTTACGGCACGCTCATGCGCGCGTACGACGCGCGGCTGTCGGCGCGCTTGTGCTCTCTTGTCGCGGAGGCCGTTGGCACCGACGGACTGATTGGCGGGCAGGCGGCGGATCTTCTGGCCACCGACCAGCAAATCAGCTTCGAGATGCTCGAACGGATCCACCGCGGCAAGACCGGCGCGCTCTTCAGCGCCGCGGCCGTGTCGGGGGCGATCATCGCGGACGCTGCCGCCGACGCGGTCACGTCGCTCGGCGCGTACGCGAAGAACCTCGGGCTCGCGTTCCAGATCGTCGACGACCTGCTGGATGTCGAAGGCGATCCCGCGGAGACCGGCAAGGCTACGCGTGAGGATGCGAAGAAAACCACGTTCGTCTCGTTCAGCGGCGTGGCCGGCGCGCGACAGCTTGCGGCCGAGCTGTGCCAGACCGCCGATCGCGCGCTCGCTCCCTTCGGCCGGCGCGCGGACCGGCTGCGGGAGCTGTCGGCGTTCGTCGCGAGGCGAAGCTGGTAGGGGTGCGCCGTGAGTGAGCCGACTCCCGACCGGCGTGTCGACGATCTGCGGCAGCAGTTGCGCGCCCTCGGGTATCTCGACGCGGGCGTCGACCGGTTCGTGCTGGGGCCCGTGCGCGAGACGCGCCGGCCGGCCGCGATCGCGCTCCTCGCGAGCCTGCGTGTGGGGATCATCGCGGCGGTGCTGCTCGGCCCCGCGGCGGCCAGCGGAGTTGGCGGGCGCCTGCCGGGCCTCATCACGGGCCCACGCGACGCGATCGTCATCGCGCTCTACATGGGGGCGCTGTTCGGCGCGGCGGTGTCGGTCGCGGCGTTCGCCGCAAGCCTGGCCGTCGCGTCGCTCGCCGGCGAGCGGATGGCGCGCAGCGCGCGCTCGCTTTCCCGCACGGCCGGAGCGATCGTCGCCGTTGCGTGCCTCGCCTACCTCACCCTCTGGTGGCGGACGGCAAACGCCGGGGTCGGCGCGAACGCCACATTCATCTGGTCCGCGCCAATCTGGACCGGCTTTGCACTTGCCGTCGCGGTCGTCATCAGCCTGCTCCTCGCCCACGCGGTCACCGTCACCGCGTTCGCCGTCATCGTCGCCGGACGAAGCGGCGAAGCGACTGGCGGAGAGCCTGGTCGCCTGGCCCCGCTGCCCTCCTCGTGGTCGTGGAAGATGTCGGTCGCCTCCGGCGTGCTCGCGTTCGCCGGCGCGGCGGCGCTGCTCATCGTGACGTCGCCGGCGGTCACGCTCGTTGAGCCGGCTCCGCCGCTGACCGTCGTGTCGAGCGGCCTGCGCGTGCGGCTGGTGGCCATCGACGGATTCGATCCGGGCGTGTTCGAGGCGCTGGCACATGGTGGGCGCATCCCTGGCCTGGCTGCCGCGCTGTCGTCCACACGCGCGCGCCTCATCGCTGTACAGAACGACGCCAGCCGCGATCCGGCCCGCGCGTGGACCACGATCGCCACCGGACAGCAGCCGGAAGCGCATGGCGTGCACGGCCTCGAGACCCGCCGCGTCGCGGGTGTGCAAGGCGCCGTCTCCTCCGGCGAGCCGTCGCGACTTGGCGGCGCCATCGGCACCGTCACCGACCTGCTGCGGCTGACGCGGCCAGCTCTCGCGAGCGGCAGCGAGAGGCGTGAGAAGACCATCTGGGAAGTGGCGTCGGACGCGGGACTGCGCACCGCCGTCGTGAACTGGTGGGCGACGTGGCCGGCACCCGCGGATGCGGCCGCCGGCAGCATCATCCTCAGCGATCGCGCCACGCTGCGGCTCGAGCGGGGAGACACGCTCGACGCGGAAATCGCGCCGGCCGCCTTGTACGAGCGCCTGCGGGCACGATGGCCCGCGATCCGGCAGGACGCGACCGGGCACGCCGGCGCTGCCTGGACATCCCCCGTGTCCGCGGATCCGGACGTGCGCGCGGTTCTCCAGCGCTCCGCCGAGCTCGACGCAATCCAGCTCGCGCTGACGCGCGAGGTCTCGACGCCCGCACCCGACCTGGCCGCGGTGTACCTGCCGGGGCTCGACATCGCACAGCATGCGCTCCTCGGATCGTCGGAGGCCGGGATGGCTGCCTCGGCCGCCGCCGCGCGAGTAGAGGCAATTCGCGACTACTACGTTTTTCTCGATCGGCTGTTGGCGGAGACGCTGCGGCCGGCCCCCGGCGAAGTCGTGATCCTGGTGACGCAACCGGGCCGGGTCGCGGCAGCGGCTGAAGGGCTGATGGGGATCTCGGGTCGGCTAGCGGCGCTCGGCGCGGCTGCGACCGGCCGCGCACCCGACGTGGCGCCCACCGTGCTCCAGGCGCTCGGCGTGCCGATCAGCCGGGAGCTGGCCGGCTCAGCGTTGACCGCCTTGTTCAATCCTGAGTTTGCGCAGCGCTATCCCGTTCGGCACGTCGCGAGCTACGGACGGCCGTCAGTGAAGAGCGCGGCTCGCAGCGGGCAGCCGCTCGATCAGGAAATGATCGATCGATTGAGGAGCCTTGGGTATGTACGGTGAATTGTGGTGAGAAGGTATTCACCACGGCTAGGCTGATTTTCGACTGTTGATGATGGATCGGGCAAACAGCAATCAGCACATCAACGGCTCGGCCGCCCCGTGAGCCGCCACATCGCCGGCATGATCGCCGCGGCGAGGAGGATCTTGAAGATGTCGGCGGGCACGAACGGATAGAGGCCGACGCGCAACGCGGTCTCGAGACCGGCGGCAGGGCGCGCGAAGAACGCGAGCCACGAGACACCGAACGTGAAGACGACAGCGAGCCCCGCGCCCATCGCGATCACAGACGTGACGTAGCGCCGGTCGAAGCCGCGCTCGGCGAGCAGACCGGTGAGAAACGCGGCGAACGGATAGCTCATGAGGTATCCGCCCGTCGGACCGAGGAGACGCAACGCCCCCTGCGGCAGCACCGGCGAGGCGGCGAAGACCGGCAGACCGGCGATGCCCGCCAGCAGGTACAGCACTTGAGCCGACATGCCGAGACGCGAACCGAGCGCGGCGCCGCCCAGCAGGACGATCATCGGCTGCAGCGTGAACGGCACCGGGGTGAACGGCAGCGGGATGCTGACCTGCGCGGCGGCCGCCGTCATGGCGGCCAGCAGCACCACCGAGGCGACGCGGATCGCCGCACCCATCTCGACGCGCGACGTCATCGTCGCGAGCAGCGTCCCGTGGGCGGCGCGATCGAATCGAACGTTCATGGGTGCAGATTGTACATGCTTCCGCCTGAAGGCGGAAGCCACAGGGACCCGCGCCGCAGGGGATCCGTAGCGGAGCCCTTCAGGGGCTGCACGAGCCCGTGGCGCAGCCCTTCAGGACTGCATGAACCCGTAGCGCAGCCCTTCAGGGGCTGCCTGTGGAGGGCGCAGTAGGGATGAGGGACTTTAGGGGATTAGGGATTGACAGTATGCACACAGCACTCACAATTGCGGGGAGCGATTCGGGTGGCGGGGCGGGGATCCAGGCGGACCTGAAGACATTCGCCGCGCATGGCGTGTTCGGCACGAGTGCGATCACCGCCGTCACCGCGCAGAACACGCGCGGCGTCGTCGCGTGGCAGGCGCTGCCCGCCGATCTCGTCACCGCGCAGATCGAGGCGGTCGCCGGGGACATCGGCGCCGATGCGGTGAAGATCGGGATGCTCGCCACCGCGGCCATCGTCGAGGCGGTCGCCGCCGCGATACAGGCGCTCGACCTGCCGCACGTCGTCGTGGATCCGGTGATGATCGCGAAGGGTGGGGACCGGCTGCTCGAGGAAGACGCGGTCGCCGCGATCCGGACGGAGTTGCTCCCGCGCGCGCACATCGTCACGCCCAACGTCCCCGAGGCGGCCGTTCTGGCGGACATGCCGGTGCGGTCGATCGAGGACATGCGTGAGGCAGGACGCCGGATCCTGCGGATGGGACCGCGCGTCGTACTGGTCAAGGGCGGACATCTCGAAGGACCGGAGTCCATCGACGTCGCCTGCACGGCTGCTGGGATCTTCGAGGTTCGCCGCCCGCGAATCGACACGCGCCATACCCACGGCACCGGCTGCACGCTGTCGTCCGCCATCGCCGCGAACCTCGCGCGCGGGCGCACGGACCGGGAGGCGATTGAAGGCGCGCGGGAGTACCTCGACGGCGCCATCCGGCACGCTCCGGGCATCGGCGCGGGACATGGTCCGCTGAACCACTTCTGGCGCGCGGTATACTGAACGGATGACCGGCCCGGCCGAGCGCTTCCGCGTGACAGCGGAGCGGCTCGATGTGAACGCGGTCGCCGCGGCTGTTTCGGCCCCGGATTGCGGTGCGGTCGCCACGTTCATCGGGCTCGTGCGCGATCACCACGCCGGGCGCCGCGTGCGCTGGCTCGACTACGAAGCATACGAGCCGCTCGCGATGAAGGCCTTCACGCAGATCGACGAGGAAGCCCGCGATCGCTGGCCTTCGGTGCGGCTCGCCATCCACCACCGGATTGGCCGGCTCGCGATCGGCGACGCCAGCGTCGCGATTGCCGCCGCCTCCGCCCATCGGGCCGACGCCTTCGGCGCCTGCAGATACGCGATCGAGCGGATCAAGCAGATCGCGCCGATCTGGAAGCACGAGCACTTCGACGGGGGGGAGGTCTGGATTGAAGGCGCGACGGCCGATCCCCGCGATGAGGCAGCCCGCCGGACGGCGCTCGAGCGCGCATGCTCGTAACGATCCGGCTCTTCGCGCGGCTTCGTGAGATTGCCGGCGCCGCCGAGCTCACGCGCGACCTGCCGGACGGCGCGACCGCGCGCACCGCGTGGGACGCGCTCGCCCGGGATTTCCCCGCGCTCGGCGACTACCGAGCCGCGGTGTCGTGCGCGGTCAACGAAGAATACTCGCGGCTGACGACCGTGTTGAAGGACGGCGACGAGGTCGCCTTCCTGCCGCCGGTATCGGGCGGATAGACTCTTATCCGGGATCCGACTGTCACCCTAGCGCCTGCGGCCCCTGCGAGGCGCCGGAGGGAAGCGCCGCGTTGCGGCGCCGCGAGCATCAAAGACGACTGACAATGTTCGACAAACTCGCCTCCGTCGAAACGCAATACGAACGCCTGATGGCCGAGATGGCCGATCCTGCGGTGCAGTCCGACTCGACGAAGTTCCGTACGCACTCGAAGGCGCTGTCCGAGATCCAGCCGCTCGTGGAGCACTTCCACGAATACAAGGACGTCGTTGCGCAGATCACCGCGACCGACGATCTGATGAAGGACCCCGACATGCGCGAGCTGGCGCAGGAGGAGCTCACGTCGCTCGAGGGACGCCGCGACGAGCTGCTGGCCACGATCAAGGTGCTGCTCGTGCCCAGGGATCCGAACGACGCCAAGAACGTCGTGCTCGAAATCCGCGCGGGGACCGGCGGCGACGAGGCGGCGCTCTTCGCGTCGGACCTCTTCCGCATGTATTCCCGCTACGCGGAGCGGCAGGGCTGGCGCGTCGACGTGCTGAATATGAGCGAGTCCGGCAGCGGCGGCACGAAGGAAGTGGTCGCGCTCATCGAGGGGCGCAACGTGTACAGCCGCCTGAAGTACGAGAGCGGCGTGCACCGCGTGCAGCGCGTGCCGGCGACCGAGGCCAGCGGCCGCATCCACACGTCGACCGCCACGGTGGCCGTGCTGCCGGAAGCCGAGGAG
>CAYZBZ010000095.1:0-4581 GCA_964476725.1 uncultured Vicinamibacterales bacterium
GCGATCCTGGCGCTCCGGCGAAATACCTTGCCCGTATGTCGTGGAGTCGACGTACATTGCCGATCATCGAATGCGGGTGACCACTCTCACCACTCTCCTGCCGGTCCTGGCGGCAGTCGCGCTGATCGTCCGGCTTGCGGGCTTCGGACTCGCGTGGCTTCCGAGCGCCGGCACACTTGCCGTGCTGCTGGCCGCCGTACACCTGGCCGCTGCCGCAATGCGGGCGCCGCGTCCCGGCGGGTGGCGCCGCTTCTTCATGACTCATGCGTTCGGCGTCGCGCTGGGGCTCGCGGTGGTGCTTTCTCTTATCGTCCGGCTGCCAGGGGTGGGCAGCGATCTCGGGCACGCGCCGCTCGACATCGACGAGAACCGGCTTGCCGCAAGCGTCAAGCACTTCTTCGACACGGGCGAGCTGGAGCACCTCACCGTCGAGCACTACCCAGGCGCCGTGTTCTGGCTGTTCACGCTGGCTTCTTTTCTTCACTATCTTCGCGATCTGACGGGCGGTATCGCGGTACCGCCGAGCCAGTGGCCGATCGACGCGTTCGTGCTGGCCGCGCGGATGGCCAACGTCTTCGTGGCCGCGGCCACGGTGGCGATTACCGGGCTCCTCGGAAGGCGTGTGTCGGGCGCCGGCGCCGGCCTGCTGGCCGCCGTCCTCGTGGCGATCCTTCCGCTCTCGGTGGAGACGACGACGCTCGTGCGCAACGATCCGGGTATGGCGCTGGTGGTGGCGGCAGCCGTGTACGCCGCGCTGGTGTTCCATGAGGACAAGCAGCGATCGTGGCTCATCGCCGCCGGCGTCCTCGCGGGTGTTGCAACAGGAATCAAGTACTCGAGCGTGTTCGCGATCGTGCCGGTCCTCATCGCAGCCGCGTGCGCCGGCGTCAGGCGGGAGCGGCTCGAGCGGTCCGCATTCGCCGTCCTTGGATTCTGTGCCGCGGTCGGCATCACGAACCATTTCGTGTGGGCGGACTTTCCAAACTTCCTTCGTCAGCTGGCCGCCCAGGTTGCGATCACCGCCAGCGGCCACTGGGCGGCGACGGACAACCCTGCAGCGTTTTACGTCATGATCCTCGACAGGTTCGGCCCGGGCTGGCCGATGCTGCTGCTGGCCGCCGCATTCGCTGTGTACGGGCTGTGCACCCGGAAGATCCCGCTGTGGATTTTCTTGAGCTTCCCGTTGCTCTACCTCTGGTTCATGACGAAGCGGCCATCGCAGTTCCCCCGCTGGGTCTATCCCCTGCTGCCGTTCGTGGCCGTTGCGGGCGCGTCGGCGCTGAGCGCCGCGTTGACGTTCGTACGCGCGAGGGTCGCCGGCCGTCGGCGGCGCGTGTCCATCGCCGCACGTGTGGCGATCCCCCTGTTCGTGTTTGCCGTGCTGGCGCAACCGGTATGGAGCGGCGCGGTGTCGTTCAGCCGCCGCGTCACGCGTCCCACACACACGCTGGTCGAAGCATGGATTGCAGAGCACGCATCGCCGGGCAGCGTCGTGCTTCTGGGCCACGGCTGGCTCGATCTCAGCGGATCGAAGCTCGTCATCCGGCGCGTGCAACTCGATACCGTACTCGACGGCGGGATCGAGCAGCTAGCGGGATCCGACTGGGTGGTCGTTCCCGAGCCTTACTTTGGAAAGCCGACGCTCCGGCGGCTCGGCTTCGTGCGGCGCTTTCACGCCGAGCAGTCGTTCGGCGGCAACGTCGGCTACGACTACGAAGTGTACGCGGTACCGAAGATGCCCGGCCATGCGCCAGGCTTCTGAGCGCGCGGTCTGCGGAGAGTTCAAGGAATTCCGGGAAGGAACCTTCATCAAGGACGCACGTCCTCAGGCACTACGCCTGAGGCATGCCCAGCAGTCACGCTCGAGCCTCTATTGCGACAGGCTCGCTCCGCCACTTACCGGCTGGCGGAGCGAGTCGACGCCGGAACCTCGCGCGACTCCGACGCGCGCGTGCTCTCGATGCCGAGGGCCGCGAAAAACAGAACGATGAGAACCATTCCAAGGGCAAAACCAACCGTGCGGGTCATTTGACACACCTGTCTGGGGAACACATCCGACTTCTGCAACACGCGTGCCCGTGGTCATCACCCTGCAAACCACGAAGATTTGGCCCGAATTCACAAGCAATCACCGTCATCGATCACAATTCTGAATGGCCCGTGACGGACCCGGCGTGTGCGAGGAGTGCGGGTGCACGACCCGTGGCGCCGGCAGGGCGACACCTTCAGCACGGCTTTCGCCTGGGATTGGAGGGATGACCGGCAGCGCGCTCACCCAGGGTTCAGGGTTCGTTACCACGACACCTTGCGCAGCAGCGCGAGGTCCGAGAGGATCATGCCGGCGCCGAGCACGACAGAGGTCAGCGGGTTCTCGGCCACGAGCACCGGCAGGCCGGTTTCGTCGCGCAGCCTCTTGTCCAGGTTGCGCAGCAGCGCGCCGCCGCCGGTGAGGACGACGCCTCGATCGTAGATGTCGGCGCACAGCTCGGGCGGAATGCACTCGAGCGAATCGCGCACGGCCTGGACGATCTGGCGAAGCGGTTCGGCCAGCGCTTCCCGAATCTCGGTATCGGTGACGGTGATGGTCCGCGGCACTCCCTCCTGCACGTGGCGTCCCTTCACTTCCATCTTCATCGGCTTCTCGAGCGGCGCGGCCGAGCCCACCTCGTACTTGATCTGTTGTGCGGTGCGCTCACCGACGTGCAGGTTGCGCGCCTTCCGCATGTACTGGACGATCGCCTCGTCCATCGTGTCGCCCGCCACCCGCAGCGAGCGGCCGTACACCGTGCCGGCCAGCGAGATGACCGCGATGTCGGTGGTGCCGCCGCCGATGTCGATGATCATGTTCCCCGCCGGCTCGCTGATCGGCAGGCCCGAACCGATCGCGGCGGCCATCGGCTCGTCCACGAGGAACACCTCGCTCGCCTTCACGCGGAAGCCGCTGTCCTTGACCGCGCGGCGCTCGACCTGTGTGATCTCCGGCGGCACGCCGATGACGAGGCGCGGCCTGAGGAACGGGCGCCGGCCGTGCGCCTTCCGCACAAAGTGCATCAGCATTTTTTCGGCGGCGTCGAAGTCGGCGATGACGCCGTCCCGCATCGGCCGGACCGGCTTGATGTTCGGCGGCGTCCGCCCGAGCATCTCGTAGGCCTCGAGGCCCACGGCTTCAATCTCCCCACTGGCGACGTTGAACGCGACGATGGACGGCTCGTTGAGGACGATGCCGCGCCCGCGCGCGAAGACACAGGTGTTGGCCGTACCGAGATCGATCGCCACGTCGGTAGCGAACGCAGACAAAAAGCTCATAAAAGATGCTGTGAATCCTGAAATGCCGTGTGGTGCCTGCCGTCATTCACGAATCGTTCCCGCGGCGCGGGCTCCCCCGGCTCGAAAAAGCTCAACGATTTCGTCGTAGGATGGCTTGCGCACGCATTTGGCGCCCACCTCCGGCCGCACGTCTGACATAGGATGACGTTTTTGCACGGTTGGACATGGCGCCAAACTGTGCATCTGGAGGGCGGACGCATATGTCAAAGACGATCGGATTCATCGGCCTCGGCCTCATGGGACGGCCGATGGCGAAAAACCTTCTGAAGCGGGGATTCCCGCTCGTGGTTCACAGCCGCAGCCCGGGCCCGGTCGACGACCTGGTGAGCGCGGGCGCGGCGCGGGCAGGGTCTCCCGCGGACGTCGCTCGGCGCGCGACGCGCATCGTCACGATGCTGCCCGACTCACCCGACGTCGAGAAGGTGCTCGAGGGACACGAGGGGGTGTTCAGCGCGATGCAGCGCGGCACGATCCTGATCGACACGAGCAGCATCGCGCCGGCCTCGGCCCGCAAGCTCGCGACGCGAGCAAGCGCGCTCGGCGCCACGATGCTGGATGCGCCGGTGAGCGGCGGCGAGATCGGCGCGATCAACGCGTCGCTGTCGATCATGGTCGGCGGACCTGCCGAGGCGTTCGCGGCGGTGAAGCCGATCCTGGACGCGATGGGAAATCCCGAGCGCGTCGTGCGCATCGGCGAGTCCGGCGCGGGACAGCTCTGCAAGGTGTGCAATCAGATGGTGATCGGAGGGGCGCTGGCGTCCGTCAGCGAGGCGTTTGCGCTGGCGCGCAAGGCGGGAGTCGATCCAGCGCTCGTGCGGCAGGCGCTGCTCGGCGGGTTCGCCGCGAGCCGCGTGCTCGAGGTCCACGGCGAGCGGATCCTCCAGTCGAACTACACGCCCGGGTTCCGCGCGAGCCTGTTCGCGAAAGACATGCGGATCGCGCGCGACACGCTCGCCGAGCTCGACACGCCCGCGCCTGTCTCGACGGAAGTGCGGAAACTCGTCGAAGCGCTCGTCGCCGACGGTCGCGGCGACGACGACTACTCCGCGCTCGCGACAGTCCTCTTCAAGCTGGCTCGCCTGGAACAGTAGAGCCGGCGAGCCAGCCAGCGCCCGGTCGGAGCGAGCGGCGTCAGCGGCATTCCGGATGATGGCATCCGCATCGCAGCTCGGTCATCCCTTTGCCTTCTGGCAATGCTCGCTGCAGTATTTTCCGTGTGGACCGTTCTCCGGCACGGAGCAGGAGCAGGCGGGA
>CAYZBZ010000095.1:4681-13748 GCA_964476725.1 uncultured Vicinamibacterales bacterium
CCGCCTCGCAACACGTCCTGACGACGCCGGACCAGATGAAATGGGGACCGGGTCCCGACTCGCTGCCGGCAGGCGCGCAAATGGCGGTGCTCGACGGCGATCCTGCCGTAGCCGGCGCGCCGTTCGCGCTGCGCGCGAAGTTCCCGGCCGGCTACCGCGTACCACCCCATTGGCATCCCGCCGACGAGAACGTCGTCGTGATCTCCGGCGCGCTGATGCTCGGCATGGGCGACAAGATGGACGAAGCCTCGATGCAGACGCTGCCGCCGGGCGGCTACGCGAAAATGCCGCGCGAGATGCGCCACTACGCCATGGCCAAGGATGACACGGTGATCCAGATCTACGGCCTCGGCCCGTTCGGCGTCACCTACGTGAATCCAAAGGACGACCCGCGGAACGCGAAGAAGTGAGCCGTTGCCGGAGCTTCCGCCTGAAGGCGGACGCCACAGGGAAAACGGAGAAAACGGAGACGGCTTCTCTTGAAATGCAAAAGCCGAAACGACTCTGTCAGCTCCGTTGACTCTGTGGTGCACAATCCACTCTGCCTCACCCGGGCCAGGACCGGCGCACGGGGAAGAACAACGCGAGGAACCCCGGCAGGAAGGCGGCGGACCACGAGACGAAATGAACCAGGTAGTCCGGGCCCCCCGGAGATGGACGGGTCCAGATGCCCGATATCACGTAGAACATCCCGCCCGACAGTACAGCCGCGGCGACGCCTCGGCCGAGCGCGCGCGCGGCCGGCTCTCCGGACGTGAGCCGTTGCTGCAGCAGCGCGAAGAGGATCCAGAAGAGCATCCACGCCGGCAGCATCGCGCCCATCCGGAATAGCGGGGCGAGCAGGTAGAACGCCCCAGCGGCGGCCACGCCAATCACCGGACCTGCCAGCGCCCCCGCGGCAGGCCGTCGCTCACGCCAGCCAATCACCGCCCCGATGCACAGACACATGGCCGCGCCGTGGGCGATGCCGTACGCGACGCGGTGCCTGACGTGCCACGTGGCCCAGACGAAGTCGCCAAAGGTCATGACGACGCCAAGCAGAAGCGCGGCGATGACGGAAGCACGGAGGGCAGCAGTCATAAAACGGCTCGCGGTCGGAAGAGTCCAAAAATGCGCGCAGGCCGGCCGGCGCGCGTTGCGCATTATGCCGCGGTTCACGCCTCGCCGGGCGCTTTTGTCCACGTTTTGCCGCGGCACGCCATTCGCAGCGGACGGATCGAATGTCCGGCCCAACCCTGTGGAACCTTGCGGAACCCTGGAGAAGCCAGGTGACGGTCAGATCGGGAATGGCGATAATGGACGACGAGTTGAAATCGGAGATGAAGGCCGGCTTCGAGCGTGTCAACGACCGGCTCGAAGAAGTCGACCATCGGTTCGAGAGGGTCGATGGGCGCTGCGACGAGATGAAGGCGGAGTTGATGGGGGCGATCCGGGCGCTGGAGGGAACGCTCGAGATCGCGCTGGACCGCATCGCCAATTACTGGAAGCGCGATGCGGGTCATTGCACCACCCGTGCGCGGCTGGACTCGCGGCTCCAGAACCACGAGTGGCGGATGAAGCAACTGGAGAAGAAGCAATAAGATCTATACTCGCGCGCACGAAACGGCGCGCCGCCAACGCTTGACCAGATGACGATTCGGATCACCGATGTCCTGTCGATCGACGACCGCGAAGTCGTGGAGCGATTCGTCCGCGCGTCGGGTCCGGGCGGACAGAACGTCAACAAGGTCTCGACCGCGGTGCAGCTGCGGTTCGATGTGCATGCGTCCTCTCTGCCGAACGAGATCAAGACGCGGCTCATGACGATCGCCGGCAGCCGGATGACGATCGAAGGGGTCATGGTGATCGATGCGCGGGAGCATCGGACGCAGGCGCAGAACCGCGAGGCGGCGCGCGAGCGGCTGATTGCGTTCATCGAGCAGGCGTCCCGCCGGCCGAAGAAGCGCCGCCCGACGAAGCCGGGCAAGGCGGCGAAGGAGAAGCGGCTGACATCGAAGAAAAAGCGCGCCGAGGTGAAGGCGGGGCGCGGACCGGCGCGGGGCGGAGAAGAGTGACCCCGATTATTGAAGTCGGTGATCGATCACACTCTCGCGAGGATGCCCCTGGCGGTCGTGTTGCGAAGCGTGCCGAGGGCCTGGCAATACACCGTCAGCTGGCGTCTGTAGCGATCGAGATCGGTTGAGAGCTCACGATCGGTCTTGAAGTCGACGACGGTCAACCCCGTGACATCTTCAAATGCCAGGTCGATCGTTCCCTCGATGAGTGTGCCGTCGGGAGCCTTCCAGACAATCGGCAACTCGCGGTCGCACCGGCCGGCGCGCTCGGCCTGCCGCACGCGGTCGAAGAGCGGATCCCGAAGCAACGACGAGATGACCTCCACGGCCGCGTACACTTCCTCTTCCGCGTAGGGTTCCCTGCCTGCGATCGGTAGAATCCGGCCCTGAGCCTGGGCGACTGCCGCGATCACACGTTCGCTCGCATCGAGCGGCACCGTCGCCAGCGTCGCGTGCACGAGCGTCCCGAACCGTGGCCCGAACGGCCGTTCGGCCGACCGCGAGAAATCGATCACCTCGATCTCCGGCGCCCTCGACACATTGTCGAATGCGCGGTCGAACGTGCGGTCGAGCGCGACCGACGTCGCGGTGCGGAACCTCAGCGAGGGCACGCGTGCCCGAGCGACCGCCTCGTCGCGATCGGTGCGCCACTGCTGGTACTCCGCGAGCCGTGCCGCCACCTTAGCGGGATCGCCATCCTTCGCGATGAGATCGTCCCTGCGCAGGCCGTATCCCGAATCCGCGTCGAGCGACAGCACGCGTGGATCCCACCAGACCACGGAGTAGTTGGCCGCGTTCCGGGATCCGGGATCAGGGATCCGAAACGCGTGATTCCCTGGCGCAACGGTGTGCGGTCGGGCAGGATCGCCGTCGGGTCGCGTGAGCACAGAGTCCTTGGACGGAAACGCCGGACAGCCCGGGCCCTGTGCGCGCGTCTGCCTGGCAATCAATGATGGATACACCGCCGGCAGCAGCGGATCGAGCCAGCCACCCTCGTACATCTCGTCTCCGACGGCCGGAACCACGAGCACGTCACGCGCGCGCGTGGCGGCGACGTAGGCGAGGCGTTCTCCTTCCGCTTTGTCGCGCGCCGCCTCCTCGTAGCCGTGCAACAGAAGATCGGTCGGCGCCCAGCCGCCGAGCTTCAGCGCGCACAGGCGGCCGCTCGGATCGATCCACCGGCCCGCGTCCGGGCGCGAGAGCTTGCACGTCAGGTCCGCCAGAATGACAACGGGGAACTCGAGTCCCTTGGCCTTGTGCACCGTCATCATGCGCACGCCGTCGCTGTCCTCTTCGAGGATGGGGGCCTCAGAAGCCTGGGCCGTCTCTGCGGCCACTCGCAGCTCCTCGACGAAGCCGCGGAAGGAGACGCCGCCGCCCATCTCGAATTGCCGCGCCAGCTCGGCGATGTGGAGGACGTTGGCGAGCGCCTGCTCGCCGCCGATTCTCAGCGCGAACCCCACATGCGCCCGCGTGGCGGCGAGGAGCTCTTGAAGCGTTCCGGAGACTCCACCCGAGGTCCGTTGCGAGAACCCATCTGCGTGCGCGGCGTCGTCTTCTTGCACGTAGTTGCGGTGCTTGTGCAGGCGTCGCAGCAGCCACAGCGCTTCGGCGATCGGCCGAAGGTGCGCAATCTCTTCGGGCGTGTTCTCCTCGAACACCGATGGCACGCGAAACGGATGGAAGATCCCGCGAGTAAACCGGTCGCCGGTGCGGCGGCCGAAATGATGAGCCCACTCGAGCAGTTCTTCATCGCCGATCGCGAAGAACGGGCCGCGGAGCGTCGCAAAGACCGACAGCTCGTCGTCAGGCCACTCGATGGCCGTCAGGGCGGCGCGAAGAGCTTCGACCTCCTCGCGCTCGTGAAACGCTTTCCCACCGACGAGCACATGAGCGATCCCGCGCGCCTCGAGCGCTTCGACGTAGGGACGCGTGACGTCGGCCTCCCAGCTCACGAAGCGGCGAAATAGCAGGCAGATGTGCTTGGCCGAGACGTCGACCGGCGCGTTGCCACTCCGTTCGGTGACCTTCCACTTGCTCTGATTGACGATCCAGTCGACCAAAGCCCCCACGGCGCCCGGCAGCGACTGTTCAATGGCGCGGCCGGTGACGTAGCGGCGCGCGTACGGTTCAGGTACCGGCAGCACGACGATCGACGGCTGCCCGGCGAGCGCGTGACGATGGCGAGCGAGCGGGACGTATTCGGCCTGAAGCGTCAGCTCGTCACCTGTCATCACGGGAGCAAACGCGGCGTTCACGAACGACTGAATCTCGGGAACGCTCCGAAAGCTCGTCGTCAGGTGGAGGAGCGTCGCACCCCAGTCCTGAACGCGCCGGCACACCTCGCGATAGATGGCCACGTCGGCGCGCCGGAACCGGTAGATCGACTGCTTCGGATCGCCGACCAGGAACAGACGTCCCGGCAGCGGCCTGGCCTTGCGCCAGTCGGTCTCGCTCGAGTCGTCGGCAGCGAGGAGCAGGAGAATCTCCGCCTGCAGTGGATCGGTGTCCTGGAACTCGTCGACGAAGATCCGCTTGAAGCGGCGCTGAAAACTCTCGCGGACGTGGCGGTTGTCCCGCACGAGGTTGCGCGCGACGAGGAGCAGGTCGAGAAAATCGAGCGCGCCCCCCTTCGCCTTCATTTCCTCGTACCGCTGGAGAGCGCCACCGAGCTCCTGCTGGAGGAGCGCGGCGAGGTCCGCGTCTGCCGCCATGCGGAACTGATCGAGCCTCGCGCGCAGCTCGGTCAGCGCGGCCGAGACACGGTCGCGCGGCACGCGGTCGCGGTACGATGCGCCACGACCCTGCTTGACGTAGGCCAGCGTGCGGTCGCGCGAGAGATCCACGAGACCGGCTTCCCACCCGTCGTAGTCGGACGCGCCCGCGTCACCAAACGTCTGCTGCAGCCCGATCTCGTCGCTCAGCCTGCGAACAGGGTCGGTCCCCGTGAATAGAGGGTCGTTCTTGGACGTCGGGTTGCGCGTGAGCTCAGCGGCTTCGTGGAGCAGCGACACGAGCGAGTCGATCTCGGCCTCGCGACCGAAGGGATTTCGCGTCCAGGGTGCGGTGAAGTCCCGCCACTGCGCGAGATCCCACGCAGCCTTCCGCAGGCGGTCCACTGGGCCGTCCTCTCCGCCGAATGCCGACCGGCGCAGAGCGCGGCGCACGCCGCCGGGCGGGTCCGCAAGCACCTCCTGCAGCCAGCGCCCGAACGCCTCGTCGAACAACCTCGCCGAGGCGGGCTCGGTCAACACCTCGAAGAGCGGATCGACGCCCGCTTCGACAGGACGCTCGCGCAGCAGATCGGCGCAGAACGCGTGAATCGTGCCGACGTGTGCTTCTTCGAGCTGCGTCAGCGCCTGGTCAAGACGACCCCGATCGTCGGCGTCCTGTTCGGCAGCGACGCGCGCGTTGTCCAGCCGTTCCCGCAGCCGGAGCTTGAGCTCGCCTGCGGCTTTCTCCGTGAAGGTGACGGCGACAATCTCGTCGACCTTCGCCTTGCCCTCGGCAATGATGCGAACAATCCGACCGACGAGCGCCGTCGTCTTTCCGGTGCCGGCCGCGGCTTCGACGATAAGCGTCGTGTCGAGGGCCGTGGCGATGAGCTCGCGCGCCCCGGAATCGGTCAGCGCGGGATATTCATCGGTCACGGCATGCCTCGCAGCGCCGTGAGATCGCCGAGCAGATCCGCGGCCTTGCGCGCGACGTGTCGAGGCTCGTCCGGTCCGCAGATCGAGCGAAAGTCGCACCACGTGCAGGCCCGTTCGGCCGGCGCGGCGGGCAGAAAGCCCAGTTCGATGGCCCGGTCGATGATCTCGAGCGCCTCGAGTCCGGCCCGGCGGTTCGCGGCGGACAGCGGGACGGGATGCTCGGCAAACCCTCCCGCTGTCGTCGCGTAGAACAGCCGTCCTTCTCGCACCGGACGGCCCAGGACCTTCTCGATCGCGAGTCCGTAGATAACCGGCTGAAGCGTGCCGCCGCCGCCGATGACCGTCCTCGGATTCGTGCGGTTCCGGCCCGTCTTGTGGTCGGTGATGCGCAGGTCCGACGATCCGTGCTTCGTCTCGATGACGTCCACCGACCCGCGCAGGATGAACCGGTCGTCGATCCTCACCGGCTCGCGCTGGCTGCGTTCGTCGCGTCCCTCGTCTTCCAGCCCGAAGCTGTACTCGAAGTACTCAGGCGTCCACGGCGCTGCCTCCGGCAGTTTGCGGATCCACACGCGCAGGTCCCGCCCAATGGCCGCAATCTCGTCGCGCCAGACCCGTTCGATGGCGGGCGCGAGCCTTTCCTTGTAAGCCGACGCGGTGGTCTCGAGAGCCGCGGCGAGGGCCTGCAGCGCCTGCGGAACACCGTCGGGCGTCAGCGGCAGTCGCTTGTCTGCGCGCAGCGCCCGTAACACGCCGGCCTGCACTTCGTGAAAGAGCGAGCCGCGCGTGAGCGGATCGAGGCGCTGAAGCGGCTCCGGCGGGTCGTTCGGTGCGAAACGATAGATGGCCGACAGCACGAACTGGAACGGACAGGTCGTGAACTTCTGGAGCGCCGAGACCGAGTACGGACGCGCCCCGAGGCGCTGCGTGTCGAGCATTGGCTTGATGGCCGGTGTGACGCGCACGAGTCCATCCTGGGGCAGCCACCGCGACCTCGCGCGCACCCACCGCCTCGTAACCGACCGGCGGAGCGCGGGGTTGAGGCCGAGGAGGTAGTGCGCCTGCCCCCGAACGCTCGTCCGGTCTGGTGTGTCGATGAGCAGCCGGAGCGTCGCGAGATCGTGTTCCATCTCGTCGATCGCCTCCGCGGGCCGGGCAGGCGCCGGCCAGTCGAGCTTCGCGCCACCGGCCGCCGCCGCTTCCCGCTGCAGTCCCTCATGGTGCGGGATCTTCCCGACGATGGCGCGCATGACGTCGAGCACGTAGAACGACGGCACGCGTGGGCGGGCGCCGCCGACGTCGAGGCGAGGATAGGACAGCCAGAGACGGTCGGTCGCGGCGCCGACGGCGAGGCGGAGCAGGAGCCGTTCCGTCTTCGCTCGATCCTCCTGGACGGCGAGGCGCGCGTCGAGCGCCTCGCGCATCTCGTGGTCGAGGAGCAGCGGGTCCTCACGCAACTTCTGCGGGAAAAGCCGTTCAGCCAATCCCGGCACGAACACGACCTTGAAGGCGCGACCCCGCGCCTGGTGGGGGCTGCCGACGAACACGCGGCCGTAGCGGTCGGCGGGCGGGTGCTCGTCGAACGTGCGAAGGCGCTCGGCCAGTACGTCCCGCGCTTCTTCGAGCGCGACCGGTCCGATTGCGCTCATGGCGCGGAGCTCCCCAAGCACGCGCAGCACGCGCGCGGGCCTGCGGAGCACCCGCGGCGCCAGCTCGCCGAACCGCTCGAGCCACTCGCCCCACGTCGCGTGCGGCGGCCAGGACGCGAGCGTTTCGACGATCGGGATAGCGAAATGCGAGAGGTGTGCGAGGTTCTGCCGATCGCGCTCGAGGCTGGCCAGCTTCGGCGACTCCGGGTCCTCGCGCAGGCGTTCCTCCTTGATGTGCGCGTCGTACCCCTCGCGCAGCCCGCGCAGCCGTCGCCGCCAGCGTTCGGGATCGCCCCCGACCACGGACGCCTCTACGATTAACTGTTCCCACTTCCACGGCGCGCGGAGGCCCCCTTCGACGACAGGTGATTCGCCGTCCGTGGACCGTTGTGGCGGGCCCGCGGCGTCCGGAGCGTCGGGCGCAGTGTCCACGCCCGCGAATCCGGCGATCAGATCGTCGGCGGGCGGGAGGACCTCCGAGGTCCGGGCCGCGCCGGCGTCGGGCACCTGTGCCAGCGAGAGATACTCGGCGAAGCGGATGGCCGACAGGCGCTCGACCGCGCAGCTCAGGATCGCGAGGAAGGCGCGGCCCGACGGATGTGGCCGCCTCGCGCCGCGATCGAACCAGGCGTTGATGCCCGCCCGCTCGAACGCGTTCTCAACCAGGCCGAGGTATTCGTTCGGCGAACGCAGAAACACCGCGATCTCGTCGAAACGGACGCCTCCACGGACCTCATCGAGAATCCGGCGAGCGATCTCCACGCACTCGCGCCCTTCGCCGGGCGCCGAAAACAGCCGCACGTCTCCGCGCGCCTGGCGTTCGGGCGGCTGCCGTGCGGAGAAGAGCGACCGTCGCAGTGCCGCCAGATCCGAATCGCCCGAAGGCTGCAGGGTTTCGACCGGCGTGCCGAGCGCCGCGAGATAACCGAGGGTCGCGAGGTCGCCGAAGGGAACCGTGATCAATGTCTCCGGTGCCGACGCGATCAGTTGCCGCGCGAGCTCGAACTCGACGGCCGATTCCATCGGCACGTCGAGCAGGAGCAGCGGCAGCCGGGAGACCGCCCCCACACCCTCACAGGCGGCGGTGAAGAGGGCCGCGCGGCCGGTCGCTGACGCCGCGGCGAACTGTTCTTCGAAACCCTGCAGGAGGCGCGCAAGGTCTGGCCCGCCGAGCGGCAGCTCCCGCAGGGCGGGCGGCTCGACGCCTGCCATCGCCAGATCGTGGAGCGTGCGCGCGAGCGCGCGCGGGAATCCGGGTGTGCCGGCGACGGCGCCGAAGTAAGTGAGGTCTTTATCCTGCCGGGCGTCGAAGATGGCGCGTGCGGCAACCGCCTCTGACCCGATGAGCGTGGCCGGTGCGATCCCTCGAGCCGCCAGGACCGGCGCCGCGAGGCGCGCGGCCAGCTGCGCGAAGCTGAACCGATGGAGGCCGGCCGTTGCCCCGCGAGACAGCGCGACCGCCCGGGCCAGATCGTCGGCCGCGCCGCGCGACGCCGACACAATCAGCGCCCCGCGATCGGCTCGCGACGCCAGCCAGCGCTGTGCTTCGCGCAGGCGGGCGGACGCCTCTGAACTTTCAATGATGTGGAGAGAGCCGACCAAAGACATGGAGGACACCTTCCCGGACGCCGTGCCGGGTCACCGGAAACGACCGCGCATCGCGGTCGTGAACAGAGAATACAGGAAGAAGGAGGCAGGAAACACAAGAAAGAAG
>CAYZBZ010000096.1:0-4743 GCA_964476725.1 uncultured Vicinamibacterales bacterium
GGGTAGCGCAGCGCCACGTTGCCGAGGAGCACCGACTCGGTGAACGGCCCGGCGTAGTCGAAGTTCGAGACCGCCTGGCCCTTCTGCCGAATCGCGTCGAGCCAGTTCTTCTCGTGCCCGGCCCGCCCCTCCGGGACGCGCGGCAGGGTCTTCGGCGGGCGCTGGAAGGCGGTCATCGCCGCCTCCGGAATGAGGCGCGGGCTCTCCGAGTAGGTCTCGCACCACATCTTGCCCTTGTCGCCCACGAAGATCGTGCCCGACTCCGGCATTGTCCGCTCCGCTTCGAGGTCCTCGGGCCGCTCGGGCAGCAGGCCGCCATCGTACCAGTGCAGCTTCACCGGCGGCATGTTGCCGCGCGCCGGGAACGACAGGTGGATGACCGACGAGGGCGGATAGCTGTCGTTGTAGGCGACGCGGCTGCCGAAACCACGCTCCCCAGGAGCCGGGGGCAGGAAGTTGTAGGCTTCCGACGCGATCACGCTCGACGGCGCGCCGAGCTTCAGGATCTGGAAGGCGGCGTCCATCACGTGGCAGCCCATGTCCCCCATCGCGCCGGCCCCGAAGTCCTGCCACGCGCGCCAGCCGAACGGGTGATAGGTGGTGTTGAAGGGGCGCATCGGCGCGGGACCGATCCACAGATCCCAGTCCAGGCCGGCGGGCACCGCGGGCGTCTCGGTCGGCCGCGGCATGCCCTGCGGCCAGATCGGCCGATTGGTCCAGCAGTGAACCTCGCGCACGGAGCCGATCGCGCCGGCGTTGAGCCATTCCTCCATCAGGCGCAGGCCCTCCTCCGAGTGCCCCTGGTTGCCCATCTGCGTCACGACCTTGTACTTGCGTGCGGCCTCGGTCAGGGCCCGGGCCTCGCTGACGGTGCGCGTCAGCGGCTTCTGGACGTAGACGTGCTTGCCGAGCTGCATCGCCGCCATCGCGACCACGGCATGCGTGTGATCGGGGGTGGCGACGAGCACCGCGTCGATGTCCTTCTGCTTCTCCAGCATCACGCGGAAGTCCTTGTACCGCGCCGCCGCCTTCGGGAGCTTCTCGAGCGTCCCCCGCTTCGCCAGTGCGGCCTTGGCGGCCTCGCTCTCGTCACAGTCGCACAGCGCGACGATGTTGTCGGTTTTCGCCATATTGAGCAGGTTCGACGTGCCCATGCCGTGCAAGTAGCCGACGACGGCGACGTTCACGGTGTCGCTGGGTGCCTGGAACCCCGTGCCGCCGAGCACGTGGCGCGGCACGATCGTGATCCCGACAGCGGTGGCGGCGGTGCCCATGAACGTGCGGCGGGACACCGGGGTGGGGGGCTGCTTCTCATTTGTCATCGTGTGCTCTCCTGCGCCAGTCCGACCTTGCGGGGCGGCTGGATGGTTGCCGGGACGTGCGTGACGTGGGCATCGAGTACCCACGCCTCCACGCCCCGGGGGTGCGGCACCACGCGCCGATCGCGGGGATGTCGCACATCATGAAGGCCGTCGGCAATGTATCGGCAACTGCGGCCGGCGAAGGCTCGATCTTGGCCGCGTCGCTGACCGACGCGCTCGCGCCAGATGTGCGCGAGGTCGACCGCCGCGCGGGCGAAGTCGTACCAGCGTAGCTTGGACCCGGAGATGTCGTGCCACGCGGGCACGACGAGTTCGTAGAGGCGATCGCGACGGGGGGGCTCGCCGGGAGCGACCGGCAGCCGCAGGTAGCGGGCGATCAGTTCGACGTCGAAGATCCACGGGCTGCGGAACGGCTCGGCGAACAGCGTCGCCGTCGCCCCGTTGACGCGCAGGACCTTCGCTCCGCACTGCGTGTCGTACACCGGCAGGTCGAGCGCGTGCGACACGGCCGTGGCGAACAAGCGCCCGAGGTAGTGCCGCGTCATCTTGCGCGTGACATCGCGCCCGAGGAGCATCACGCGCGAGCCGAGGGCGAACTCGACCGCCGGACGCCCGCGGAACACGGCGAGGAAGTCGTCGATCGCGCGCAGCGGCGTCGACAGGTCCGCGTCCAGGAACCCGACGAGCCCCGCACGCTGCTCGATGCCCGCGAGGATGCCGGTGCGCACCGCCTCGGCCTTCCCGCTCCGCGGCGACTTGTGGAGCGCCTCCACCGACGCCGGTGCGGCCGCGCACATGCGCGCGAGGATCTCCGGCGTGGCGTCGACACTGCCATCGTCGATCAGCAGCAGCCGTACGGTCGGGTGCGTCGCTGCGAAACGCAGGAACTCCTTGGGGTCGAGGCGGGCCGCCTCGTTGTAGCAGGGCACGACCAGGGCCAGTTCGGGAGGTGTCATCGCACGCTCGCCGTGCGCCACAGTGCCACATCCGGCGTTCGTCCGCAATGCCGAGATGTTGGCAGCCCGGCGTCCCCGCACCCGGGCGCCGACCCGCCGAGCGCCGCCCGGGCCAGGAAGCGCTCCCACAACCCACGCTCGACGTAGAGCGCCAGCAACACTTCCGGCCTGAGGCCGTAGAACTCCGAGACGTAGCGATCGCCGAGCGATGCGTCGAGCGCGGCCGTGTGTTCCATCGAGGCGACGACGACCGGCGCCTGCAGGGCCAGCGCGTCGCCCGGCGCGGTCCAGTAGCCGACGTACGGCATCGCCCGGAGGGACCAGGGAAGCGGCCACTGCTCGTACGGCGGCGCGATGACCGACACCTGCATGCGCGCCCCGTCGGGGTGCACGGCGGCCAGCTCGCGGATGCGCGTCGCCATGCGGACGGCGTCGGGGACGGTTTGCGCGTAGACATAGGGATTGCGCGGGTCCGACGCGTAGGTCACCGCCGCGCGCCACGCTTGCCATCCCAGCTGGCCAGACGCTATCACGAGCCCTGCCGCCAGCGCGCCGCGCACTGCGCGGGACGCGGTCGCCTGGACGAGCGTCGAGAACCCGATCCCGGCGAGCACGATCACCCCGACGTAGAACGGCAGCAGGTTCCAGGGGGTCTTGTACCGGATGGCCGAGAAGATCGCCGCGGCGACGACGACGTTGCAGGTGAGATAGCGCGCCCAGAACGTGAGTTGGGGACGCGAGCGATCGGGCCGGCTCCACGCCGTCATCGCGCCGACGATCGCCAGCACGAGCACCAGCCCCTCGCTCCACCTCAGGCCCCCGGACGACGAGTACGTGAGCAGGCCGAGGTAGTAGTGCCACGGGTGCGCGTGGCTGGCCGGGTCGATGCCGCGGTCGAGGTACGTGCCGGCCGCGCGAAACGGCTCGAGGACGCCTCCCGGCGCGGCGAGAAAGGACGAATAGAACAGCGCCGCGACCGCCGCTGCCGCCGCCAGGCTCACGAGGGCCGCCCCCCCCAATCGCCCGTCGGCCAACGGATTCCTGGGCCGTCCTGGTCCCAGCGACCACCACGAGATCGCGCCGGCCACCAGCGCGGCGGGCAGCACGATGACCGACGTTTCCTTGGTCGCGACCGCCAGGCCTGCGGCGACGCCCGCCAGCGTGGACCACGCGAGTCCGCCGCCCGTCGCCACGCGCCCGACGGCGATCACGAACGCCAGCGTGAAGCAGGCGAACAGCGACTCCTGGATGAACATCCTGGAGTAGAAGATCATCGCGGGCGAGAGCGCCATCAGGATCGCGCCCGCCGCTACCGCCGTCCGGCCGACGCCGGCCGACAGCAGCGGCAGCAGCAGGATCGTCGCCGCGCCGAACACCGCCGTCACGCCGCGGAGGGTGCGTTCGTCGAGGGACGCGAGCGTGCCCTGGCCGCGCAGCCACGCGGCCGGCAGCGACAGGTAGTAGAGCGTCGGGCCGTGATGGTCGTGGGCGTCGTAGCGGTACTCGCCGCGTTCGAGCAGCGCGCCGAACTTGACCGCCTGGTTCGCCTCGTCATGGTGCATCGGGCGCACGTCGAGCCGGGCCAGGCGCAGAGCCAGGCCGGCGGCCAATGCGATCGCCACGAGGGCGCCGACGCACCCGCGCGTCATTTCGGCAGGCCGTAGATCTCCACTTCGACGTAGTGGGTCAGGTCATTCGTCGTGTTCCCTTTGGAGTAGAGCCGGACGAACCGGCCCTTCGCGCCCTTCGGGTCGAACAGCCTGCCCTCGGCGACCTCGATGTACTCCTTGTCCTTCCCGAGCGCGATCTTCGACGAGTTGTCGTGGTCGTTGTTGAAGACCGTCGTGACGCCGGTCTTGAACGCTGCGTCGTCGGAGACCTGGACGATGACGTCGCGGTAGACGCGCGCCTGGCTGTGGTAGTGCCACGCGAGGATGGCGTGAAGCGGGCGCGAGGCGCCGAGGTCGATCTGCACCCACTGGGGCCCCGGCCCGAGTTCGAGGAAGAACCCGTCACCGCCCGCCTTCTCGCCGTCGGTGATCATGTCGAGCTCCCCGATGACCGGCTGCGTGTCGCTCGAGGTCACCTTCTTCTTCGCCGACAGCAGGACGGTGCCCTTCGGCACGTAGAACGCCCCGCGCGGCTTGCCCGTGATCACCTCGAGGTTGGGACTGCGGAGGTTGGTGGGGGTGCCGATGAACATGGGCTTGGGGAGCTTCAGCTTCAGCTCCTCCTTGCCGGGATCGGGCTGCGCACCGAGCGGTGCCAGGGCCAAGGCGAACAACAGCGAGCTTGCGAGTGTGCACTTGGTCATTGATGTCCTCAGGATATGAAGCCGGCGTCTTCAGGGTGGTGCGTGTCGGTCGGCTGGCGGTGGTGCCCAAGTGCACCCGCGCGCGCGCCCGCCCGCGATCTTACACCGGCGGCGGACGCGCCGGCACGGGACGGGGCGCCGGGCTCGGGCC
>CAYZBZ010000096.1:4843-9356 GCA_964476725.1 uncultured Vicinamibacterales bacterium
GGAGACGGGCGAGGCGCTAGCGGATTGTGGATGAGCTGGCTGGGAGCCAGAGATTCGAACCTGATTTGATTCCCCGAGCCCTCAACTCGATGAGAATGGTTTGCGGGATTTCGCGACACCCGCAGGCCTTCGCGTGTCCCACGTGCCACTTCACACGTTGCTCCAGCGTGGGTTTCCGCAGCATCGGATGTTTCTCGTGCCACGCGTCGTTCAGCTTCGGCATAGCGTTTTCCCGTCGATGTAGGCAGGAGGGTCGAAAGAAAGACAGTCAGACTGGCGCCAGATACTCGCGCTCGGCGCACCGCCGCAGCTTGTACCTCGTGAAGACCGTCCGCGCGTCCTCGAGGCCGATCGCCGACCGCAGCGTGCTGCCGCGGAACGTGTGCGCGAGCATGCGTGGGCCGTTGCGCAGCACGAACAGCGGATAGTGCCGGAGCACCGCCGGCAGGTGGCGCAGTTTCATCCACCGCTCGGCGCGCCAGCGCATGAACTCGATCTCCTCCGCAGGCACATGCCGGCTTCTCACCACGGCGGTCGTGCCGTCGTACTCCTCGACGCGCTCGCTGACGATGAGCCCGCGCTCGCGAAAGTCCTTCGTCATCGGCGTCCCGGGATACGGCGTGGGATGCTGGATGTACGGCCAGTCCACGAACCGGCGCGCGAACCGCAGGTTCGTCTCGATGGACTCGCGCGTGTCGTCCGGGTTGCCCACGATGATGCCGCCGACGACGTACAGGCCGGCGCGGTGGAGTCGCTCGATCGCGCACAGCGTCGCGTTCCCCGTGCGCTGCCCGCCTTCCCGCAGCGCATTCTTCGCGGACGCCTTCAGGAACGCGAGGTCCTCCTCGATCACGTTCTCGATGCCGAGAAAGACGTAGCGGAATCCGGCGGATCGCATCAGCGGCGCGAGGGTCTCGCCATGGTTCGCGATGGACGAGGTCATCGCCTGGACGAGGTAGTGGATGTCGTTGAGGCCCGCGGCGACGATCGCGCGGCACAGCCCTTCGAACCGCGCGACGTTGAGCGTGATGTTGTCGTCCACGATGAAGATCGCCCGTGCGCCGCGCGCGCGGGCGTCGGCGATGTCGGCCAGCACGCGCTCGAATCCGAACGTGTGAAAATTGCGCCCGCGCATCTCGATGATCGAGCAGAAGCTGCAGTCGTAAGTGCAGCCCCGCGAGGTCTCGACCACATCGATGGGGCGGCCGAGGAAGGTATAGCCGCTCAGCACACGCGAGGCCCGGTTCGGCAGCGCGATCCCTCCATCGTCCAGGTGGCTGACCGGGCGCGGCGGGTTGTGACGGAACCGGTGGCCGTCGTGGATCGAGAGGCCGGGAATCGTGTCGGGGGGGCGTCTTCCTTCGAGCGCGCGGAGCAGATCGCGGAACGTCAGGTCTCCTTCGCCGCGCACGACGAAATCCACCCCGAGGGATGGCGCCTCGTAGGCCTCTGGCGCCAGGCTCGGGTCGTAACCACCCGCCACAACGTGGATTCCCGGCTTGATGCGCCGGATCAGGCGGACGAGATCGAGCGCCGTGCGGCGCTGGAAGGTCATGACCGACAGGCCGACCACCTCGGGATCGACGTCCCGAACCAGGCGCTCGACCGTCTGGCGCACGCTCCGCTGGGCAAGGATGAGGTCGGCGACCGCCACGCGGTGGTGCCGGTCGACGTTGCCGGCGATGGACGCCAGGCCGCCGTTCGGCATTCGCATCGTCAGCGAAGGCGTGTGTTCGAACGAGTCCGGCATCGAGAGCAGAAGAACTCTCATGGTTGCTGCGGCTCAGGCCGTCTGTCCGGTCCGAAGTGTAAACCCAACCGGGACGCGGCGCGACCAAGATCATCCGGGCGGCCGATCCGCCGAGAGAGGGCTCGAACGAGGCCCGGTGATTGTGTTATGGTCGCGGCCATGAAGAAGCAGCCCTTCCCGACCTCCATGACCCGCAGGACGTTTCTCACGCTGGCAGGCACCCTGCCACTGCTGGCCAAGGCATCAACTTTTCAAAGAAAAGTGCCCATTGGCCTCGAGCTCTATTCCGTTCGCGACGAGCTGACCAAAGACCTGCCGGGCACCGTCCGTGCCGTCGCGAAGATGGGCTACGAGGTGGTCGAGTTCTACTCGCCCTACTACTCGTGGACGCCGCAGCAGGCAACAGATGTTCGGAAGCTGATGGACGACCTCGGCATTCGCTGTCTCTCGACGCACAACTCCGCCGCGTCGATCGCGGCCGAGGGGCTGCCAAAGGCGATCGAGTTGAACCGGATCATCGGCAGCCGTCAAATCATCGTGGCCAGCGCGGGGAAGGTGCCCGGAATCGACGGCTGGAAAGCCTTCGGCGATCAACTCAACGCGGCCGCCGAGAAGCTCAAGCCGGCTGGCATGTTCACCGGCTTCCACAATCATCAGACGGAGTGGGTGCAGGTGGAAGGGCAGCGCCCCATGGACGTGCTCGCCGCCAGGACAACCAAGGACGTTATCCTTCAACTCGACGTCGGGACGTGCGTGGAAGCCGGCGCCGATCCCGTGGCATGGATAAAGTCCAACCCGGGGAGAATCAAGAGCGTTCACCTGAAGGACTGGGCGCCGGGCCCGGGTTACGCCGTGGTCTTCGGCGAAGGGGCCGCGCCCTGGAAGGGGATCCTCGAGGCTGCCGAATCAGTCGGCGGCGTGGAACATTATCTGATCGAGCAGGAAGCGGGCCCGGCCGCGCAACAGCTGCAACGCGCAGAGCGGTGCCTCGCGAACTGGAAGAAGCTGCAGGGCTGAGCGTCGCCGGCTCTCAATGGATCTCGATCATCTGGCGTACCCCATCGTCCAGCTCTCGCTGGACTTGACCTCGCTCGACGAGGCGATCGAGACGGCGGAGGTTGGCGTGGCCGCCGGCGTGAACTGGCTCGAAGCGGGCACGCCGCTGCTGCTGGCAGAGGGGCTGCGCGCCGTCGAAGGGCTGCGGGCGCGGTTTCCAGACCATCCGATCGTCGCCGACCTGAAAACGATGGACGGCGGTTATCTCGAAGCCGAGATGATGGCGAAGGCGGGCGCGAATCTCGTGGTCGTCATGGGCCGGGCGCACGAGGCGACGATCCGCCGCGTCGTGGACGCGGGGCGCGAGTTCGGGATCAAGGTGATGGGAGACAACCTCGCCGCGGACGATCGCGTCGGGTGTGCGCGCTGGATGGAGAGCCTCGGCGTGGACTTCATCGTCCATCACATCGGGTTCGACGAGCGGCGCATGATCGCGGGGCTCAGCCCGCTCGATGAGCTGGACGAGGTGGTGCGCGCGGTCTCCATCCCCGTCCAGGCAGTTGGCGGCTTGTCGATCGAGCAGGCGATTGAATGTCCGCGGCGCGGCGCGCCGCTCGTGGTCATCGGTGCGCCCCTGGTGATCGACGGCGAGGCCTTCCGCCCGGCGGACGCGAATCTCTTTCCCACGCTCAAGCGGATCTGCGACGATATCCGTCGCGTACCGTACCGGCGACCGGTGTAGTGGGACTTCCGCCTGAAGGCGGAAGCCACGAGGTACCAAATTCATGCGAGCGTTCCTCTCCCGGAGAGACTTCCTCGAACGCGCGGCGTATGTCGCCGCGCTGCTGGCGGTGACAAGGCCCGCCGCCGCGGCCGGCGGGATGTACGTCTCGCTGAACTCGTCGCTGATCCAGCAGAAGCCGCCACTGGCATGGCCGGACTTCGTCAGGCTTGCGGGCAAGATCGGCTACGGCGGAGTGGACGTCAACCTCGGGGCCGCGAGAAGCGCCGGCGTGGAGGCCACGCGCGCGCTGCTTGCCGAGGCCAAGGTCAAGCCGGCCGTCACCAATCTTCCGATGCAGTTCGCGGCGCCGGACGAAGCGGCCTTCCAGGAAGGGCTGAAGCAGCTCGACGACAACGCGAAGTTCGCGGCGGCGATCGGCCTCGGCCGGATGATGGCTGTGATGTCGCCAGCCAGTCAGACTCCCAAAGATGAGCGCCGCAAGTTCGTCAAGGATCGGATCGTCGCGGTTGCGGAGGTGTTGCAGCGTTCCAACATCCGCCTGGGCCTCGAGTTCCTCGGTCCGCTGTACTTTCGCACGCGCGCGCCTTACCAGTTCATCTGGAAGCTGGACGAGACCGTCGCGCTCGCCGAGGCGTGCGGTCCCAATGTCGGCGCGGTCCTGGACGCGTGGCACTGGCACCACTCCGGCGGCACGACGGCGGACATCATCGCCGCCGGAGAGTCCCGGATCGTTCACGTGCACGTGTCGGACGCGAAGCCGCAGCCGCCGGAAGAGGTGCGCGACAACCAGCGATTCATGCCCGGCGAAGGGGTGATCGATCTCATGGGCTTCTTCCAGGCGCTGCGGAAGATCGGGTACGAAGACGGCGTCAGCCCCGAGCCAATCGGCCGCGTTCCCGCCGACATGGCGGCCGAAGACGGCGCGCGCCTGGGGCTGGAGACGACGCTCGAAGTCATGAAGAAAGCCGGAGCGGTCTAGTGGCGCGTATCAGCCGAATCGATCTTCCGGCTGAAGCCGGAAG
>CAYZBZ010000096.1:9456-13697 GCA_964476725.1 uncultured Vicinamibacterales bacterium
CGGAAGCTCCTATTCTCCCAGCGTGGAGAGCAGCGACAGGGGATCGATCCGCGCGCCATTCGCGCGGACCGCCCAGTGGAGATGAGGGCCCGTGACGCGGCCACTCGAACCGACGCTGCCAATGACCTCGCCCGCCTTGACGAGATCACCCTCGTGCACATCGATCGCCGACAAGTGCGCGAACAGCGAGAAGAGACCCAGCCCGTGATCGATCACCACGGTGTCGCCTGTGAAGTAGTAGGTGGCGACGAGCACCACGCGTCCTGAGTTGGGCGCCTTCACGGACGTGCCGGATGCGCTCCCGAAATCGGCGCCGCTGTGCGGACTCCGCGCCTGGCCGTTGAGGATGGTGCGCGTGCCGAACGCGCTGTTCGCCGGGTCCGGCACCGGGCGAACGAACCGGCCGTCCCACAGCTTTTCTGGCGCCGATGCCTCCCAGAGGTCGGTGAGCTGCCGCGCTTCCCGCTGGATCCGCCCGAGCGCGCTTGGCGGCGGGTTGACGAACGCGTCGTCCACCGTGAGGGTCCGCGTCGGAAAGCGGCGGGCCTTCACGACGAGCTGGAAAGTCGTCCTGTCCGCGGCAGGTCCGGCACCGGCCTCTATCGCCACAGGATAGGTGCCTGGTGCAACGGCGAGGTCGATGCCAACGAGCACGCGCCACGTCTTCGCGTCGACGGCAAATGGCGGCAGCTCCCGGCCGAACGCGCGGACGCGCAGCGATCCCGTCGGCCGGGCGGTGGCGATCGTCAGGACGACGAGCTCGCCGGGCTGTCTCGATCTCGAGGCTGCCGTGACGGCGATCGGTGGCGCGACGCCCGCCGACAGAATGGCGCCGAGCATCGCGAGCACGACGATCATGGTAGGTCCCAGTTGCCAGTTACCAGTTTCCAGGTTTCAAAATCGTAGCGCAGCCCCTCAGGACTGCCTGGTGCCCTGCGCTACGGCGTTTTGAAACCAACTGGCAACTTTATTCCATCCCACTCTTCTTCAGCGCGTACGCGATCGCTTCGGTCGGCGCGGGATACGAGGACATCGGCGAGTTGCCGCGGTAGTCGATGTCGCGAATGCCGATCTCGCTCGTGTAAAACGCATCCACGGTCATCCGGCGCGCCATGGCGAAGAATTCAATGCCGGGGCCGAGCTCGGCGGACCGGTTTCGGCGATACGCGATCAGGTCGAGCAAGGCGGTCTGCTGCGCGGGCGCGGCGGTCACGAAGTCGGCCGCCCCGCGCGCCTTCGCCGCGCCGTCGAGCCAGGCCAGTCCGGTCGTGTAGATCTCCTTCAACCGCGCATTCTCACTCGCGAGCATGTCGATCCACGCCGCCGCCCCCGCCGCGATGGCTCCGGGCGCGCCGTTCTCGACCGGAATGATGAGGTCCGTCAGACGCTCCAGCGTGCGGTACTCGTGCGCCGACAGCGCCCTTGGCGTGTAGGCTCCGCCCGAGGCGGTCGTGGCCTGCGACGCCAGGTGATGGACTTCCTGCGCGGACACGCGGTCCACGACCCCCGCCGCGGTCAGCGTCAGCGCCAGTCTCCGCAGAACATCGCGTCGTGAGATCTCAGACATTGCCCTTCCTCATTTCTTCCGCGAGGTACTCGGCCGTCCGCCAGGCGAGCGCGACGATGGTGTGCGTCGGGTTCTTGTCGGCGTTGCTGACGAATGGCCCGGCGTCGGCGACGAACAGGTTCTTCACGTCATGCGCCTGGCAGTACTTGTTGAGCACGCTCGTCTGCGGGTCGTCGCCCATGCGGACCGTCCCGACCTCGTGGATGATCGCGCCGCCGCGCGAGATCGGCGGCCGGCCGGCGGCCTGAACCGTCTGCGGGGGAGTCTGCGCGGCTGGCTGCCCGGCCTGCGCCTGCGGGTTCTGCTGTCCCGTTTGCGGGCCGGCCTGGCCTGTTTGCGGCGCCTGTTGGACGGCCTGCGGAGCGCTGTTCATCCGGCCACCCATCGACTCGAGGATCGCGCGGAAGGTCCGCTGCATGTGGCGGACCTGGTTGAGCTCGTGGTCGCTCCACGCCCAGTGGAAGCGGAGGACCGGAATGCCCCAGCGATCGACCATCTGAGGATCGATCTCGCAGTAGGACTGCTCGTTCGGGATCATCTCGCCGCGGCCGGAGAGGCCGATCGACGTGCCGTACTCGTTGCGAATGGCCTGCTTCATCCCGAGGCCATAGCCTTCGGTGCGGTTGACGACCCCCTGAAACGAGCCGATCGCCGGCATGCCGTATCCGCCGCCCACCTCGATGTGGTACCCGCGCGGGAAGCCGAGGTCCTTCGCCTTGTCCCACAGCCACCACGGGACGTAGACGTGCGACCCGTAGCCGTCCGAGTTGTATCGAGGCATCCCCGACAACGCCGGGATGAAAGCCGATGCGCTGGAGCCGACCGTGTCCATCAGGTACCGGCCCGCTTTGCCGGAGGAGTTGGCCAGCCCTCGAGGATGCCGCGGCGACTTCGAATTGAGCAGCAGGCGCGCCGACTCGCACGCGCTTGCCGCAAGGACGACCGTCCGGCACCGGACCTGCTTCTCGGCTCCGGTCGTCTTGTCGATGTACGAGATCGCCGTGACCTTCCCGGTCGCATCCGTGAGGAGCTCGCGCGCCATGGCGTTGGCGAGCACCTGGACCCGCCCCGTCTGCATCGCCGGGAAGATCTGGACGTAGCTGGCTGCGTAGTTCGACGCCGTCATGCACCCGCGCCCGCACTGGCCGCAGTAATGGCACGGGGGGCGTCCGTTCGTCGTCCGGGTGATCACGGCCTGGCGCGCGGGGATGGCACGAATCCCCAGCTTCGCGCACGCGCGCTGCACCAGCGTGTCGTGAGCCCGCAGCGCCGCGGGTGTGTGGAAGATGCCGTCGGGGGCGCTGCGAATACGCTCGACGCTGCCGACCACGCCGATGAAGGTCTCCGCTTTGTCGTAGTACGGCGCGAGGTCTTCGTAGCTGATGGGCCAGTCCCAGCCGAGCCCGTCCTGCGAGCGAGGCTTGAAGTCGTAGTCGGACATGCGCAGCGTCACGCGGCCGTAGTGGTTCGTGCGGCCGCCGAGAATGCGCGAACGGAACCACGAGAAATCACTTCCAGGAGCCACGGTGTAGGGCTCGCCTTCCAGCTGCGCTCCGCCGAACGTTGCGCTGTAGGTGAATCCCGTCCGTCCGCCGGTGTACGCCTCGCCGTGCGGCCCCGCCCCGCGATTGGGGGCCTGGTACGGCCACATGTGTTCCTTGAGGTCGGACATGCTCAGCATCGGTCCGGCTTCCATGAGCAGGACGGATACGCCCAGGTCGGCGAGCACCTTCGTGACGGTGCCGCCCCCCGCGCCCGATCCGATCACCACCACGTCGTGGACGGTCGTGCCCGCCGTGACCTGCGCCATGTGCCGCTCCTCTTCGCGTTCGCGACTCCCCGGTGAACGCGGCCGAGTCTAATGAAATCCGGACGCCACTTCAACGATGGTCGGGCGCGTCAACGCCGGGGCACGTTGAGATCGACCTCGTTGAGCGGCACGTCCCAGTGCGCGTCGAGAATCTCGAACCGGCGCTGCTCCTCTTTCTGGAAGGTCGCCCGATCCGGGTACAGCCGCCGCACGATCTCTTCTTCGCCCGAAGGGCCCGTCATCGCGGCGCTGTCGCGGAACGTGATCGCGACGGCGAACGTCCAGTCGGCGCGCCCATCTCCGTGGTACGTCGGCACGTAGGTCTTCACGGAGGTCACGCGGCCGGTTTTCATCTCTTCCCTGAGCACCGGATAGTGGTTCTTCTGAAACAGGCTGACGAACTCTTCCTGATGTCCCCACTTGACCCGGTAGAAGTACCACGCCGTCCGCTCGGCCCGCGCGGCGGACTGTGCCGCCGGAGCCTGCCCTGGCGAAGCGTCGGCGCCCCCCGATTGCGCCGCCAACGTCAGCAGCAGCACGCAAAGCGCCAGAGTTGCCCTGTCGAAGTTTCTTCCGCTCATCTCAACCTCCCGGTTCACACCGGATCATAAGCGGAAAGGTTCCATTCGGTTCCACTAGGTTCTGCCTGGTTCCGCTGGGTTCGGTTCTGCAGGGTTTCTGCGGGGTTCCGCAGCGTTCGTTCGCGGTTGCGGCTGTCTCACCCAGGCCAAGGCGGGTGGCAGAAACCCGCATCGCGTAGGCTGAATCGTACGGAGAATCTGCCAGCTTTTGGATTAAAAACGTTGATTCTCGAATGAATGCCGTCGGAACACGGCTGAAGGCTTGCCCGGTACGATCCACCAG
>CAYZBZ010000097.1:0-13652 GCA_964476725.1 uncultured Vicinamibacterales bacterium
CTAGTGCGTGAGCGCATACAGGACGACGTTGATGCCGAACGCGTAGCCGTCGACCGAAAACGTGTAGAAGTAATGCGGGTCGGCCGCCTCCTGCTCCCAGGAGTCGCCGAAGTCGGTGTTGTGCGTGATGAGCACCATCATGCGCCCGTGCTTGTCGAAGATGGCGCGCGCGTGCGGCACGGCGCTGTCTTCGTACCGCTCTGATGTGCCTCCGCCGCTTCCCAGCCAGTGATTGATCGACGGAATCTGCGGGACGCGCTTGACCTCGAACTGCGATCGGAAGATCGGGTGGCTCAACGGGAGATCGACGATTTGGTACTCGGACGGGGGAAAGACTTTGCCGATTTCACGCGCCCAGACCTCCCACGCGTAGCTGCCCCAGAAATCGTCGGCCCACAGGAACCCCCCCTTGAGCAGGTACTCGCGCAGACGTGCTGCTTCTTCGGGGCTGAAATACGTCGATCCAACCTCCGTCATCATCACGAACGGGCACTGAAAGAGCAGATCGTCCGTCAGCCGGATCAGGACGTGGTTCGGCTCCCCGGTCGGGCCGTCGCGGCTGATACGGACGCGAGTCAGCTCCGAGAGACGAATCGACAGGTTCACGTCCGCGCGCGGGTAGTCGACACTCCAGTTGCCGCCCCAGCCATCCTGGCTCTGTGAGAGCATGATCCGGCAGAAATTGAAGCCGCCGTCGAAGCTCTCTGGCGTGGCCATGCGGAGGGGGGCGTTGAATCTGAAGCCGCGGCGCCGCTGCGCGGACGCCGTCACCGCGGCCGCCACCAGGACGATGGCGACGAGCAGAGCCACCCGGCCACACGAATAGCGGCGCATGCCGACAGTCTACTGCGAAGTCCCCCTCGCTGCGATTCTTCGGTCGCGTTCCTGCAACGCGATAGCCGGAGAAATCGATTTTTTCACCACAGAGTCAGCAGAGATAGCGGAGAAAGAAACTTTTGGTTGTCTCCGTTTACTCCGTTAGCTCTGTGGTAAGAACTCTGTGGTAAGAACTCTTCGTGTCGTCTGTAGCGTGAGGGAAGGATGCCAAAGCGACTCGTCTGTAGCGCGCTTGCCGGTCTGCTGTCCTATGGCTGTGCCACGTTGGAACAACTTCGCGCGCTGGTGCAGGCGCCGCGATTCGAGCAGTCGCCGGATCACCAGGCGGAGATCCGGCTCGTCGGGCCGGGGGCAGGCATGCCGATTGGCGGAGCAGGCGTCCGCCTCTGGGCAAGGGTCACGAACCCCAATCCGTTCAGCCTGACGCTCGGCACGCTGAAGGGGACGCTGTATCTCGAGGGCGCGCGCACGGCGGATCTCGATTTCCCTCTGGGCCTTCCGCTCAGCGCCGGCGGTGAAACGACGGTCCCGATCGATCTGTCCGTCAGCTTCTCGAACCTGCCCGGCCTCGCCGATACCATCCGGCGCGCGATCAACCGCCAGCCGCTCGCCTATCGCCTGGACGGCACGATTGGCGTCGACGCCGGTCGATTGGGGCAGCCGATCTTCGGCCCTATGACCTTGTTGAGTGGGGACCTTCGCTGACTCCAGATATGATCGAAGGATGCTGACGGCACTCGTCCTCGTCTTCGTCCTTGCGCTTCCGTTGGTTCAGTCGGCCGAAGCCGAGCGAAGGCCAGCCGGCGCCGTATCGCCGGAGGAGCGCGCGCTCGTCACCTTCATCGATGCGCACAACGGCGACGCGCTCGCGCTGCTCGAGCGCGTCGTCAACATCAACAGCGGCACGCAGAACGTCGATGGCGTCCGGGAAGTCGGCCGCGTGTTCAGGGCCGAGCTCGACGCGCTCGGCTTCACGACGCGCTGGGTGGACGGCGCCCCGTTCAAGCGCGCCGGCCACCTGGTCGCCGATCATCCGGGAACCGGACCTCGCATCCTGCTCATCGGCCACCTCGACACCGTCTTCGAGAAAGACAGTCCCTTCCAGAAATTCGAGCGCATCGACGAGCGCACCGCCCGCGGCCCCGGCATCATCGACATGAAGGGCGGGGACGTCGTCATGATCTCGGCGCTCGAGGCGCTGAACGCCGCCGGCGCGCTGAAGGGCATGAACCTGATCGTCGTCATGACCGGCGATGAAGAGGATTCGGGCGATCCGCTGAGCGTCGCGCGCGAGGCCCTGGTGGCCGCCGCGAAAGGCGCGGACATCGCGATCGGGTTCGAGGACGGTCCTGCCGATCCCAGGCTGGCGGTGACCGCGCGGCGCGGGACGGCGGGGTGGGAAGTGCGGGTGAAGGGCGCGCCCGCCCACTCGTCGCAGATCTTCCGCGAGGACATCGGCTACGGCGCAGTGTACGAGATGGCGCGGATTCTCAACGGCTTTCGGGAAAAGATGGCGGGGGAGGCGCACCTGACCTTCAATCCTGGCGTGCTCCTCGGCGGCACCGCCGTCGAGTTCGATCCCGCCCAGTTGCGGGGCACGGCGTTCGGCAAGACGAACGTCATCGCCGAGCACGCGGTTGTCTCAGGCGATCTCCGGGCGCTGTCCAGGGCGCAGTTCGAGCAGGCGAAGCAGACCATGCAGGGGATTGTCGGGGCGTCGCTGCCTCACACCCAGGCGACCATCCGGTTCGACGAGGGCTACCCGCCCATGGCGCCGACGGAAGGCAACGCGAAGCTGCTCGCGATGTACGACCTGGCGAGCCGCGATCTCGGCTTCGGAGCCGTAACCGCGGTGAGCCCGGATCGCGCCGGAGCGGCGGACGTGTCGTTCGTCGCGGGGGAGGTGAAATCCATCATCGACGGCGTCGGCCTGATGGGCCGCAACGACCATACCGTCAACGAGACCGCGGACCTCGCGACCCTGCCGTCGCAGACCAAGCGGGCCGCGCTGTTGCTCTATCGGCTGACGCGCCCAGTAAGATTGAGGATTCGAGATCAGCGATGAGGGATGAGGGATTGCCTCCCGCGCCGGGAGATGTGTCAGCGGCTGCTGGTTTCTCAAACGACGTTCGAGTGCTCCCGGCGATCTATGACGTCCGCTTGCGGGTATTCGAACTTCAGCCTTCTAACTTCAGACTTTCATGTTGCCATCGCAGGGCTTGATCAGAATCGCTCGCGCGTACAGCAACTCGAAGCCCTGCCGCTGCACGTTTTCCTGCGACGGGGACCCGGGCTGTGTCGTCACGATCGCGACGTCGCATCCCTCGCGCGCCGCGTCCGCGAGCCGCTCCCGGAGGAGCGTCGTCTGCACGCCGCGCCGGCGATGCTCAGGCAGCGTCGCGGCGCCGCACAGTTGCGCGACGCCGTTCCATATCCGCATGCTCGCGCCCCCCGCGACCTCGCCGTCGCGCGTCGCCAGGTACTGCACGAGGCCCTCGACGTCGCTGATGTCGCGAAAGATCTGATCGAGGGCCCGTCGATCGACGACCTCCTGTGAAGGCGGGCCGTCGAACACGTCCGGGTGCATGAAGCCGGTCGAGACGACGTCGATCCAGCGCTTCGATTCGCTGGCGGCAGTTCGGGCCACCTCGATCGCCGAGGCGCTCGCGTCGGGCAGCGTACCGGGGTCTGACCCTCGTACAGGGGCTCGGTCGAGCGGGAGGGCCAGCACGTTCTCGAAGCCCGAAAGGACGTATCCCCGACGTGTCAGTATCGAGCCAATGGCAGAATCTGCCAGCGTCGCCAGCTCGACCCGGACGGCCGTTTTGCGTCGGTCGAACTCGTGCTCGATCTGGCCGAGCGCCTCTTCGTCGATCGGCTCGAAGCCAATCCCGACCACCTTGCTGATCGGCGACGTCGGTCCGGCGAGCACCGCCGCGCCGCCTCCGATGTTCTGAAGGAAGACACTGTCGTCGCGGACCCGTCGCGCTACGGCACGCCAGATATCGGACACGAGGGACGTTTCGGCCTGCTCGATCCGCCTGGCAAGGGACGCGGTTGCGAAAAGCATGTGAGAATCCTGCCACAGATGGCGGCACGATTCCGGCATGAGGCTGGATGGGGCAAATCGGAGCTGCCAGCTCCCGGCTCCCGGCAAGACAAAGATCTTGCTGGAGGCTGGTAGCTGGAAACTGGAAGCTTTTAGCCCATGATTAGCGGGTGCACCATCGGCGTGTGTGGCTGAGAAGAGCAGGAGTGGAGCATGCGAGTGTCTCGTTTTCCTCTGATAGTCGCCGCCGTGGTGATGGCGGTTCACGTGGCTGCGGCGCAGACGCCCATCAAGGCGCCCAAGAACAAGTACACGCCTCAGCAGGACGTCCAGCTCGGCCGTGAGGCCGCCGTTCAAGTCGAGCAGCAGCTTCCGCTCCTGCGCGACGACAACGTGACGTCGTTCGTGTCGGAATTGGGAAGCCGGCTCGTCCGTTCGATCCCCGCCGATCAGCAGCATTCCGAGTTTACTTACACCTTCAAGGTCGTCGACGTGCGCGAGATCAACGCGTTTGCGCTGCCGGGCGGGCCGATGTACGTGAACCGCGGGATGATCGAGGCGGCGAAGACCGAGGGGGAAGTCGCCGGCGTCATCGCGCACGAGATCAGCCACGTGGCGCTGCGTCACGGCACGGCGCAGGCGACGAAGGCGACGAAGTACGAGATTGGCACGATCGCCGGCGCAGTCATCGGGGCCATTGTCGGCGGCCGCACAGGGAACGTCATCGCGCAGGGCACGCAGTTCGGGCTGGGGACGGCGTTTCTCCGATTCAGCCGTGAGTTCGAGAAGCATGCCGACCTCGAAGGATCGCAGATCATGGCGCGAGCCGGATACGATCCGCGCGAGATGGCCAGCATGTTCAAGACGATCGAGCAGCAGGGAGGCTCCGGCGGCCCGCAGTGGCTGAGCGATCACCCCAACCCCGGCGATCGTAACGCCTACATCACGAAGGAAGCGCAGACGCTCCGCGTGGAGCCCGCCACGCACGACACTCGACGCTTTCAGGACGTTCAGGCCCGGCTGCGCCAGATGTCCCCCGCGCAGACGACGGAGGACGCGACGAAGAAGGCCGGCAGCCGCAGCCCGTCCGGCGCGCCCGGCGGCGGCATTTCCGGCGACGTCGCGCGGCCGTCGAACCGCTACAAGACGTACAACGAAGGCAACCTGTTCCGCGTGAGCGTCCCCTCGAACTGGCGCGAGCTGCCCGCCAACAACTCCGTGACGTTCGCTCCCGAGGGGGCGTACGGATCGGCCAATCAGCAGGGGGTGTTTACGCACGGCGTCGAAATCGGCGTCGCGCGCAACGAGACGCGCGACCTTCAGACCGCCACCGACGAGTTGATCCAGTCGCTGGCGCAGTCGAACCCGCGCCTGAGTCGTCCTTCCGGCAACGACCGCGCCACCATTGGCAACAGGAGCGGACTCCGTACGATGCTGTCGAACGTGTCGGATGCGACGGGCCGGAACGAGCGCATCGAGCTCTTTACCACGCAGCTGAACGACGGCACGCTGTTCTACCTGATTGGCGTGGCGCCTGAGAACGAGTTCGGCGCGTACGAGCCAGTGTTCCGCAAGGTGGCCGGCTCGGTGCAGTTCTCCCGGTAGAGCACGCGCGATGGTACACTCTCGGCGTCACAGTTCCAGGGGGAGTTCAATGGCTTACGGCGCACAAGACCTTGCGGAAAGCTTCCGCACGGTGAGAAAGAACACATCACGATCGCGGAGGACATTCCCGCGGACAAGTACCACTTCACCGCAGCGCCGGGCGTGAAAAGCGTCGGCGAGATGCTGGCGCACATCGCGGTCTCGCCCCGCTGGCAGATCGCTCTGCACGGCGAGCGCCTCGCCGCCGTGGACTTCGAGGTGTTCGCGGCGCGCGTGGCGAAGGCCAAGGCGGAGGAAGCCGCGCTCCGCGGCAAGGACGACATCGTCGCCGCGCTCAAGGACGGCGGGGAGCAGTTCGTGGCCTTCGTGAGCGGGCTTACGCCGCAGGCGCTCGAGGAACGCGTCTCGTTCCCGCCGCCGATCGAGCCGTCGCACAAGACGCGGTTCGAGATGCTGATGTCGGTCAAGGAGCACGAGATGCACCACCGTGCGCAGCTGATGCTGATCGAGCGGATGATCGGAATCGTGCCGCACATGACGCGTCAGCGGGAAGCCTTCAGAGCGCCGGCACGGTCATGAAGAAGCGAGTAGCGCTCGCGGCGTTCGTGCTGGTTTGTGCCGCAGCCTGGCCGGGACCGGGGGCAGTCGCGCAGTCGGCCGCTGCCGCGGGGCAGGCTCAGGAGGTTCCGCCGATTCGCAACTTCCTGCAGGTCACGCCGCAGTTCTGCACGGGCGGGCAGCCGCGGCTCGAACACTTTGCGAAGCTGAAGGCGGATGGAGTGAAGGCCGTGCTGAACCTGCGTCAGCCCGGCGAGCACCGTGCCGAAGAGGAGCAGGCGACGGTCGAGAAGGCCGGCCTGAAGTACTTCAACATCCCGGTGGCGTACAGCGCGCCGACCGACACGATGGCGGACGAGTTTCTGCGGATTACCGACAATCCCGCGAACCGGCCGATGTTCATTCATTGCACCGCGGCAATCCGCGTCGGCGCGTTCTGGGCGATCCGCCGCGCGATTCGGGACGGGATGTCAATGGACGCATCCCTCGAGGACGGGAAGAAAGTAGGGCTGATCAATGCCCCGCACCTCGAAGAGTTCGCGCGGAAGTACGTCGCGAGCCATCAGCGCTGGCAGCCCTGAAGGGCTGCGCTACGGACTTGTAGCGCAGGGCTTCAGCCCTGCCCCACGGACTACCACACGCGCTGGGCGAACCAGTAGCTTCCGGCCGCAATCACGACGATAGAGCCGGCAAGGACGATCTTTCGCCCGGCCGCCGGGCGGCGTGCCTGGATCGCCGCGAGCGCCGAGGCGACGATCAGCACGATGACCGCCTGGCCGATCTCCACGCCGAGGTTGAAGGCGAACAGGGAGACGCCAAGGGCGCCTGGAGGCAGACCCGTCTCGCGGAGCACCCCTGCGAACCCGAAGCCGTGTACGAGACCGAAGAAGAGCGCGACCCACGCGCGCGCATCACGGCCGCTCGACCCGACCAGAAGATTGTCCGCGCCGACATACACGATGCTGAGCGCGATCGCCGGCTCGATCACATACGGGGGAGGGGTCACGATGCCGAGCGTGGCCAGCGACAGCGTCACGCTGTGCCCGAGCGTGAAGGCCGAGATGATGAGCAGGAGCCGGCGCGCGCCGCCGCCGAGCAGCAACAGTCCGATGATGAAGAGGACGTGATCCGGGCCAATGGCGATGTGATGGATGCCCGAGGCCACGAACGCCTTGAACACCGCGATCTTCCCCTGCCGCGTCCCCGCATAGAAGCCGGCGCTGCCGCGAGTGGCGTTCAGGATCTCCTGCCGCGTCAGCCGGTCGTTCTCGTACACGTTGACGAACGTCTGATGATTCGGATCGTACGGAAAGAGCGCCGCGCGAATGGTCAGGCGTCCGGCGCTGGTCGCGTTCGGCACGCGCCACGCCAGCTCGACGGCGGAGCGGTCGGCCAGCGGCCGCGCGCCGGTGACCTCCCACGGCAGGGCACGGCCGTCGGCCTCCAGTACGAGTCTCCCGCGCATCAGCGCCGCGAGAGCCGCGGCATGTCGTGCCACGACCGTCGGGTCGCCAAGCGTGTCGGCGTCACCGATGCCGAGCTCGTGCGCGACGTCGAAGTCGTGGAGCACGAGCGTGCCCGAGATGGCTGGTGGCGCGAGCCGGACGTCGAGATAGCTGAACGGCGCGGGATGCGCGACGGCCGCATGCGCTGACGAGAGCAGGAGCACGGCGAACAGGCAGACGGTGCGGCGGGTGAATCGCATCGATGGCCCGCATCATCGTACGCACGAGCCGTCCTGCGCAAGCGGCGGCTGCGTTGCCATCGGACACCAGAGTGGATCCGCGCATCGCCAGCGTGACGGTCGCGGGATCGCCGGCCGTCACACCGTTCATCCCGGAAGGACAAGCCCCATGCCGCCAATCGTCTCGCGCCGGACGCTGCTGTCGTTCCGACGGCGGGCGATTTGTCGCAGTCGCCGACAATCACGGCTCCTGCGGCGACACGCAGGGCGCACCCAGTTCGTTGTCGCTTCCGCTTCCATCTGCAGATGATTGCAGGCAGGCATAACCTGATCACCGGGGCATTCTTTTCATCGGAACGGAGACTAACGAGGCTTGAGGCTGCTTGCGGAACGTGTTTTGACAATCGGTTGTTCGTGAGGGTATCCTCCCCGGGCCAACCGTGCGGGCGGTGGGATGACGGGTGCACCGCTGTGAACACTGACGGGTGGCGCCGCCGAAAGCGGCCGACGCATGGAGGTTGACGATGCGAAAATCTCTGATCAGCGGGGCGGTGGTGATCGGTGTGGTGGCCCTCGGGCTCAGCATGTCGGGGACGGGATCAGGCGGACCAACGGTGTGGGCGAGCGATGCTGAATCGGCCAACTGCCCGGTGAAGCAGCAGGCGCTCAAGTCAGGCTTGATCAACGCAGATGCCGGCGACAGCACGGGGCTCAACAATCACTACTGGGCGGTCGTCGTGAATCGCGAGGGTGTCGTGTGCGCGGTCGCGTTCTCAGGTCCCAGCCGCGACTCGCAGTGGCTGCTCAGCCGGCAGATCGCGGCCGCGAAGGCGTTCACGGCTAACGGACTGAGTCTCGACGATGCCCCGCTCTCGACGGCGCAGTTGTACCCGTGGGTGCAGCCGGGTGCCCCAGGTAATCCACTGTTCGGTCTCGCCGCGGGGAATCCGGTCAGCCCAGGAGACGCGTACAAGGGTCCGTTCGGGCAATTTGGCACCAGGGACGACCCGATGATCGGGAGGCGCGTCGGGGGCACAATCACGTTCGGGGGTGGGCTCGGGCTGTATTCGGGCACCTCCGCCGTCGGCGGGTTGGGCCTCTCCGGTGACACCGCGTGCGCGGACCACTCCACTGCGTGGCGCCTCAGAGACGATCTCGGGCTGGCACCCGCATCTGGCAATGACAAGATAACGCTGGACAACGCGAGTGGGCACCCGCATTGCCCGAACGATGCAGGGACCCAAGGCGCGAACCCCTAGCCGATCTCGGCTTTCGACCCGATCACTTGTCGTGCGCGCGATCGCCGGCGACGTGTGGTGGTCGGTCGGCGCCGGCATGGCAGTCGCCGCGGTCGTCATGGGGGCGGTCGCGGCGTGCGGCTCGCTGTTACCACTACTGCGCGCGACTCGTATCGATCCCGGCACCGTGCTGCGCGAATAGGGAACGGGAATCACAACGGCGTTTGAACGGGGGCTAATGTTCCCCGGCTCCTTGTCGCGCCAGCGGCGGACGCTCATCAGGTCGAACGCTCGCCTCGAAGACTATCTGCTTCACGGGCTTCCTGCCATCGTCGTCGCACTTCGAGTAAGCGCTCACAGCCTGGCGTGATCCCCATGCGCGTGCGTGATGAGCGCGCGGTCGATCGGCTGCCAGGGATCGACGTGAAATCCGCCAGCGGGACAATACAGACCCGCGGCCGTCTCGACGAGCATCACCCGATCTGACGGCCTGATGGGCGTCGTGGCGCCGGGCGCGTGCTGTACCATGGGGAGCATCGTGATCAATCAGGTGGACTCTGCCGACAGCGCGCTGTCGGACGCGCTCGAACGGTACTGGGGCTACACGTCGTTCCGGCCGCTGCAGCGCGAGGCGATGGACGCGATCCTTGCGGGGCGCGATTCGATCGTCGTGCTTCCGACCGGCGGCGGCAAGTCGCTCTGCTTCCAGGCGCCCGCGGTCGTGCGTCCGGGGCTGGCGCTCGTCGTGTCGCCGCTCATCTCGCTCATGAAGGATCAGGTCGACACGCTCGTCGGCAACGGCGTTCCCGCCGCCTGCTACAACAGCTCGCTTGCCGCCGGCGAGAAGGCGGCCGTCGTCTCGGGACTGCGCGATGGGCGGTTCAGGCTGCTCTACGTCTCCCCCGAGCGTCTGGTCGGCGACGGAGGGGACGGCTTTCTCAATCTCCTGTCGAAGTGTCGGGTCAGCTTCGTGGCCATCGACGAAGCGCACTGCATCAGCCAATGGGGGCATGACTTCCGTCCCGAGTATCGTCAGCTCGGACGGTTGCGTTCGTTGCTGCCCGGCATCAGCCTGCACGCCTACACGGCAACCGCCACGGCGCGCGTCAGGCGCGACATCGCGGTCCAGCTCGGCCTGGGAGACCCCGTCGAGCTCGTCGGCTCGTTCGATCGGCCGAATCTCGTGTACCGCGTCCTGGCCCGCGCCAACCTGAAGCGCCAGCTCCAGGACGTCCTCGCGCGGCATCGCGGCCAGGCCGGCATCATCTACTGCACCTCGCGCCGCGAGGTCGACGCCCTTTCTGCCTGGCTGCGCGAGGTCGGGGTTCGGGCGCTGCCGTATCATGCCGGGCTTGCCGACCACGAGCGCACCCGCAACCAGGATGCGTTCCTCGAAGAAGACGCCGACGTCATCGTCGCGACGGTCGCGTTCGGCATGGGCATCGATCGCTCCGACGTCCGCTTCGTCGTGCATGCCGGGGCGCCGCAGTCGCTCGAGCACTACCAGCAGGAATCCGGCCGGGCGGGGCGCGACGGGCTCGAAGCGGAGTGCCTGCTCGTGTACTCGACCGCCGACTTCATGAAGTGGCGGTTGATGCTCGAGCGGAACGGCGAGCTGACGGACGCCTCGCGGAAGCTGCTCCGCGACATCGAGCGCTACGCCGCGAGCGTCGGGTGCCGCCACCGGCATCTCGTCACGTACTTCGGCGATACGTACGCCCGCTCCGAGTGCGGCGCATGCGATTACTGCCTCGACGAGCTCGAGACTGCCGGCGATCCGATCGTGATCGCGCGCAAGGTGCTGTCGTGCGTCGCGCGAGTCGGGCAGCGGTTCGGCGTCGCGCACGTCGCGAACGTGCTCTGCGGAAAAGACAACGATCAGGTCACCTCCCGCCGGCACCAGGAGCTGACGACGTTCGGGCTGCTCGGCGACGCGCCGGTGCCGGAAGTGCGCGGTTACATCGAGCAGCTCATCGCGCATGGCTTTCTGCGCCAGACCGATGACGCGTTTCCGGTCGTGGCGCTGACCGAGCGCGGTGTCGAGCTGATGAAGAATCCGGAGAGCCAGCCCGATCTCGTGCTCGCGCGGCAGCGGCGGCCGGTCAGGGACCGCGTACCGAAGCGATCCCGGATCGAGTCGGAATCGTGGGAAGACGTCGACCGGGATCTGTTCGATCGCCTGCGCGCCGTCCGCCTCGAGATCGCGCGCGCCCGCGGCGTGCCGCCCTACGTCATCTTCCACGACACGACGCTGCGCGAGATGGCGCGCCTTCGTCCGAGGACGCTGGACGATCTGCACGGCATCCGCGGCGTCGGCGCGCGCAAGGCCGAGGACCTCGGGGAGACGTTTCTCGCGGCGATCAGAGGGACGAGTCAATGAAGTCAGTCTGGAACGATCGGGAACATCGTGAGCTGCAGGGGCGGGTGAAGCAGCTCACGGCCCAGCACCCGGCCGGGTGGGGCAAGATGAACGCGTCGCAGATGGTCGTGCATCTGAGCGACGCGATCCGGATGGCATCCGGGGAGCTCCGCGTCGCGTCGAAAAACCTCCCGGTTCTGCGCTATCCGCCGCTGAAGCAGCTCGTCATCTACTGGCTGCCGTTCCCCAAGGGCGGGCCGACGGCGCCGGAGCTGCTCGCGCGGCACCCAGGGGACTGGCCGGCCGAGATCGCCGACCTGCAGAATCAGCTCGATCGATTCGTCGGCCGCGGGCCGCGTGCGACTGCGGCCACCCACCCGGCGTTCGGCCGTCTCTCAGGGACTCAATGGGGCGTCCTCGTGTACCGCCACATGGATCACCATCTGAGACAGTTTGGCGTGTAGCCCCTAAAATCCTCCGGTGCTAAGATGCCCCGCGTGGAAGAAGCCCTTCGAGTGATCCGCTCGTTTCGCAGCGAGATCGAGGCTGACCTCGCTCGCAGCGCGCTCGAGGCCGCCGGCATCGACTCGATGGTGCGAAGCGACGACTGCGGCGGAGTGGCTCCCCACCTGCGCTGGATGCGCGGCGGTGCGCTGCTGGTCCGTGAAGAAGATGCGGCGCGCGCCGAGGAAGTGCTCGGCACGCCGGCCGTGCCGCCTGAAGGAGAACGGTTCCCGGGTGAATAGACTCCGCCTGCCGATGCTCCACTACCGCCGCGGACTTGTCCTCGCGCCCGCCATCGCGCTGGCGCTCACCGCACTGCTGACGGCGCAGACGCCGGCGGCACCTGCGCCGCCGTCCGATCTCGACGCCTACGTCCAGCGCGTGCTGCGCGCGTTCGAGGTCCCCGGCATCTCGCTCAGCATCGTCAAGAACGGCCAGGTGATCGTCGCGAAGGGCTACGGCGTCCGTAAGCTGGGCGAGGCGACGCCGGTCGATGCGCGCACGCTGTTCGGCATCGCGTCGAACACGAAGCTCTTCACCGCGACGGCGCTTGGCCTGCTCGTCGAGGAGCGCAAGATCGAGTGGGACGCGCCGGTGGTGCAGTACCTGCCGGCCTTCCAGATGTGGGATCCCTTCGTGACGCGCGAGCTGACGATTCGCGACCTGCTCGTGCACCGCAGCGGCCTCGGCCTCGGCGCCGGCGATCTGCTGTGGTGGCCGGCGTCCACGTACGACCGCAAGGAGATCGCGCGGCGCCTGCGGCACATCCGGCCCGCGACGAGCTTTCGCAGCGCGTACGCGTACGACAACGTGCTGTACTTGATCGCCGGCGAGGTGATCGAGACGATCAGCGGCCAGAGCTGGGAGGATTTCGTCGCCTCACGGATCCTCGCGAAGGTGGGGATGACCGGCAGCAACGTCCGCCATTCTGCGGCGACGGCAGGGGGCAACGTCGCGGCGCCGCACGCGCGTATCGATGGGGCCGTTCGTCCCATCCAGCCATTCGACAGCGACAACACGAACCCCGCGGGGGGCATCAATTCGAACGCGGACGACATGTCGAAATGGCTGATCGTGCAGCTCGCGCACGGACGGCTGGCTGACGGATCGCGGCTCTACTCCGAGGGGACGTGGCGGCAGCTGACGACGCTCGTGACGCCGATGCCGCTGGGAAACCCGGCGCCGGAGCTCGCTGCGCAGCGCGCGAACTTCCGGGGTTATGCGCTCGGCCTCAACGTCACGGACTACCGCGGACGGAAGGTGCTGATGCACACCGGAGGGCTGCCGGGTTACGTCTCCCGAGTGATGATGATTCCGGAGATCGACCTTGGCATCGCCGTCCTGACCAATCAGGAATCGGGGCAGGCCTTCGACTCGATCGCCTATCGCGTGGCAGATCACTATCTCGGCGCCCCGGCGACGGACTGGCTCGACGCGTATCAGAAGGTCGCGGCGCGGCAGGACGCGTCAACCGCCGCCGCGGAACGCAGGTCGGCCGCCGAACGGAATGCCGCGTCCAGGCCGTCGCTCCCGCTGGCGCGCTATGCGGGCCTGTACACCGATGCATGGTACGGCGACATCGCGATCGAACAGCAAGGAGACCGGCTGGTGATGCGCTTCACGCGCACGCCGTCGCTCGTCGGAGAGCTGGAGCACTGGCAGTACGAGACGTTCGTCGTGCGCTGGCGCGACCGTGAGCTTCGCGCCGATGCCTTCGTGACGTTCGCGCTCAATCCGGACGGGTCGATCGACCAGGCGAAGATGCAGGCCGTCTCGCCGGCCACCGATTTCAGCTTCGACTTCCAGGATCTGCTGCTC
>CAYZBZ010000098.1:0-13562 GCA_964476725.1 uncultured Vicinamibacterales bacterium
ACGTTCATCGGGCCGTCACCCGAAGCGATCGCGCTCATGGGCAGCAAGACCGCGGCGCGCCAGGTGGCGATCGATGTGGGCGTGCCCGTCGTGCCCGGAACCATGGAGCCGCTCGACGAGCGCGTACCTGACGCCGAGGTCGCGCGCATCGCGGAGGCCGTCGGGTACCCGCTCGTGGTGAAGGCGGTTGCCGGCGGCGGCGGAAAAGGCATGCGCACGGTCGAGGATCGCGGATCTCTCGACGCGGCGATCAGGACGGCGCGCTCTGAAGCCGGATCCGCGTTCGGCGACACGGCCGTCTACCTCGAGCGCCGCATCATCGGTCCGCGGCACATCGAGATTCAACTCCTCGGCGACGGGCACGGCACGATCGTGCCGTTCGTCGAGCGCGAGTGCTCCATCCAGCGGCGCCACCAGAAAGTCGTGGAGGAGTCGCCGTCCATCGCGGTCACGCCTGACCTGCGCCGGCGCATGGCGGACGCCGCCGTGGCGGTCGCCAGGGCGGTCAACTACTCGAGCGCGGGCACGATCGAATTCCTGCTGGACGAAGGGGGCGCGTTCCATTTCCTCGAGATGAACACCCGGCTGCAGGTCGAGCATCCCGTCACCGAAATGGTCACGAGCATCGACCTCGTGCAGTGGCAGATCAGGATCGCGCGCGGCGAGAAGCTCGACATCGACCCCGGGCGCGCGCTCACGCCTCACGGCCACGCGATCGAGTGCCGCATCTATGCGGAGGATCCGGACCAGGGCTTCATGCCTTCTCCGGGGTTGATTCGCGGCCTCCGCCCCGCGGCGGGGCCTGGCGTGCGCGACGATGGTGGTGTGAGCGCGGGTTACACGGTCCCTGTGTCCTACGACTCGATGATCGCGAAGCTGATCGCGTGGAGCGCGTCCAGGCGCGAGGCGGTCGATCGCATGGCGCGCGCGCTGCGCGAGTACCAGGTGCTCGGCATCCGCACGACGATCCCGTTTTTTCTGTGGCTGATGCGCCAGCCCGAGTACGTTGCGGGACAATACGACACGACCTTCCTCGATCGGCTGCTGGCGGATCGGAAAGGCGAGAGCTTCAGCGAGCTGACCGAGGACGAGGAAGAGCTCGCGGCCATCGCCGTCGCGGTCGACACGTTCCTTCGCTCCAGTGCGGGCCTGGGTGCGGCTCAACCCGCAGGCGCGCAGGGGCCGTGGAAGCAGGTCGCTCGGCGCGAGGCCCTGCGCGGATGACGACGTTCGACGTCGAGGTCAACGGCCGCAGCCGCACGGTGTCGGTCGATCGCACCGCGCCCGGCCGGTTTCTCGTGCGCGTGGCCGACCGGTCCCGCGACGTCGAGGCCGTTCGGGTCGGGAGCTTCGGGCTCTCGCTGTTGCTGGACGGACCCACCGGCATCAGCCGGGAGATCCAGGTCGTGCCGACGAGCGTCCGCGGAGAGCTGCTGGTGGGAATGGAGGGCCGTACGGTCGCCGCCGGCGTCGACCGACGCAGGACGGGCCGGCCCGGCCTGGACGGTGGAGCGCACGCGCCGGGGGAGCAGAAGATCGTGGCGCCGATGCCCGGCCGCGTCGTGCGCGTGCTCGTGACTGAGGGCGACGAGGTGGCCGCCAAACAAGCGGTCGTCGTCGTCGAAGCCATGAAGATGGAGAACGAGCTGCGATCGCCGAAAGCCGGCCGGGTGAAGGACGTATCGGTGTTGCCTGGCACCTCCGTAGAGGCGGGACGCGTGCTGATCGTGATCGAATAAGAGACGCTTCTGCAGATGCCGGAAGAGCCAGCCCTCCCCGTCGAGACTCCGTCCGAGCCGGAGCAGCTGTCCCCCGGACGGCCGCGGTGGCGGCGTTTTTCGCTCCGCCTGCTCGCGGTGCTGGTCGCCGTCATTGCGGGCTCGCTCGTGACGTTCTTCACCGTCGACCTCGGTCCGTCGTTCAAGAACCTCGCGGAGCGGGAGGGATCGAAGTATCTCGAGCGGCCGATGCGCATCGGCCGCCTGTCCGCCACGCTCACCCCCGGCGTGTTCGTCGTCGAGGACCTGGTGATCGACGGGCTGGAGCCGTCCCATCGGCCATTCCTGAAGGCGAAAAAAATCGAAGTGGTGGTGCCGTGGTGGACCGTGTTCACACGGAAGCTGACGGTCGAGTCCGTGGAGATGACGGACTGGCAGATGCTGGTCGAGACGTGGCCGTCGAACCCCGCGTTTCCGAACGGCCGCCACAACTTTCCGAAGGTCACGCCGAAGAACCCATCGAAAGGACCGAAGCGCTTTACGACCACCCTGCGCAGCGTGCTCGCGTCGCGTGGCAGCTTCACGTATGAAGACCATGGAACGCCGTGGAGCACGGCCGCGCGCGACCTGCGCGTGTTGCTGACGCGTGGGGTGGCGGATACGGTGTACCGCGGCAGCACGTCGTTCAGCGACTCGACCATCACGATCCAGTCCTACGAGCCCTTCCGCGCGAGCATGCGATCGCGCTTCACCATAGACGGCTCCAATCTCCACTTCAGCCGCATCGACCTGACCAGCGAAGGTGCGCAGTCGGTGATGCAGGGGGACATCGACCTGGCGCACTGGCCGGAGCAGACGTACCAGATCAGATCGAAGATCGATTTCCCGACACAGAAGAACATCTTCTTTCACCGCGACAAGTTCGCCGCGTCCGGCCAGGGGGATTTCCAGGGCACGTTCCACCTGTTCAAAGGTGGCCGTGAGCTGAAGGGCACGTTCTTCAGTCCAATGGCGGGCGTGAACGACTGGCGGTTTCCAGACCTTCGCGGGTCGGTGCTGTGGGTGCCTGACCGCATGGAGGTCACGAACGCGACGAGCGGACTGTCTGGCGGGACGGCGCGGTTCGACTACGTGATGTCCCCCTTCGGCAAGAAGGACGTGCCGACGCGCGCGAAGTGGGACGTCGCCTACCGGGATGTCGATCTCGCACAGCTGACCGATTTTCTCGAGACACAAGGGCTGCGGCTCGGCGGCCGGATTGACGGTGAGAACCATCTCGAGTGGCAGCTCGGCAAGTGGTCAGGGAAGCGAGGCGGCGGTGAAGTGACTGCGCGGCCGCCCGAGGGGGTCGCGCCGATGACGCGGGAGTTCCAGCCCGAGGTTCTCGCGCGGCAAGCCGCTTTGCCCGAGGAGGCGGGGCCGTTCAACCGACGGTCGCCGCTCGGCTACCTTCCCATCGCGGGCCACGTCGTCTACACGCTCGATCCCGAATGGATCGTGCTGAATCAGAGCTGGGTCGCGACCCCCAAGACGTACGTGGACTTCCAGGGACGCACGGCATACGGCGAGCGATCGAACATTCCGTTCCACGTGACCAGCCTCGACTGGCTCGAGAGCGATCGCGTGCTCGCGGGCATCATGACCGCGTTCGGGTCGCCGACCGGCGCCGTGCCGATTGGCGGCTCCGGATCGTTCGACGGCGTGATGCTGCTCGGGTTCACGAAGCCGCGAATCGAAGGGACCTTCACTGGCGAGCGCATGCGCGCGTGGGACACGGTGTGGGGGAGCGGGACGGCGAAGGTCGTCATCGAGAACAGCTACGTGACCGTCACCGACAGCGTCGTCACCAGCGGCGATTCGGAGATCAGGACCGACGGCGCGTTCTCGCTGGGCTACCCGCGCCGCGACGGCGGCGAGGAGATCAACGCGCGCGTGCGCATCGCGCGCCGTCCGCTCGTGGATCTGCGCCACGCGTTCGAGCTCGACGACTATTCGGTCGAAGGGCTCGTATCGGGGGAGTTCCATCTGTACGGCCAGTACGAGACGCCGTTCGGATTCGGCCGCCTGGTCATCGACCGCGGTGTCGCCTATGGCGAGCCGTTCGACGCCGCGACCGCGTCGCTGCGCTTCGAAGGGGCCGGCGTGCGCCTCGATGGCATGGAGATCCGAAAGAGCACCGGCGCCATCACGGGGGCCGCGTGGGTGGCCTGGGACGGCAACTACTCCTTCAACGCGGACGGCGTGCGCATCCCGGTCGAATCGCTGCAGATGGCGTCCTTCCCTCGAGCGCCCCTCTCGGGCCTGATGCAGTTCTCGGCCACCGGCACCGGCACATTCGAGGTCCCCCGCTACGATGTCCGGATCCGCGTGGACGATCTCTTTGCCGCCGATGAAGGCATCGGTCAGGTCACGGGCCGCATCTCGCTGCGCGGCGAGCTGCTCACCACGGAGCTCGAGGCAGCGTCGCCTCGCCTCGTGGTTTCCGGTTCCGGTCGTATCGCGCTCACCGATCAGATGGACGCCGAGCTGACGCTGCGCTTCGCGAATACCTCGCTCGATCCGTACCTGCGCTTCTTCGAGCCACGGCTGTCTCCGTTCACCAACGCCGTCGCGGGCGGCACCATCCGCGTGGTAGGCGAGCTGGCGGACGTGGACCACCTCGTCGTCGAGGCGCGTGTCGAGCAGCTCGATCTGAAGCTCTTCGACTACAGCGTGCGCAACGACGGGATCATCGATCTGTCGCTCGATCAGCACGTCGTGCAGATCGGTCGGCTCCGGCTCGCCGGCGAGGGGACGCAGCTCTCGCTCGACGGCCACGTCAACCTGCACGACTCGACGATTTCCGTCCAGGCGTCCGGCGACGCGAACCTCGGGATCCTGCAGGGCTTCTACCGGGACATCCGCAGCTCGGGCGGGGCGAGCCTGAAGGCCGATATCAACGGGCCGCTGTCGAAGCCGGTGTTCTCCGGGAGCGCGGCAATCGGCAGCGGGCGCATTCGCCATATGGCGCTCCCCCACTCGCTCGACGCCGTCAACGGTCAGCTGTCGTTCGACGCCGGGGGCATTCGAATCGACGATGTGAAGGGCAGGCTGGCGGGGGGTGACGTGGCGTTCGGCGGAAGAATTGCGCTGAACGGGTTCACGCCGAGCGATGTGAACCTCACGGCCGTCGGCCAGCAGATGCACATCCGCTATCCCGAGGGGTTCGTGTCGACGATCGACGCCGATCTCTCGCTGCGCGGTCATATGGCCTCGCCGCTGCTGGCGGGCACGGTGACGGTGCGCAACGCGCTCTACGCGAAACGCTTCGAGCCGAACACGGGGCTGTTCAACCTGACGGGATCGACCACCGCGCCGCTCGGCGGCGGCGCCACGGCGGCGTCCACGCTGCCGGTGCGTTTCGACATCCAGATCGACGCCCCCTCGAGCCTCCGGATCGAGAACAACCTGGCGCGGCTGGTCGCGAGCGCAGACCTTCGGCTGCAGGGCACCTACGATCGTCCGCTGCTCTTCGGCCGCGCCGAGATCGAGCGCGGGGACCTCATCTTCGAAGGCAACCGGTACGTCGTCACGCGGGGCACGGTCGGCTTCGCCAATCCCGCGCGCATCGAGCCGTACTTCGACATCGAGGCGGAAACGCGCGTCCGCGTACCCGGCCAGACGTATCGCGTGACGCTCGGGTTCACCGGCACGGCCAGCAAGATGTCGTACAGCCTCAACTCCGACCCGCCGCTGTCACAGGTGGGCATCGTGCTGTTGCTGTTCGGACAGATCACCGACGTCGAGAACGCGGAGCTGCGGACGCTGAACCCGGGCCTGGCCAGCCGGTCGGAAGAGGAACTGCTCAAGGCGGCGGCGGCGCGGCTGCTTGCCGGTGGGCTGTCCGCGCCGGTGAACCGCGCGGTCGAGCAGACATTCGGCGTCGACCTGCAGATCACCCCTTCGATCGGATCCGGCACGGACCCACTGACTGCGCGGCTCATCCTCGGCAAGCGGATTTCGACCCGCGCGTACGTCACCTTCGCGCGGCCGCTCGGGACGACCACGCGCGACGATCTCCAGATCATCGTGCTCGAATACGATCAGAACGATCGGGTCGGCTGGGTGCTGACGCAGAACGGCGATCGCACGTTCTCGATCGAATTCCGCGTGCGGCACAGCTTCTGATGCGGTTCTATCCTGTCCTGATCGTCGTGGCGGTGCTGCTTCCCGCGCCGCTCGCCGCGCAAGGCGCGGCCCTTCAGCAGGCCCCCGCCGCGCCGTTCATCGGCAAGACCATCGTGGAGGTCCGGCTCGAGACGGAAGGCCGGCCTGCCGACGACCCCGCCGTGGTCGATCTCGTGGCGACGCGCGTCGGCCAGCCGCTGGCCATGGCCGACGTGCGCGAATCGATCGCCCATCTGTTCGGGCTCGGCCGGTTCCAGGACGTGCGCGTGGAGGCGGTCGAGGTGCCGGGCGGCGTGCGCCTGCGGTACGACCTGATTCCGATACACGCCGTGCAGCGCATCGATTTCCGCGGGACCCTGGGGCTCTCCGAGGGGTTGCTCAGGCGAACGGTCGTGAATAGATTCGGCGCGACCCCCGCGGTGGGGCGGGCCGCCGAGGTGTCCCGGATGCTGGTGCAGCTCTATCGCGACCACGGGTACCTTCGAGCCGCCGTGCGCCCCGTGGCCACGGAGAAGCACGATCCGGATCGCACGCTGCTGGAATTCGAGATCGACGCTGGACTCCGCGCCGTGGTTCGCGCGGTCGAGATCATCGGTGAGCCGCTCGAAGGACGCGCGGCGTTTCAGAAGGCCGTCGACGCCGTGCCGTCGGAGCTGTACGATCCCACCGCGATCAGCGGCGGTCTTGCCGACTACGTGGCGAAGCTGAAGAAGAAGCGGCGGTACGAGGCCGCCGCGTCGTACGGCGCCCGCCCGTCCGCGGACGCCACGAGCGTGGACGTGACGATCAACCTCGAGATCGGCCCGATCGTGACCGTGACGTTCCGTGGGGACCCTCTCCCGAAGGACAAGCTCGCCGAGCTCGTCCCGGTCGAGCGTGAAGGATCGGTCGATCAGGATCTGATCGAGGATTCCATCCAGCGCATCGAGCGCTACCTCAACCAGCTGGGCTACTGGAAGGCCGATGCGGATGCCGAGCGGCAGGAAGCGGACGGCATGCTGACGATTGCGTTCACCGTCCGTCGCGGCCTGCAGTACCGCATCGCTGACGGCGTCGAGGTCCAGGGCAACCGTGCCGTGCCGCTCGAGCAGCTGCGTCCGGCGCTCGCCAGACTCCAGGCCAGCGAGGTGTTCGTCGAGGCGAATCTCACGTCCGCGATCGACGCTATCGCCGGTCTCTACCAGCGGCTCGGATACGCGCGCGCGAAAGTGACGGGCGCCCCCAACGAGCTGAACCCGTCATCCGCCGGACAGGGGCGCGTCAAGCCGGCGATCGTGATCACCGAAGGGCCGCTGTCGCTGATCGGGGACGTCACGTTCAAGGGGGACGAGAATATTCCCGCCGACCAGCTGCGAGGCGCCGTGAAAGTGGCGCCGGGGCAGCCGTACTACGAGCCGCAGATCGTCGCCGATCGCGACGCGGTGCTGCTCGAGTACCGCAACCGCGGATTCGAATCGGCCGACGTCGTCATCCAGCCCCTCCCGTCAGCGGATGGCACCCGGGTCGATGTGCCGTTCGAAATCAACGAGGGCCCGCAGACGGTTGTCGATCACATCCTGATCGTCGGGAACACGCGCACCGATCAGCGGGTGATCAAGCGGGAGCTGCTGCTGCAGGAAGGCAAGCCGCTTGGGCTCGAGGATCAGATCGAAAGCCAGCGAAGGCTCAGCGCGCTCGGGCTGTTCCGTCGCATCCGCGTCGACACGCTCTCGCACGGCACCGGCGCGCGCAAGGACGTGCTCGTCACGGTGGAGGAGGCGGCCGCCACCACGTTGAGCTACGGCGGCGGCATGGAGGTCACCAGGCGGCTGCGCGCCACCGGTCCGTCGGGCGAGGCGCAGGAGCGGCTCGAGTTGGCGCCGCGCGGGTTCTTCGGCATCGGGCGCCGCAACATCGGCGGCAAGAACCGCTCGGTCGATCTGTATACGCGCCTCAGCCTGCGCCCTGAAGACTCGACGGAAGACGGATCCGCGAGCGGCGGCCATTTCGGGTTCAGCGAGTACCGGTTCGTCGGCACGTACCGCGAGCCTCGCGTATTCGGCGTCAACGCGGACCTGCTGCTCACCGCCGCCGTCGAGCAGGGGATCAGGACGAGCTTCAACTTCGCGCGCAAAGGGGTGAACGCGGAGATCGTTCGTCGTGTGTCCCCGGGCGTCAGGACGAGCGCCCGCTATTCGTTTGGCACGACAAGGACGTTCGACGAGAAGCTCAGCCTTGACGATCAGGCCAGGATCGATCGTATCTTCCCGCAGGTGCGCCTCTCCGGAGTGTCCGGCGCGATCTCGCGCGATACGCGGGACGATGTGCTCGATCCGACGAGAGGGATGTTCCTCAGCGGAGAGGGAAGCCTTGCCGCGCGCGCGCTCGGCGGCCAGGTCGGCTTCATGAAGATGTACGTCCAGGGATTCTGGTTCCGTCAGCTGCCGGTCACACGGCGGGCGGTGTTGGCCACGCGCCTGGCGCTCGGGGTCGCCGACGGGTTCCCGCGCCCCGCGCCGGGCGAGACGAAGCCCATCGAGGACCTTCCCGCCAGCGAACGGTTCTTCGCAGGGGGGGACACGACGATCCGCGGCTTCGCGCTCGACAGCGTCGGCGCCCCGAACACCATCAGCCCGACCAGGTTTCCGCGCGGCGGGAACGCGGTCATCGTCATGAACGGCGAGCTCCGCTTGGCTGTGTGGAGAGATTTCGGAGCCGCCGTGTTCGTCGACGGCGGCAACGTCTTCGACCGTGTCACCGAGTTCGACTGGGGGGAGTTGAGAGGCGGCACGGGGTTCGGCATACGCTATCGCTCGCCGATCGGTCCGATCCGCGTCGATGTGGGGTTCAAGATGGACCGTCGCGTGATCGGCACAGGACTCGAGCCGCGCCGGGCGCTGCACTTCAGCATCGGACAGGCGTTTTAAGACAGACTTTTGGCTTCAGGCTTTCGGCTTTGGGTTGAGCAAGCCCAGAGCCGCCTAAAGCCCAAAGCCCCAAGCCCAGAGCCTAAAATGATCAGACCAACTCTTCTGGCGGTGTTCGTGGCTGCCGCTCTTGGCGGCGGGATGGCGCGTGCGGAGATCATCGACCGCATTCTTGCGGTCGTGGACCGCGCGCTCGTCACGCAGTCCGACGTACTCGGAGCAATTCGCCTCGGGCTGGTGCAGGATGCCTCGATCGCGGCCGCCCTCGATCGGTTGATCGAACGGCAGCTGGTGCTCACCGAGGTCGACAGATATGCGCCGCCGGAACCGCCGGATGCGCAGGTCGATCGCAAGGTGAGCGAGCTCGGCGCGGCGGCGGCATCCCCCTCGGAGTTCGACAGAGCGCTCGTCGAGACAGGCGTCTCCATCGAGCGGCTGCGCCGTCACGTGCGTGACGACCTGCGGATTGAAGCCTACCTGCAGCAGCGGTTTGGATCGGCGGTCCAGCCGTCAGAAGAGGAAGTGCTGCAGTACTACCGCGACCACGCGGCGCAGTTCTCGCGGGCGGGCGCGGTCCGATCGTATGCCGAGTCGCACGATGACGCCCGGGCGGCGCTGATTGCGGAGCGGCGTGTAGAGACGATTGCCGAGTGGATTGCGGGACTGAGGCGGCGGGCGAACGTCAACGTCCTGCCGACGACGTAGCGCACTTCCGATCCACCACAGAGGTAACGGAGCTAACGGAGCACATCAACCTAGCTCTGTTCTCTCCGTTGGCTCTGTGGTGGATCTGGAAGCGCCTGCGGACGGCGTGGCGCAGCCCGCCAGGAACGTCGCGTCAGATCGCGCTCAGCGCGCCTGGATTCTCACGTAGTCGACCGCCGCCGCAAGCGACCGCGCGTCGCCGCCGAGGCCGACTTCCGCCGGCGTACGCGCGCCGGCGAAATCCAGCCGGAGCCGGTTCACACCGGTCCGCCACGCATCGATGCCGGTTTCGAACTCCAGCGTTTCCCACGTGTCGTGCACGGGCACGGGCCCGAAGGTGCGGCCGTTGACCGTCAGGGCGAGCGTTTGCGTCGTTGACCCGGGATACGTGAACGCGTGCAGCCTCACCTGCACGGTCAATGGCGCCGCGTGATCCAGCGGGATGAGCATCGTCGCCGGCGCCGCGGCCCAGCGAAACGTGATCGCGCCGTCGTGCTCCGGATCGTGCCAGCCGTCCTCGAGCAGCCAGCCGTCGTCCCCGCCGACGTCCACGCGGCCGTACGGCCGGGCCGGATCGCCGAGGAACCGGTTGCCCGACAGCAAATCGTATTTCCCTGGCGAGAGTCCGTTACGGAGCGCGAACATCAGGCTCGCGGGATACGTGAACGGTTGGCCGAACCAGCGGTGGAACGCGCGGGCCTGCGACGCCATCGTGTCGCCGAAGGACGTCGACTGGCCGAGCCGCACGAGGCCGTCCTGCGCGACGCTCATCAGCGTGAGGTTCCAGACGACCAGCAGCGCGCCGGCGGCCGCCACGATACGCAGAGGATGACGTCGCGCAACCGCGGCCGCAGAGGAGGCGAACGACGCGACCCCCAGGCAGAAGAGAGCAATCGTGCCGTCGAATCGGCGACCGCCGAATGCGTCGCTCCCCCACCAGTCCTGAATGCAGGCGTTGAAGTAGGTCATCACCGCCAGGGCGAGCAGCGCCGGGATTCCGATGGCCGGCCTGGCAGCGGCGAACATCACGAGTCCGATCGCGCCGAAATAGAGCACCGGCGACCAGCTCAGAAGCCCGTTGCGCGAAGACCAGAGGATGTCGACGATGTGCGGGTCGCCCCAGCGAATCTGAGGCCCGATCGGGGACACGGCCAGCCACGTGCCGTAGATCGAGCGCCACGCGATCATCTGCGGGACGAACACAATCGTCGCGCACAGCGTGAACAGCGCCCCTCCGGTCAGCACCTGCATGACCCTGGCGCGGTCCGACGCGCGCGCGGCGGCAACGATCGCGACGACCGCGTCGCACGCCGGCAGCAGCGCGAAGAGCGCGTTCTGCCATCGGAGCAGCGTCATCAGTCCCGCGAGCGCGCCGACGAGCGCCCACTGCCGCGTCGTGCGCGCGTCGCGCGTCGCGAGCCACGCCCACACGAAGCCGGCGACGGCCGCCATCGAGGGCCCGTGCGACATGCTCGGTTCCTTCACCAGGTACCACAGGATGAAGGAGCCCGTCACCGCGAGCGCCGTTGCCATCGCGGCCAGGCGGGTGGAATAGAAGCGTGCCGTCAGGCGAAAACAGAACCAGCAGCCGAGCAGTCCGTAAAAGAGGCCCGCAACACAGACGGCCTGCCGGTAAGGAAACGATAGGCCGTTCGCGTCCACGTTCGGGTTCGTGGCAGCGAGCCGCCTGGCGACGACGTGTCCCGCCGCGAAGAACGGGGCCCAGACGATCGCGGGACCAACCGTCGCCGCCGACTGTGCGTACCCGGTCGCCGTCGGCTGAAGAAGGTGTGGCTTGTCGCCGAGGCCGAGCAGCTTGTAGTCGTTGGTGAAATCGACGTCCCCGTCGAAGGCGAGAGATCGCAGGTACGAGAAGTAATAGAAGCCGTCGCTCTGAAGCCTGGCGCCGAGCTGCAGCTGGAGGGCGAGGCCGATCGCGAAGAGGCTGCCGAAGAGCAGCCGGGCACGCCGGCGGGGGGCGCCAGCGTCGCCCGCGAAGCCCGCGCCGATCGTGGCCAGCGCGGCGAGCGCCAGCACCATCGCAAATGCGGGAACACCGGGCATGTAGCCGACGACGTGGCCGACGATCGAACGGCGCGCGACCTCGCGTCCGCACAGCTCGACGATGGCGCCCGCCAGCGTCACCCAGGAGATGGCATTCAGCAGCCGCGACCACCCGGGCTGGCCGGTCGTCAGGGGATCACCTTGAAGATGCGCAGCTCCGGCCCCTTCAGGTCGTTCGTGGGCGAGAACCGCGCGACCTCCCGGCTCTGTCCGAAGATGCGCATGTATTCCGCGTACTCACGCGGGAACCGCTGGGGCGCGTCGAAGTAAGGGCCGTACGATTGCGAGGAGGCGATGATGTAATCGGTGCCGCTGTCGCGCCATCCGTTGTAGTCCGTCTCCCTCAGCTGCGAGATGTTGCGGGTGTTGTATTTGTCGGGCGGCAGCAGCAGCGCGCGCGACTCGATCACCAGCGACGACTCGCGCGGCACGTTCTGCCGGATCCACTCGTACGCGAGGTCAACCGTTCCGGGCACGCTGATCTCGCGATCCCAGCGCGCCGACATCAGCGCCGGCGGCAACAGCGCGGCGATTGTCAGCGCCGCGATCAGGGCCGTTCGCGGCGCGCGCGGGATTTCGTACCGGCGCAGCAGGCTGACGCCGGACACCACCGCCGCCGCTGCCAGTACGCAGAGCGGCGGCACCATCGGCAGCAGGTACTGTGCGTAGACGATGCGCTGCCCGCTGATCATCCACAAGTACACGAGCGGAAACACGACTGCCAGCGCCCACCGCACGCGTCCGGGACCGCGGACGAGACGGACGATGCCGAGCCCCATGCCTCCGGCGGCGAGCAGCAGGGCGGGCCACCCGAACGCGTGCCCTCGCAGCAGCTTGAGGTACACGAACAACTCCGGCTCGTCCCCTCGCGAGGCCGTCCGGTATTCACCGGCGAGCCGCGCGAACGTGTTCAGGAAGGCGGGCAAGTCGAGGATGGTGTAGGGCGCGGCGAGGAGGAACGCGACCGCGCACGCGGTGACGGCCGCGAGCGCTGCCGCCAGCCGCGACGGGCGCGCCGGCACCGTCATCCAGCAGGCGAGGAGCGGCATGATCAGCGCGATGCCGCCGTTGTATTTCGTCGCCGCCGCCAGCCCAGCCGCGGCCCCCGCCCACGCGAATGCCCGAAGCGTGTTCCGTTCGTGGGCCACGAGCGACAGCAGGAAGCTGAGGGTGACGAAGAAGGTGAGCGGCGTGTCGGTCAACACGTAATGCGAGTAACGGACGTGCAGCGGCAGCACGGCCAGCAGTCCGGCGGCCAGCAGTGCATGGCGCGCGCCCCACCGCATGCCGATCTGATACACCAGCATCACCGTCGCGACGCCGAACGCCGCCGTGACACCGCGGCCCCACAGATAAAAATCGGCGCCGGTCACCTGCCCGAGCGAAGTCCAGGCGCCGTGCATCGCGCCCGTGATAAAGCGCGCGCACGCCGCGAGAAACTGGATGTAGATGTAAAGCGTCGGATAGTCGAAGAAGCCGCGCGGGTCGAGCGACCCGGTCCGCATCATCGTCAACGCGCGCTCGATGATCTCCGGCTCGTCGACCTGGACGGCGTATGGAATTCCGCGGCCCAGCGCCCAGAATCGCAGGAAGGCCGCCGCAATCAGAACGATCGCCAGCGCCACCCGCGATGTACGCAGGTCACTGGCCTCACGCCATTCGCGCTCAATCAATTCCGCAAATCCCCTATAGCGAGTGGCACTCAGCTTACTAGAACTGGTTTCAAAACCGTATCGAAGCCCTTTAGGGCTGCTTGGCGCAGGGCTGACCAGCCTCCGCCAAGGCTACGGCGGTCCGCCGAAGCATTTGCGAAGGCGGAAGCCCTGCGCTACGGGGTTTTGAAACCACCTGCGTCAGCGCAGGAGGTCGCGGTAGAGCCGCAGCGTCGCGGCGCCGGCGGCGTCCCACGAGAACTCACGCTCCACGATCGTTCGACCCTCGAGGCCCATCGGCGCGAGCCGCGCCGGGTCGCCGAGCGCCCCGCTGATGGCCGCCGCCAGCG
>CAYZBZ010000099.1:0-13557 GCA_964476725.1 uncultured Vicinamibacterales bacterium
AATCAGCAATCGTCAATCAGCAATCAGCAATTTTCAATTGTCCGTTACTGATTTGGCCGCAGCAACTGACGGAAGGTCAACGTGTTGATGTCGCGGAACATCGGCGTGCCTGGCGGCAGCAATGCCGGTATCAGGAAGTCGGTGTCGAAGGTGTAGCCGCGCGTCGGGGCGCCGTACACGTTCGTGCAGCACTTGTAGACGCCGACCGCTTGCCTGCTGAAATAGAAGCTGACGATGGAGCCGCGATAGTTCAATGTGGCGCCACCCCAATTCTCGAGATATCGGAGGAAATTGTGGGCCCCGCCGTCGGTCCCGAAGTCCTGATCGGAGGCCCATGCCTGCGGCTGGGGAAAGGTCGGATTCTTTCCTGAGACGATGGCCACCCGGTAGCCTGTCGTGACGGCGCCGCGCGAACCTGGATCGTTCGGCGCCCTGAACGACTGGACGTCACGCCAGCTGGTGGACAACATCGTGACAGCGTCCCCAAGGATGGCGGCCGGCACGTGGACTTCTGTAGCTACAAGGTTTGCGGTCGCATTGTAGTTGCCTTGCACGTACACCGGGTTCTCCGCTGCAACGGTGAGCCCGGGCGGCAGGCTGCTGAGGCCACCGACGATGCCGCCATTCACCAGCTTCAGGGCCCGGCGAAACAGGATCGCTCTGTTGACAAGGGCGTGGGCAGCGGTGACCGTCGACTGGGGCCGCGCCGCAGCCGTCAGCGGCAGAGCCGCTCCCGGCGGAAGATTTTGCGGCGTTTGACCGTAGGTCTCGAGCAGCCCGTTGCCGCCGATCATCGGTTTGCCGTTGGCATCCAGACCGCCACTGTCTTCGCCGCCGGCAGGCTCCAATATATTGTCGGGCACCCCGTTGACGTCCGCCCGATTGACCACATCCTCAAATCCGTATTCCCCCGACTCGCAGGGAGCCGCGACTGCCCCGCATTGAGCGGCGGTCGGGTTCCTGTTGTTCCGCCGATCGGAGAAGTAGACGATATAGCCGTTGTCGTTCTTCGCCTGGTTGCCCGTGGCGCCGATCGTGCCAGCGAACCACCGCCGGAGATTACTGACGTCGAGTTCGACGAAGTGCACGACGCCGCCGAGCGCAATCGCGGTGCTGGCGATCGGCGTCGAGTCGCGCTGGAGCCCTTCCCGTGTGTCGTAGAGCGCATTGGGCCAGTAGTCGTTCGAGTTGAGGCTGTTCCTGTAGTACGCACAGTTGCCGTCCGCATTGTCTCTCATGCGCTGCAGCCTGATGATGGCGGTCGGGTTGGGATCGGCGCCCGCGCATGGCACCGGCCACTGGTTCTTTGAAGCGATTCCCAGGTTCAGAATCTCCGTCGTCACGTCGCTCCAGACACCGGCGGCATCCTTCTTCTCGATCTTGATGAAGCCGTTGATCAGGCTCGTGCCGGCGTTCGACAGCGCGTTCGTGCTGATCGTGGTACCGGCCGGAACGGCGGCCGTGATGCCCGCGCAGGTGGTGAACTGTGTCGCGGCGTCGTTGTTCCCCGCGCAGGTCACCATCAGCGGCGCAGCCGGAGCCGCGAGGTTCACCCAGAAGAGCCCGGGAGCGAAGCCCGCCGTGCTGACCACGTTCATGATGGCCGCGTTGGCGGCGCCGAGGGCAGCCGTGAGCGTCGTCGATACTGTCGCCCCGTTGATGGTGGTGGACACCGTAGAGCCGTTGGCTGCAGCCGGCAACCCGGCCGCGCACACCCTGAAGCTCGTGGCGGTTCTGCCGGTGCACAGCACACCGGCGGCCGGAAGACCGTTCACCCGAACGAGCCCGGCGCGGAGAGCCGGGGGAATCACCGCACTGAGCGCGTTGGCGCCCGCCGCGGCGTTCGCGCTCGTCACCAGCGGGGCGGCAAGCGGGCCGGGCGACGTGGCAATCGGTGGATGGGTCGCATCGACCGTTAACTGCGCAGCCGTGGCCGAGCCGTCGAGCGGCACGGGCGGGGTGGCGGCTATCACCGTCGGCAGGTTCGTGATATCCGCGGCCGTGTCCGACAGCAGAATCCTGAGGGCGGCCTGACTGAAGTATCGCTGTTGATAGATGAGTAGCGCTGTCACGTTCTCGTTGGAATTCTGCGCGGGCCGGCGAATGAGGTCCACGGGGACCGCGCCCTGCGACACCAGCGGCAGGTCGAGACGCTTCGCCCCGGTCAGCCCGTTCCTTATGTTGCTGGTGTACGTGCCGACCGACAGGTCCGTCCATGTTGGCGGGCCCACGTTGGGCGCAGAGCCTGCCGTCCCGACCAGGCTGCCTTCCGTCCGCGCGAGGGCGCGGTAGAGGTTGTTCACTGGGTTGGCCATGATCGTCGTCGGCACTCTCACCGTGCCGGTGTAGTTCGCGTTCGTGGCCCAGCCGTTGGACAGGTTCGTCCGGATAATCTCGCCCACCGCGGTAATTCGATCCGACAACGTCAGTGTAACCCCATTGCCCTCAGCGAGATAGAGATTGGCGTTTGTGTGGACCCGCCCGCCAAAGTTGAAGTTCGCACCGGCGTGAAAGCTGAGATCGTTCTCCGAGAACATACCGAACTGGAACACCGGCACGGCGATCGTCTGCAGAGTACGTTTCATGCGCACCTCGGCGCCGCCGTTCGACCGCGCCGTCACCGTGATGTTGTACGGCGTGATGAGCCCCCTGAAGCCCTGGTAGGGACCGTGCGTGATTGTTCCCGTCGTCGACGGGTCTGGCGCCGGGTTGCCATTCGCATCCACGAAATCCCAGGTGATCTTGTAACCCGACGAGCCATCGGGATCCAGGTACTGAAATCCGGGGACCGTCGGCGGACTCACCAGCAGCGCGTTGATCTGCGTCGGGCTCGGCGAGAAGTCCGACACGAACAGGCCGGACAGATCCGACGTGAGCTTTTCCAGACCGGCGTGCGTGGCGGCATACGCCTGCGTCTGATCGTGGTCCAGCCCGCTCGACCGGTTGTCGGCCACGATGGCGGACACAAAGCCAACCATCAGCACGGAGACCAGCATCATCACCATGATGACGGTAATGAGCGCCATTCCCTCTTCGGCGCCGGCGCGCGGCGGACGGGTTGTCCACGCAGTTTCAGATCGCATGACTTCTCTTTCTTATTGGTACCGATCGACGAACGCCAGGCTGCGCAGGCTGACCTGCGTCAGCAGACGGTTCCGCAGGTACTGGCGCGTACCCTTCATGACGGCTTTGGAGCGCCCCGACAGCATGATGTTGACCTTGCGAATCTGGTTCGGCGAGCACGCATTGGGCGCGCATCGCCCCGTGCCATCCAGATCCGCGGCGTCCATGCGCACGTTGGCCGGGTTGGCCACGCTATCGGCGAGGTCGTACGAAATCTGGAAGTTCTCGATGTCGAACGCGACCACCGTGCCGGCCTGGTTGTTGATCCGACGCACGAGGCGCGGCCTCAGGGGATCAGTCGTGGCATCGAGGTAATACGAAATCATCCGGATCCGGGTCGCCTCGGTGGCTATCACCGGAGGCGGCACAGGATTCGGGAGGGGATTGGGCGCCACGTACACATCGGGCGGCGTGTTCAGCTCGGTGAGCGTCCCGTCCACGCCCACAGCCTGCTGATTCAGGTTGAGCGAATCCGCCGCGGCGAAGTTGACGACCTGCCCGGCAACGCTCGTGACCTGCACGAGCGCGCTGAAGCTGCCCCGCGTCAGCGCGATCAGGTCGCCGGCGTGTAGGTCGTCGGCCCCCCCGTCCGTGATGTTGGCGCCGTGACTGATGGCGGGACCATTCCACACGGTCATGCTCGTGCCGTTGGCCGCAAGCGCCGTCAGCCTGATGGTATCGAACGCGCTGTCGCCGGCGATCGTGATGGTCATGTCGGTCGGCTGTCCGTTGACCACGGGGCCCATGCCCGGTCCCGGTATGACGGCCGACAGCGAGGGCGGACCGAGGCCTGCCCCCGGCGCGACGGCCGAAAGCGTGGGCAGCACCTCGGCGGGGGGCCCAATGGCCCCAAGGTAATAGGTCGCCGCCGGAGGTCCCGGCATGCGTATGGCCGTCGATCCAGCCCCGTTGGGAATGAGAATCACGTTTCCCGACGGCAGCCCCTGCCCGACCTGCAGCATGTCGCGGACCACCAAATCCATCGATGTGCGAAGTCCGTTGTTCAGGTTCGTCAGCTGGATCGCCGCGTCGGTGATCTTGATGGCGTCGTTCATCGCCGTCATCGTCGCGCCGAGAATGACGGTTGTGATCGCCATGGTCACCAGGAGCTCGACGAGCGTGAACCCCCGCTCGCCCGTATCCGCTGCCAGGATGGTCGAAGTCGTCGGCATCGCGCTACTCATGAAATCGACGAGATGTACGTGGTCAGCGTGTAACTGCGCTGCGCCTGTCCGGCGCGGTACGTCACCGTGACCTGCACCTGCCGGAGCGACGCGTTCGGCACGCCGTTGGTCAGGAGCTCGCTGATGGTGATCTGCCGGGTATAAGTCGTGAGCGGCATGTGCACGTCGTCCGTGTTGCCGAGCACGTTGTCCGCGCCCGGTCCGAGGGCTTCCTCGATCCCGACATCGTCCGCGGTGTTCACGAGCCCGTCGGGGCCGGGATTGCGCAGAGGCTGCGCGCCGTCCAGAAACACCCCGGCTGGGGCGTTCTTAATCTGCGCCCAGGTGATGGTCTTCGTGTCTCTCGCCGTGTGGACGCTCTCGATCGCTTCGCGGGCCTTCTCGCGCGCGATCAGATTGGCGGACGAGCCGCTGATGTGCCCCATGCCCAGCGCGAAGACCCCTGCCATGCTGAGCAGACCCGTTGCGAGGATGCCCATCGCGATCACCGTCTCGACCAGCGAGAATCCGGCGTCGCCGTCGGTCCATCGATTCAGTGGGGTGTTCATGAATGCCTCTTTACTCAACCCAGCGGCTGCCGTCCCATCGCCAGGTCCGCAGCAGCGCCGTGGTGCCGAAGATCGAAATCGCGCGCGCGCTGTTCGGCTGGTTGGGAATCGCGAGAAACACGGTGCCGTTGAGCACATCGCCGCTCGCGTCGACCAGTGTGCCTTCGCTGGTGAACGCCCGCGTCAGCGACGGGCCGAACGCGACGGCCCCCGTTTGGGCAGGGGGTCCGGTGGAGAAGCCATCGGGCGTGTCCGGCACGCCCGCCACACGGAGGAACTGGACCCCGTTCTCGAGCTCGACCGTTCGCAGTCCTGTTGTGCCGTTGGGGATGTTCTCCCGCACGGTCTGGATGACGTCGGTGCCGGTGAACTGAATCTGCACATTTCGCCGCTGGCTGATCGCGGTCTCGCGCGCATTGCGGATGACCTCGAGTGCCTGGGAAATCCCCGCCTCGGCTTTCTGCTGCCGGATGAAGTTCGGCGAGATCAGCGCGGCCATCCCGGCGAGGGTGCCCATGACGGCGACGACCATCATGATTTCCAGAAGAGAGAAGCCGCGCTCGTCGCGAGCGATTGTGTTCAAAGGGTTCATGGCTCGTTCGCCTGGCAAGCGAGCAAGGGTTATACCAGCAGCCACTAAACAGTTGCACCGTTTGAGTTTGCGGGTGAGTTTGGTGTGATTTCCTGGTCAGGCCGCCCGTGTACCGTTTTCTCAAAACGGTACGCTGACATACGCTTTTGGCAGGCGCGCTTTTGGGCTGTCGTGCCCTCCCTGCGGGTCCGGTCAGTATAAGGACAGGTACCAGTGGAGAATGCGACTGCCGGCGAGGGAGGCGGCAAGTGCCCCAAGCGCCAGGAACGTGCCGTATGGCAGGGCGTATTTCATGTCGCCGCGCCTCGCCGCGATCACGATGACCCCGATCAGCGAGCCGGCAAGCGACGAGAGGACGAGGGTCAGGAGCATGAGCTTCCAGCCGAGAAAGGCCCCGATCATGGCCAGCATCTTGACGTCGCCGCCACCCATGCCTTCGTGGCCGGAATACCGGTAGTACGCCGCCCCCACCAGCCACAGGACGCCCCCGCCCGCCACCGTCCCGATTAGGGCATCCACCAGACCGGGGGGCAGCACAGCACTCGACACCAGGCCGATCGCGATGCCGGGGAGCGTGATGACGTTGGGCAACAAGTGGTGCTCGAGATCGATGGCAAACAGCACCACCATGGCACAGGCAAAGATCAGTCGAGGCACGAGCAGCGCGTCCCAGCCGAAGCCCAGCCCATGAAGCACGAAGAGCGCCATCGTCGCGAGCTCGACCGCCGGGTACCGGATGGAGATCGGGGCGCGGCACTTCCGGCAGCGGCCCCCCAGGACGGCGTAGCTCACCACCGGGATGTTGTCGAACCAGCGGAGCTCGTACGCGCAGGCCGGGCAGCGCGACCCGGGGTGCGCGAGGGACTGGCCACGCGGGATGCGGTGGACGCAGACGTTCAGAAAGCTGCCGAACGCCAGGCCCAGGACGGCGAGGATGGAGATCTGCAGGGAATCGAGATTCACTGCAGCCGCCGTGTCTCGTCGGGCATCGGGAAGAGCGGCGACTGCCGGGACACCGTGACGCGCCCGGTAACCGGATCGAGCTCGTACGGCGTGCGCGTGGGATCGAGAGGCAGTCGCAGGAGCGCGCCTTTCCTGATGAGCGCGGCCCAGGAGTAGCGCTCGCCGGGCGGCGGCGGGAACCGCCGGACGGCGGCCTCGAGCTGGTCGATCTGGTCGAGCGCCTGGAGCTGCAGCAGCGCACGCTCGGCGCTCCGCCGAAGCCAGGCCTCCTCGGAATTGTAAATCTGCTGCCACAGGAAGCGTGCCGCGGCCCGGTCCGGCCCGTGCGTCAGCATCGCCGCCGCGAGCGGGGCCAGCCAGTTCGGGGCGTTGGGCTGCATCGCCGCGCGCTGAAACCACTGCGCGGCGGCATTGTAGTCGCGCAGGCGCCAGTAATAGACGAAACCGATGTCGTGGTAGTACTGCCACTTCTGCGGCATCGCGACGAGCGCCTTGCGCAGAAGCGCGACCGACTGGTCTGGACGCCCAGGCCCCCCGGGAGGGCGCTCACCGAGAAAGATCGCGCCGAATCGGTACGCGACGTTGAAATACGGATCCAGCGTCGTCGTGAGGTCCAGCAGCGGATAGAGCAGCGTGTACTTCTCCCCCGCCTGCTGGCGGGCCACGCGATCGCCTCCGTAGTGCTGGATCGCGCGGATCCAATAGACGTCGGCCGCGAGGGCGTCGAAGCTGAGCGTGAGGCGTTTCAGCACCGCGCCGGACGGAATGTACAGGAGGCGTTCCTCCGCCTGGCGATCGCGCGGATACCATCCATCGCGCGCCATCTGCAGCGCAACCGCCGTCGCCAGGGCGGCCCCCGCGACGATCAGCACGAGTGCGTCTCGGCCGCGACCCTTCATTTGAAGTCCCGGCGCGAGAAGACGAAGGCGGCCACGAGCAGCAGCGCCGCGCTGTAGGCGAGCCCGTAGGCGGCGGTGCTCGCCAGGTACCCCGCCGTGACGGGCAGGCCGTGCACCACTTCCGTCTTGACGTCGAACGCGGACAGATCGGGGAGCACGTGATACACGCCGTGGGCGAGCCAGATCGCCGGCCGTGAGTCCACCACCTTGTCGAAGTTCTTCAGATCGGCGTTGAAGTGCCCGGCAACGTACAGCCCGAACGTGAGCGCCGCCGACAGGATCGGGCTCGAGAACGTCGAGAAGAACAGCGCGAGCGCGGTCACGAGCATCAGCTCGACGAAGATCAGGAAGAGCGCCTTCAGCAGGGCCGGGTCAACGCCCGGGGTCTCCGAGCCCGCCAAGCCAGCTGTCGGCTGCACCCACGTCATGTAGGCGAGGAGCAGATACAACGCGGCCGCCATCACAGTGACGTTGACCGCCAGGGTCAGTACCAGACCCGCATACTTGCCGGCGATGAACTGCGAACGGCTGACCGGCTTCGAGAGGAGCGCGTAGATGCTGCGCCGCTCGACCTCTTTCGACACCAGTCCGATGCCGATGAAGATGGCAATGAAGAGGCCGAACACGGAGATCGCGGCCAGCCCCAGGTCCTTGATGATCTTCACGTCCTGCCCGGCGGTCAGCTGTCCGATCAGGTACGACGACGAGATCAGGAGGACGGCAAAGAGCACCAGGTTGTAAGGGACGCGGTCGCGCACCGACTCGCGGAAGACGTTGACGGCGACCGTCCTAACCGCCCGCATGCGAGCCCTCCGCGGCCTGCCGGGCGCGCGCACCGGCGCCTGCCTCCGCGACACGCTGCATGAAGAAATCCTCCAGCGTGTCGCGCACGGGGTTCAGCGAGATCAGCATGGCGCCGGCCGCACTGAGGTCGGCCAGGATGCGATCCGGCGACTGGTCGAGCGAGAGCTCGAGCGTGTACCGGCCGGGGGAGATCTCGGTCGCGCGGCGCACCACAGGAGTGACGCGCGCGAGGACCTCGGGAGTGAGGTTCGACACCACCAGCTCCCAGCCGCGCACCTCGAACGCCAGGATGTCGGACAACCGGCCCGTCGCCGCCAGGCGGCCGCCCACCACGACCGCAACCCTCCGGCACAGCGCTTCGGCATCCGCCAGGATGTGGGAGCTGAAAAACACCGTGCGTCCCTGGTCGCGCAGCTCGAGAATGAGTGTCCGGACGTCGCGCCGTCCCAGCGGGTCGAGTCCGGACATGGGCTCGTCCAGGAAGATCACCTCGGGATCGTTCAGCAGCGCCTGCGCGATGCCGACCCTCTGGATCATGCCCTTGGAGAACTTCCGGAGCTGGATCCGCCGCTCGGCGCCGATGCCGACGCGGTCGAGGAGCGCGGCGACCCGCGCGCGTCGATCGGCGGCGCGGTAGCCGAACAACTGTCCGAAGTAGTCGAGGAGCTCTTCGGCGGTGAGGTAGTCGTAGAAGGACGGGTTTTCGGGGAGGTAGCCGATGCGGTGCCGCGCCGCGAGGTCGCCGACCGGCCGTCCGAGAATCTCGGCGCGTCCGGACGTCGGATAAATCAGCTGCATCAGCAGCTTGAGCGTGGTGGTCTTGCCGGCCCCGTTCGGCCCGAGGAAGCCGAAGACCTCACCCGGCTCGATGTCGAGCGTCAGGCGATCGAGCGCCCTATACGCACGCCTGCGCCAGAAGCCGATCGCGAAGTCCTTGGTAAGCTCCTCGATTCTTATCGCAGGAGACATGGCCGTGGTCCCGTCAGGTTACTTCGCCGCTTTCAGCTCGAGCTCGATGACCGCGTCCAGGTACTGCGGAGGAATGACTCCCGGGGGCAGCTTGCGCCCGTTGACGAAGAAAGTAGGGGTGGAGCTCACGCCGAGCAGCCCGCCAAGGGCCGCGTCAGCCCTGACTTCCTCGAGCGCGTGCGCGTACCCGGCATTGAAGTCCGCGATGCCGCCGATGGTCCTTGCCGCCTCGCGCACGAGCGACGGCGTCAGCGTTGTCTGGTTGTCGTAGAGCCAATCCTCCATCCTTGCGGCCTTGCCGGTTGCCCGGGCCATCACGACCGCGGCCGCGGCCTCGCAGGCGGCTGCGTGACCGCCGTTCAGCGCGTTCGGGTTGCACTCCCCTTCGAGCGGAAAGTGCTTGGCCACGAACCGCACCTGCCCGCCGGCGGTGCGCGTCGCGAGCACGCCGCGATAGGTCGCGTGCGCACTCCGGCAGTGCGGGCACTGGAAGTCGCTGAATCCCACGACGAGGACCCTGGCGCCGTCGGCCGGGACCGCAATCTCGGCTCTTGGCTGTACGTCCCACCACTGCTTCAGCTCCGCGCGCTGCTGGTCCGTCAGCGGGGTCAGCGGCAGAGCGGCCTGCGGCGCCGGAGCCTCGCTCGGGAAGTAGGCGATCATCGAGCCGGCGCCGAAGAGAAACAGCAGCGCGATCACCAGCGCAACCGGACTGGAAACGAGCGCGCGCAGATCGCGCGGCACGCGGCGAGGCAGCGTCGTCATGGGAAAGGTCGTAGCTCCACCGGAAATGATGAACAGCGCGATCACCGCGACGTACGTAATCGCACAGAGCACGCAGAACGTGTGCAGCCGGACGTAGGACGCCCAGCCAAGATACAGGACGAACGCCAGCCCGACGGTCGACAGGGCGAAGATGTACGCGGGAACCGCGTCGCGGGCGGCCGACGCGGCACGCCCGCCGAGGCCGGCGAGCAGCAGAATCAGCACGAAGAAGAACCCGCCGGTAAGCGCGACCGGCACGCCCCAGAAGCTCCCGTACGGGCTCAGGTAAGCCTGCGTGCAGCTCACCGTCGCGTTCACGTCGCAGAAGCTCGTGTAGCTCGCATCGGTCAGCAGCTTGTAGTGGACGCAGCTCGAGGTCGAGGATGCACCGAGCCCGAGCGCGGCGAATGCCAACAGCAGCGTGCGACTTCGTCTGGTCATGTGCTGAGACGTCAGTTGTACCGTGCGCGGCACGTGTGGTCAAGCGCTGTCTGCCCTGCAGCAGCGCTCGAGTCGCATGGCCGAAAGGTCTGCGGCAGGAGCCTCGAGCCTATTTGAGTTCGACACCGTGGCCGGGGGCGCCCGACTCCGGCATGTTACCGGTGAACGTCACCTGGTCCTCGTAAACGACCCGGTCGGTATTCGTCGCGAAGAACCGGCTGCCGGAGACGCCGGGCGTCACTGGATCCGCCGTCGCCTGGTAGCTCTCGACCCCCGCCAGGCCCGTGCAGGTAAGGCTGCTGTCGCTCACCGCCGTGCCCGTCATGGTGAACTGATAGCCGCTCTTCGCAAGGGGATCGGCCGCCATGTCCGGGCTCAGAAACCCCTGGCCCGTGGTCGGCATCGGCGTCCCCAGGGCCGCGAGCGTCGGCGCGAAGCGCTGTGTCCCGCACGCCTGCGCGAAGGCGAACTGCGCCTGGTTGATGGCCGTCAGCGCCACGATGGCCGCCACCTCCGCCCCCCGGACCCTGGCCTGCCGGTAGACCGCCATACCGACTGATGAGAGGATCCCTACGATCGCCACGACGATGAGCAGTTCGATGAGGGTGAACCCGTGCACGTTCCGCACCACGGCAGCTTAGCAAAACCCTCCACGGAAGCCCACTAAGCTTTCAACCGCGGGTGGACACGGACCACGGAAGGACACGGGGCTTTCAACCACGAATGAACTCCGTAGTCTTCCATGTTTTCCCGTGGTTTCAACCTGAGCGGGCGCCGGAAGACAGCCATATCAACGTTCTCGGGCTGGAACCCGACCGGTAGATGGCCGCGGCCGATCGACAGGCTGCGGCGACTCTCTCCGAAAACATCCCAACAGCAGCAACAGGCCGACGGAGCACGTGACAGCCAACCCGACATAGAACGGCAGGGGACGGTAGACGAATCGTACTTCGTGTGTGCCAGGCGCGAGGTGCACCGCGCGAAACAATCCATTCGCGCGCAGCAACGTCCCCCTTCTGCCATCAACTTCGACGATCCAGAACGGATCGTACGAATCGACCACGTTCAGATACCCGCCGGAGGCCGGAACAGCCGCCCTGACCACGAGCTCGCTGTTCCGCTCGCGGACGATCTCGGCCCTCGGCGTGGACGGACCGTCGGGGCTGCCCTCGGGTGCGGGTGCACTGCGCTCCAGCAGCACGGTGGAGAACGGATCGTGATGCTCGTCGAACAGGAGATCGATCTGGCGCCCCAGATCGGGCTCAATGACGGCCGCTCCGGTGACATACACACGGCGGGGATCGTCGTGGCATTCGTACAACGTCATGGGGCGGGATATGTCGGGGCCGCTCAGTGGCCGGGCGCCGGGAAACGGCGGCTCCGGCAGGAAGCAGTAGCGGGTGCCTGTCCGCCGCAGGAACCGCAGGCGGTCTGCCGGCGATGCCTTTCGGAACCTCCCGAGCATCGCCACGTACTCGCGCGGCCACAGCTGTGGAAGATCGTACGAGATCAGCTCGCGCACCCTCCACGCGGCCGGGGTGGGCGCGAACCGGCTCGAGTAGATCGTGAGAGCCTCCTGCATGGTCCACTCGACTGGCGGCTGGAAGCGAGTGGGACTGTCGACGAGCTCCGCCGGCACCTGCTGGCGTCCCGCACTCTTGCCCATCCGGCCACCGACGTACACGCGGTCACGAGGATGCGTTCGCGTGGCCTCGACCCACGCGGGGGGGCCGAGAAGCGACGCCCGCAGGGTTGGATGGAGGTCTGCGTTCACCGCCAGCGGGTCGGCCACTGCCAGGCCGCATATCGCCCATGTCGCGAGGACGGCACCACGGTGCCGGCGCCACACGACAGCCAGCATCAATGCCGTCACGATGGCAAGCGCGGCGAGCCGCAGCCACAGCGCGTCGCCGCCTTTCAACCATGCAGCAGCCTCGACGGGACTTGCGACTCCTACGCGGCGGCCGGCCGCTTCCCACATGACCGAGACGGCTGAGGCGCCGACCATGCTGCCGACACCGATGAGCGCCGCGATCGAAGCCGTGGCGCCCAGCAGCACGAAGGCTGCGAGGGGACGCTTCATCACGCGTTCTGTGCGGCTGTGCCCGATGAGCGCGTCCGCGCCGCTCGCGGCAAGGGCGGCAACGGCAAGAACGGCGAACACGACATACTTGATCGGGAACCGGAACGTTGTCAGGACGGGCACAACACGCTGCACGGCAGGATACGCGAACGTGTACTCTCCGAGCGCACCGACCAGTGCCACGGCGAGCACGACCCACCAGAATCCCCGCCAGGGCCTCAGCGCCGGATCGGCTCCCCCGACCAGTGCAAGGCCGCAGGCGGCGATCCCCACGTAGAGTGAGTAGAACAGCGGCTCACGTCCCGTGTTGAGCGCCCTCACCCACGGCAGTGTCTCCAGGCTGGAGTAGTAGACGTGGCCGAAGACGTGCGGGACGATCGTTTCAACGAGCGCCAGCGGATGGAGCGACCAGAGGGTCGCAGCGAGGTGGACGCCGCGCATCGATCGGCTCGTGGAGACGGCGAGCGGCACGAGCTGGACTGCGGCGAGCAGCACGCCGGCCACGAGCGCAGCGGCAATCCGGAACAGATTGTCGCGGCGAACGCGCCACCGCGCGAACGGCAGCGCGAGCGCTGTGTACCCGATGACCACCGCGCACGTCCCACCGAACGTGACCGGTTCGCCGGCCACAGCTTGGAGTCCCACGCAGGCGGCGAGTGCGGCGAACCCCGTCGCGCCCGGCGCTTCGCAGACACGATCGACAGACCAGAGGATCCAGGGAATGAGCGCGATGGTCCAGGAGAGGTTCGGAAAATCGCCGGCCGAGACGATCGGTCCGGCAAGTGACGCAATCGCGGCGCCCACTGCGGCAGCCGCGGGCGAGAAGCGGCGCCGGAGCCATAGCCACATCCCGGCCGCAAGAATCGGAAACGGAGCCGCCACCCAGAAGTTGAACCCCACGACCGGAGGAGCGAGCAGACGGACGAGCGTGGCGGGCAGCAGGAAGAACTGATTGAGCGCGTCAGCTACCGCGGATTGGCCTCCGCCCGCGTACGGATCCCAGAGCGGCCAGTCACCATCGCGCAATGTCTGCCAGAGCCAGAGGTGTCGCGGCCAGAAATACAATCCCAGATCGCGAACGAAGAACACTTTCGTCGTCGAAAAGGCGCCAATGAAGGGGACGAGCGCTGCCAGCGTCGCGAGCGCCAGCCAGGCGCAGCGGGACAAGGCAGCGGCGCTGTGGCGG
>CAYZBZ010000100.1:0-3974 GCA_964476725.1 uncultured Vicinamibacterales bacterium
CCTCGTCCGGGATCTCGATCCCGAACTCCTCCTCCAGGGCCATCACGAGCTCGACGGTGTCCAGGCTGTCGGCGCCCAGGTCGTCGACGAAGGACGCATCCGGAGTCACTTCTTCTTCATCGACTCCAAGCTGCTCCACGATGATGCTCTTCACTTTGTCAGCAACCGCCATTCAGCCCTCCATCCGCGCGGGTTCCTCCTCAGGAATCCGCGCTACGTATACATCCCGCCATTGACCGCCAGGACGTGGCCTGTAATATACGACGCCGCGTCCGACGCGAGAAAGCAGACGGCCGACGCGATATCGTCCGGTGTGCCCAGGCGTCGCAGCGGAATCTTCGACGCCCACTCTTCGCGCGCGCGCTCCGTCATCTCGCGCGTCATGTCCGTTTCAATCAACCCGGGCGCCACCACGTTCACCGTGATGCCACGCGACGCGACTTCGAGGGCGACCGCCTTGGCAAAGCCGATGACGCCCGCCTTGGACGCCGCGTAGTTCGCCTGCCCGGCGTTACCGCGCTGGCCGATCACCGAGCTGATGCACACGATACGGCCGCCGCGCTGGCGGATCATGGGCTTGAGCACCGCCTGCGTCAGCGCGAAGACGGCGGTCAGGTTCGTCGCCAGCACCGCGTCCCAGTCCTCGCGCTTCATCCGGAGCATCAGCTGGTCGCGCGCGATGCCCGCGTTGTTCACGAGGATGTCGACCCTGCCGTGCCGCTCGAGCGTTGACACGACCAGCTGGTCGGCCGCCCCGGCGTCGGTGACATCCAGCGCGGCGGACTCCCCGCGCCCACCGCTCGCGGCGATCTCGTCAGCCACTTCGCGCGCGTGGTCACCCCGCGCCGCCGCGATGACGTGCGCGCCGCGCGCGGCGAGCTGCCGTGCGATGGCGCGTCCGATGCCCCGCGATGCCCCCGTGACAATCGCGACCCGGCCCGAAAGATCAATCATACCTTCTGGAGATCAGTTGCCAGTTCCCAGTTGCGCAAGAGCAGCCGACAGGCCTTGTTCGTCCTCGACGCTCATGACCTGCACGCTGCGATCAATCTTCCTGATCAACCCCGCGAGCACGGTGCCGGGGCCCAGCTCGACGAACGTCCTGGCCCCATCAGCCACCAGACGCTTGACGACGTCCTCCCAACGTACCGGCGAGGAGATCTGCCTGATGAGCGCCTCGATCGAGGACCCGGCATCGCGCCTGGGCTCGGCATCGACGTTCGCGACGACCGGGATCCGCGGGTCGGCCGCCGGCAACGCCCGCAGCACGGGCGCCAGCCGATCCTCCGCCGCCTTCATCAAGGGACAGTGGAACGGTGCGCTGACCGCAAGGCCTATCACCCGCTTCGCTCCGAGCGCCTTCGCACGCTCGCCCGCCCGCGCGACGGCATCGGCATGGCCGGCAATCACGACCTGACCGGGTGCATTCAGGTTCGCGAGCGTGACCACGCGTCCAGGATTCCCGGCCGCGGTCTCGGCGCAGGCGCTCGCGACGGCGTCCGCATCGAGGCCGAGAACCGCCGCCATGGCCCCTTCGCCTACCGGGACTGCCTCCTGCATGTACTGCCCGCGGCGGCGCACGGTGCGCAAGGCGTCCGCGAAGGATAACGTACCGGCGGCCACGTGCGCTGAATACTCGCCGAGGCTGTGGCCCGCCGCGAACGACGGCCGGACCCCGCGCGACTCGACGAGCCGGCACACCGCGATGCTCATCGCGAGGATGGCGGGCTGCGCGTTCTCGGTAAGCAGCAGCCGCTCTTCGGGTCCCTCGAAGCACAGACTGCTCAGCGACTCGCCGAGCGCCTCGTCCGCCTCATCGAAGGCCGCCCGGCAGATCGGAAAGCTGTCGGCGAGCCATTTCCCCATCCCGACCTTCTGCGCGCCCTGGCCGGGAAACACGAACGCAATCATCGCAGCGGTCCCTCGTGTGCCGCGGCGGCCATGTCGCGCGCCAGCTTCTCGAGCAGCCCCTGACTGGCGAACCGGACCGCCATCGCCACGGCGTTCCGCACCGCCTTCGCCGACGACCGCCCGTGTCCGACGATGCAGAGGCCGTTCAGGCCGACGAGCGGCGCGCCGCCGTACTCCGACGCATCGACGCGCTTGCGGAACCGCCGGAACGCCTGGCGCGACAGAAGGTAGCCCACGCGCGTGCCGAACGTGGCCGACAACTCGTCGTGCAGCAGCCGCTCGACAGTCTCGACCAGCCCTTCGCTGATCTTCAAGGTGATGTTCCCGGTGAAGCCGTCGCACACGATCACGTCCGCTACGCCCGCGTAGACGTCGCGTCCCTCGACGTTGCCCACGAAATCGATCGGCGCGCCCTTTAGCAGTTGGTGGGCGTCGCGCGTGAGCTCGTTGCCCTTGCTCTCTTCCGACCCGACCGACAGCAGGCCGACGCGCGGCGACGGGCAGCCGAGCGCGATCCGCGCGTACGCCGCGCCCATGACGGCGAATTGCACGAGATGCTGCGGCCTGCACTCGACCGTCGCGCCCGAATCGAGCAGAACGGCCGGCTGGCGGAGGGTGGGAATGATTGTGGCGAGCGCGGGGCGGTCCACGCCTGGCAGGCGGCCGAACGCCCCGATGGCGGCCATCACGGACGCGCCGGTGTGCCCGGCGCTGAACACCGCGGCGGCTTCCCCGTCGCGGACCGCTTCGGCGGCCAGCCGGATGGACGCCCGCGGCTTGCGACGGAGCGCGGCGGCCGCCGGTTCCTCCATGCCGATGGACTCCGGCGTGTGGACGACGCGCACGTCCAGTGCTGCCGCGCCCGGGTGCCGCGCGAGCTCGCGCTCGATCGCGCCGGCGTCGCCGACGAGCACGAGCCCCACCTGCAGGTGACGCGCCGCGACGAGCGCGCCGTCGATGATGCTCCCCGGCCCGTCGTCGCCGCCCATCGCGTCAATGGCGATTCGCATTCGCTCGTTCAGGGTTCCGAGGGGTTCGTTAAGTCTCTTCCACCGAACGGACCTGGCGGCCTTTGTAGTAGCCGCAGTGGGGGCAGACCTGATGCGGCGGCTTCGACTCGCGGCACTGCGGACAGGCTCCGACCGGCACCGGCTTCAGCGCGTCATGCGTGCGGCGCTTGGCCGTCCGCGTCTTGGAATGCCGACGTTTAGGATTGGGCATGTCTCAGTTCTCCTTGTCTCGGTTCAGCAGCCCCTCGAGCGGCGCGAGCCGCGGGTCTTCCCACGTCGGCTCGCACCGGCACTCGGTGCGGTTCAGGTTCGCCCCGCACTCGGGGCAGAGGCCGCGGCACGAGTCCGCACACAGCGGCTTCATCGGCAACGCGAGCTGAAACTGCTCGCGCAGCAGATCGATGACGTCCAGCACTCCCTCTCGATAGAACGCCGTCGTCAGATCGTCTTGCGTGATCTCCCGCTCCGCCTCGGCAGCGGTGTTGGCCGCCTGCGGCACGTAGCGCAGCTCGAACACGGCATCGAAGGGCAGCTCGAACGGCTCCAGGCAACGGCCGCACTCGAGCTCCAGCCGGGTCGTCGCCCGACCTGTCACCCGGTACGCATCGCCTCCCGCCTTCTGGACGTCGAACGACACCGCGACAGGCACGGCGACGCGGTAGTCGTCGTCCTGAGGCTCGAAGGCCGAAGGCTGAAATGTCCGCTCGAAGTGCCCGTGCGGTCCGTGCAGCTTGCTGAGTTCGAGAAGCATGGCTCTCTGGCGGCCCGGAACCCCGGGCGGGAACCCGTCATGATACCTCAGGATGGGGCGTGGGCACAGCCCAGGGCTCGAGCCGGTGGGATAGTGAGGGGTGAGGGGATGGAGATGGCGCATGGCTTTTTGAAGGATGCGGGCCCGCGCGCGCTCGACAATAGCCACGAGACTGCGCAAGCGCAGACAAAAGTCAGCCCGTAGGCCGCCATTGATATTACGAAAGCGGCGGCGGACCGTTTAAACGCCCGTCGATATTGGTTTTCTGACAGGTCACGACGATGGTGCCGAGCTTGCTATTT
>CAYZBZ010000100.1:4074-9670 GCA_964476725.1 uncultured Vicinamibacterales bacterium
CAGCTGCACGGCCGATGGTTTACACACCTGGTGTCGGCCAGAACAGCACGGTAACACGGGGGACAATGTTGGTCATGAAAAGTACATCACGATTCATCACCGCTGCGGCACTCGCCGCGGCACTCGCCCTGGGTTCATCTCCCGCAGAGGCGATCAGCATCACAGGCGGAGTACTCTCCACGACGGCGGGCACTTACGCGGATAGCGGAGCTGGCGCGGTGAACCTGACCGACACGGACGGCACCAACGATGACGCCACCGCGTTTCTGCTCCTCGAGCTCGCGGGGTATGCAGGTTCAAATAAGTTCGGGATCTACGGCTTCACCCAGTCAGGGTCGACCGTCACGGTCGGCGACACGCTTCTGGTCTTCCAAGGCTCAGCAACTCCTGTGACGGCGGCGACTATCGCGTTCAATGTCGTGGCCGGTACCGCGACATTCAACTCCATCACCAAGAACATCGGGACCACCTTCGGCTTCTATCTGGACGGTCCTGGCGGAATTTTCTACTCCCAGGCGTCGCTGAACTCGGACGGCGTGGATCACGCGCTGCTCTTCAACACTGCAGGCAGCTCGGCATCAGAGCTCTTCGGCTCCACCGTCGTCGTTGGGTTCGAAGATCTGCCCGGTGGCGGGGACCTCGACTACAACGACATGATTGTCGGCGTCAACGACGTAACGCCGACGCCGGTGCCGGAACCTGGCTCGATGATGCTCCTGGGCACCGGCCTGTTCGGTCTTGCCGGCGCTGCGCGTCGGCGCCTCAACAGCCAGTAGTTTTTCTTCCATCAACACGAAAAAGACCCGGCCAACGCCGGGTCTTTTTCGTGATGTGTTTTGTGCGACAGCCGGAAGGGAACGGCACGGCCGGGCGCCCCGCGATCGCAGCGGCTGCCGTGGCCGATGACCAGGGGGGATAGTGAGAGTGCCAGACGCTCAATTGTCCCGTGGGGACACCCAGGATTTCGGAATGAACAGCTGCTCGTAGAGGCTCACGGCATACCGGTCGGTCATGCCGGCCAGGAAGTCGCGGGCGGCCGCGTCGAGCCCCTCTTCCTCGATCGTACGGCGGTCGAGGAACTCCTCCGGGCGCTCGCGGAGCTTCTCCCACAGCCCGCCCAGGATGCCCCCCGCCTTCTTGAACTCACCCATGGCGATCTCGTTCTCGTACACCGCTTCGAAGAGGAAGCTGCGCAGACCGACGGTCGCTTCGAGGATCGGCTCGCTCATGCGAATCTCCGTCAGGCCCCCCTCGAGGCTCTGCACGACGACGTCGGTCACCATGCGGCCGATGCGCTCGGACGAGCTCGCGCCGAGCACTGAGACGCGCGCCCGGGGCAGGTCCTCTTCGCGCAGGAGCCCGGCCCGCACCGCGTCGTCGATATCGTGGTTCACATACGCGATGATGTCGGCGACGCGGGCGATCTGACCTTCGATCGTGCTCGCGCGATGCGCGGGGTCGGCCCCCACCGGCATCCCGTTCCTGCCCTTCGAGTGGCGAGAGATGCCGTCGCGCACCTCCCAGGTGAGGTTCAATCCCGCCCGGTCGTTCTCCAGCACGTCCACGATGCGGAGGCTCTGCTCGTAGTGGTTGAACCCGCCGGGGATGAGCGCGTCGAGCACGCGCTCGCCGGCATGGCCGAACGGCGTGTGACCGAGGTCATGCCCGAGCGCGATCGCTTCGGTGAGCTCTTCGTTGAGCTGCAGCACTTTCGCGATGCTCCGCGCGATCTGCGAGACCTCCAGGGTGTGGGTCAGGCGGGTGCGGTAGTGATCGCCCGTCGGGGCAAAGAACACCTGCGTCTTGTGCTTCAGGCGGCGGAACGCCTTGCAGTGAATGACGCGGTCGCGGTCGCGCTGGAACGCGGGCCGGATCGGATCCTCGGGCTCCGGCCGCACACGCCCCCGCGTGTCGCCGCTCCTGGCTGCCTGGGGAGCGAGAAACCGACGCTCGCGCTCCTCGAGTTGTTCGCGGATATTAGTCACGGTGTCACGCTGCGTCTTGTCTTGATTCAACACGGAGGAACGGAGCCAACGGAGAGGGCCGTGTGGCTGGTCTCTCTCGTTCCGCCTGTGTTCTATGTCCTGAGAATATCGCGCAGAAAGCTGGTTCCGTGCGGCAGCGGCCCGATGCCGAACAACTCCGCGATGGTCTGACCCAGATCCGCGAACGTCTGCCGCGTGCCGAGGTCGACGCCGCCGCGGACGGCGGCGCCGGTCACGAGCACCGGCACGTACTCGCGCGCGTGGTCCGTGCTCGGCGTCGTGGGATCATTCCCGTGATCGGCGGTCAGGATCAGGAGATCGCGCGGCGCGAGCCGCGGCAGCAGATCGCCGAGCCGCGCGTCGAACCGCTCGAGGTTCGCGGCGTACCCGGCGACGTCGTTCCTGTGCCCATACAAGGTATCGAAGTCAACGAGGTTGGCGAAGATGAGCGCCTGAGGCGTCGTGGACATGGCGCGGAGCACCTCGTCCATTCCCTGCTCGTCGCTCGCCGTATGTATTGCCGTCGTGATGCCGCGGCCGGCAAACAGATCCTCGATTTTGCCGATCGCGACGACCGGACGCCCGGTCCCCTTGACGCGATCCAGCAGGGTCGGCTCGAACGGGACGAGCGCGAAGTCGCGCCGGTTTGCGGTGCGACGGAACGCGCCGGCCGCGCCAACGAACGGCCGCGCGATGACCCGCCCCACTCCCATGCCGGTTCCCACCAGCTCGTAGGCAATCTCGCACCAGCGATACAGCTCAGGGACGGGGACGGTGTCTTCGTGGGCGGCAATCTGGAACACGCTGTCGGCCGACGTGTAGACGATCGGCCTGCCGGTGCGCACGTGCTCGGCGCCGAGCTCTTCGATGATGGCAGTGCCGCTCGCCGCCCTGTTCGCGAGCGTGCGGCGCCCGATGCGCCGTTCGAACTCGGCGATGACTTCCGGGGGGAACCCGTTCGGGAACACGGGAAACGGCCGCTCGAGCACGAGCCCCATCAGCTCCCAGTGGCCGGTGACCGAGTCCTTGCCCGGCGACGCCTCCGCCATCCGTCCGAACGCGCCGGCCGGAACGGGCTCGGGATCGCCACGGTTCAGCGACGCGATCCGCGTCAGCCCGAGCCGCCGCAGGTGTGGAAGCTTCAGCGGGACGCGGCGCGCGATGTTGCCAAGCGTGTCGCTGCCGACGTCGCCGTAGACCCGCGCGTCCGGGAGCTCGCCGATGCCGACGCTGTCGAGGACGATGAGAATGACGCGGTCTGGAGAGGACGTGCCCAATCAGGCTTCGTGAGAGGAGTAGTAGTTGCTCATGGGACGCGGTGAGCGAATGGTCGCGATGGCGTGCTTGAAGATCATGTGGTCCGCGCCGCTGTGCTCGACGATCACGGCGAAGCGATCGAAGTTCTTCACACGCCCCTCGAGATCGGTGCCGTCCATCAGCCGGATCTGTACGGGCATCTTTTCCCGCCGCGCGTAATTGAGGAACACATCCTGGATGTTCGGCTGGACTGTGGCGGGTTTCGACTCACGGGTTGGTGGCATCGCGGAGGCTCTCCATGGCCGCGAGCACACGAGCAACCTGCTCGTCAGTCTCCTCGCGTTCGCCGGCGGCCTGAATCCACTGTAGATTAGGCTCTTTCCTGAACCAGATCAACTGCCGACGCGAGTACCTCCGGTTCTCCCGCACGATGAGCTCTCGCGTCGCAGGCTCATCCCGCACGCCGTGGAGATGCTCGAGCGCCTGACGGTACACGAGACCTGTGAACGGATTCGCGATCTCGGGAATCCCCGACGCGAGCAGCCCGCGTATCTCGTCCAGCAACCCGTCCCTGAACTGCGCGTCGACCCTGGCGGCGACGCGCGCCGCCGTCGCCTCGGCAGGGATCTGTAAGGCAAAGGCCATGACGTCGTACTCGGGAAGCGGCGATTGCGTCTCGGCGAAGTGCGCGGTCATGGGACGGCCGGTGAGGAAGTACACCTCCAGCGCACGGACGAGCCGCTTGCGATCGCGGGGCTGGATCCGCGCGGTGGAGCCTGCATCGACACGGGCAAGCAGGACATGGAGCCGCTCGACCCCCTTGCGATCGGCGATCCGCTCCAGCCTGGCGCGCAACGCCGTGTCGCGGCCGGGCCCGGGGAAAACCCCTCGCGTCAGGGCGCGGTAGTACAACCCTGTGCCGCCAACGAGAATCGGGAGCCGGCCGCGGGCCGTAATCTCGCGGACCGCTGCGGCGGCCTCACGCGCGTATCGCGCGGCGGAATACTCCTCGGTCGGGTCCGCGACGTCGATCAGGTGATGTGGCACCCCCCGGCGGGCGGCGACGGGCACCTTGTCGGTGCCGATGTCGAAACCCCGATAGACCGCGGTCGAGTCGCAGCTCACGACTTCGCCGCCGAAGCGGAGCGCCAGCGCGATGCCGAGGGCGCTCTTGCCGGTCGCGGTGGGGCCCATGATGGCAACGAGCGGCGGCCGGGCCATCGCTACCACGCGAGCGCGCGCGCGAGGGCCAGCGCCGCAAGAGCGCCCAGCATCAACAGCAGTCCGATCTGCTGCGTCCGCGTCGGCTGCCTCATGACCCCGGGTTTTCGTTGTAGAAGAACGTGACCGTGAAGAAGGCGCGGTCGTCCGGATACTCGGGCGGGAGCGGATACGTGGGATTGGACGTCGCCAGCGCGTTGAACGACGAGTTGTTGAACGCGTCGATGTCCGACGGCCTCAGGACCTTCAGCTCGCTGATGCGTCCGTCCTTGCCCACGTAGAACGTGATGGCCACGTGCCCCCGGAACGACATCGCCGCCTGGGGGATGAACCAGTTGCGGCGGATCTGCGCGATGAAGCGCCGCAGCCACGGGCCGAACTCGACACCCTTCGTGTCGAACTGGATGCTCGGGGCGAGCTGCTGGTCCGCCCCGCCCTGCAGATTGACGTAGGAGTCCTTCGGCGCGTACTTCTGCACGTTCCGAATGGCATCCGCGATGACCCCCGACGTCTGTCCACCGGCCGAAAGCCGGGGCGTCTCCACGGATCTCGATAGCGTCGCGGCCGGCGAATCCGGCAGGGCGGGTCTCTGGCGAAGCGGATCTTCGGTGGAGCGATCCGCCTGAGCGGCGGGGTCAGCGCGCCGCGGCTGGACTTCGATAAGCTCCGGACTGTTCCCCCGGGCGAACGGCATGCTGTTTGTCGGCTTCTCCGCCCGCTCCCTCGTCTGCGCCTTTCGATCGATGTCCGACAGGTCCGCGCGTTCGGGCGGCTTCATGGCCCGCATGTCGGCGCGCGGCGCAACGAACACGAACCGCGCATTCTCACGCTGCCGCTCGATCTGCCGTTGCTGCTGTTCCGCGAGCGCCCGCTGCCGCTCCGCTTCCCAGGCGCGCACAAACGGCAGCTGCGGCCACACCAGCAGCAGGATGATCATGGACAGGTAGACGACGACCGTCAGCAGCACGACCTCGAGCCGCGTGAGCGAACGCGGCAGCGTGGGCGTGTCCGGATGATAGTCCTCGAAGTCGAAGTACATCAGTGGTTTAGCGATTATAACAGGGCTCTGGGCTTTGGGCTCTGGGCTCTGGGCTTAGAGGGGCCCTAGAGCCTAGAGCCCAGAGCCTGATCTC
>CAYZBZ010000100.1:9770-13545 GCA_964476725.1 uncultured Vicinamibacterales bacterium
CCGAAGGTGAGAGGGACGGCCCGGACCTGTGAAAATCCCGTGGCAGCGAGGATTTTCGAGAACTCCGCAGGGGGTGGGAAGGCGCCGACGGATGCGGGAAGGTACGAGTACGCACTCTGGTGCTTCGAGATGAGCCGGCCGACGAGCGGCAGCAAGTAGCGGAAGTACCACGAGTAAAGCGTACGGATGCCGGGAATCCGCGGCTGGCCGAACTCGAGAATCGCGAGGCGCCCGCCAGGCCGCAGCACGCGCGCGATCTCACGCAGCGCGCGCTCCGGTTCCGCCACATTGCGAATGCCGAACCCAATCGTCGCGGCATCGCACGAGCCGTCGCCGAGCGGGATCTGTGCAGCGTCGCCGCGAACGAGCCGGATCCGGCGATCGAGCGAGGCCGTCCGCACCTTCACCAGCCCAAGTTTCAGCATCTCGCCGGCGAAATCCACGCCGACGACCGACGCGCCGTGCGCGCGACGTACCGTCGCGATTGCCAGATCGCCGGTGCCGGTGCACAAGTCCAGCACCCGGGCGTCCTGTCCGAGCGCCAGTGCGTCCACGGCGACCTCACGCCAGCGGCGATCCAGCCCGGCGCTGAGCACGTGGTTCAGCAGGTCGTACCGCGGCGCAATCGCGTCGAACATGCCCGCGATACGCGATGGGGCCTTATCGGGTGGAGTCAGGGGCATGCAAGGAAAGGCTGAAGGCTTCCCACTACTTTAGCCCTTCCATGACGCGTACAGCTCGTGCCGGAATCCCAGCGCGCTGAGGATTTTTCCTGCCATGAAATCGGCCAGGTCGTCGAGCGTGCGCGGCATCTGGTAGAACGCAGGCATGGCGGGCATGATCATCGCGCCGGCTTCGGCGCAGAGCACCATATTGCGAAGCTGCGGAAGGCTCATCGGCGTTTCCCGCGGGACGACCACGAGGGTCCGCCGCTCTTTGAGCATGACGTCGGCGGCGCGCTCGACCAGGTTGCGCGAGAGGCCGTGCGCAATGCCGGCCAGGCTCTTCATCGAGCAGGGCACCACGACCATCGCTTCGCAGCCCTGGCTTCCGCTCGCGATCTTCGCGCCGAGATCGCGGTTGCTGTAGAGAGTGTACGTGCCGTTGCGCACCGCGTCGCCATACTTCGACGCCAGATAGTCGGCGAGCCTGTCGACCGATGCCGCGTCGCCGAGCTCGTCGCGCAGCAGACGGCGCCCGTAATCCGACACGACAAGCTCGAGGTGGCAGCCCCGCTCCAGCAGCGCGGCCATCGTCCGCGTAGCGTAGACCGCGCCGCTCGCGCCGGTGACGGCGAGCGCGATGGTGCGCAGCGGAGCGTCCCCCTTGTCAGTGGACATAGATGGCCGTGGCGGTCGTCGCCAGATAGAGGAGACCGACGTAGCCGTTGAGATCGAACGCCCGCTTGACCTGCGACAGATCGTGCTCGCTGACGAGCGACTGCTCGTACACCAGCAGGGCCGCGACACCCGCCACCCCCGCCAGATACACGGCGCCGAGATCGGCGACCGGACCCAGCGCCGCGAGACAAATCATGGTGATGAGGTGCATGCCGCGCGAGATGAGCAGCGCGCGCGCGACGCCGAACCGCACCGGAATCGATCGCAGCCCGTGTGCGCGATCGAACGTCACATCCTGGCAGGCATACAAGACGTCGAATCCTCCCACCCATGTGCCGATCGCCGTGCCGAGCAGCCACGGCTCCAGGCCGCCGCGCCCTCCGGCCGCCAGCCATCCGCCGACGGGCGCCACCGCCATCGCAAGCCCGAGAAAGAGCTGCGTGTAGGTCGTGAACCGCTTCGCCAGCGAGTACCAGAACACGATCGCGAGCGCGACCGGCGACAGCACGAAACAGATCGTCCCGAGCTTCCACGCAGCGAACACGAAGATCGCAGACGAGACAGCCACGAACACGCCCGCTTCGCCGCGTGTCATCACGCCGCGCGGCAATTCCCGCCCGGCGGTGCGTGGGTTGAGGGCGTCGAACGACGCGTCGGCCAGGCGATTGAAGCCCATGGCGGCGCTGCGCGCCGCGACCATCGCGACGACGATCCAGACCAGGCGCCAGCCGACACGCGCCGGGTTCCAGTCCCCCAGCCGATTGAGCGCCAGCAGCGCCCCCGTCAGCGCGAACGGCAGCGCAAAGACGGAATGGCTGACGCGAACGAACGAGGCGTAAATGTGAAAACGGTTCATGGAGCCTGGAGCCTTCTCACGATTCGAGCCACGTGATCGCATGAGGCTCGATTCCCCCAACGAGGTATTCTTCCACATCCTCGACGCCCGGTGGGACGCGGACGGCAATCAGTTCAGCGCGTTTGCCGGGTTCGATCGTGCCGAGCTCCGCGGCAAACCCCAGGGCGGCCGCCCCGTGCACGGTGGCGCTCTCGAGCAGCCGCGCCGCGGGGACGCCTGGGGCGAGCCGCCGGACTTCGGCAAGCTCGCCGAACACGTTCAGATCCTCGACGCTGGCGAGGCTGTCGGTGCCGATCGCCACCCGCACGCCTGAGGCGTAGAAGCGTTCGATCGGCGGCGTGCCTGCACCGGTCCAGCGGTTGCTCCGCGGGCACGTGACGACCGTCGCCCCGGCCGCCGCCAGGCGCCCAAGCTCGCCAGCTCCAAGCTGTGTCGCGTGCACGGCGAGCAGCCTCGCACTCACGAGACCCAGCCGCTCGAGATACTCGACCGGACCGCACCCGGGGGGCTCCCACTCGTCGTTCCAGACGCCGAGCCGGCCGAGGAGCTCGCGCCACGCGCCCGTGCCATCGCGAAGGAAACGGACTTCGTCCGCGGATTCTCCAAGATGCACGCTGATGGGGCGGTCGCCGCCGGCCCGTCCGATCGCTCGAAAGAGCTCGGCCGACACCGAGTACGGAGCGTGCGGCACGATCGACGTCCGCAGCCACGCGAGCGGCATGACGGCGTCGAGCTCTGACTGTGCGCCGGCGACGATCCGCCCGGCATCTCCCCCGCTGAAGCCGATCAGCTCGCGGAAGACCGCGCCGCTGAGATCGCTGTCCGCGAGGAAGTCGTAGGCCGCCAGGGTATTCGTGACGTCCCCCACGAGCGCCGTGCCCGCAGCGCGCGCCTCGCGGACGGCCTCGCCAATCGGGCCTGGCGGATCGCCGCTCTCCGCGCCCCGCAGCGCGATCAGCCGCGACGCCCACGCCGGCATCGAGTCGGCCGGCGGGACGCGGTGGCGCATCCACGAAAGCTCGAGATGAGTGTGCGCGTTGACGAGACCCGGCAGGATGACGGCATCGCCGAGATCGACGATCTCGAGGGGCGTAGCCCCGCCCGCCTTCGCCGGCAAGGGAACACCCACCGGCTTCGGCGGGGCTTCGCCAGAGCTCGCCCCGCAGGCCACGACGAGGCCTTCCGCGGTGAGGACCCAGCCGCGCCGCAACGGCGCTCCGGCAATCGGGAGGACCCACGCGGCGCGATGGAGCATCAATGGCCGGTGAGGCGCGCCTTCTTCCCGGCGGCGCTTCTCGCCCCGTAGCGGCCGATCTCGGGCGGGCGCGACGTGTCGCCGTCGACACGGGCGACGGCAAGCTCCAGCATCCGCGGCACGCTCCGCTCGCGGAACACCGGATCGCCCTGCAGCTCGTAATGCATGTTCCGCCGCTTGGGAACGAACCCGGCGTTCTCGATGTTGCGCACGATCTCGATCTCGTCCATGCAGTGGCTCGCGCCGGCCGCGCGCACGACGTTCTCCTCGATCATCACGCTGCCCATGTCGTTCGCCCCGAACGCCAGGCTGAGCTGCCCGACC
>CAYZBZ010000101.1:0-10031 GCA_964476725.1 uncultured Vicinamibacterales bacterium
ATCCGAAGTTCATGAAGGTGGGCGTCCTGACGGCGGCGCTCCAGGAGTTGACGCCTCGCGCGGTGCGCGATCCGGATCCGGACCGGGCGATCGAAGAATGGGTCGCGTTCGCGAAGGAGATCGGGGCCAGCTACATCCAGCTGTCTGCGGCGCTGCACCCCAGCGAGTCGGACGTCCCCGAGGAAGCGATGATCGACCCTGTGGCCAACACGCTCGACCTGCGGAAGCCGTTCGATCGCGATCGCGCGCGCCGCGTCCGCGCGGCGCTCGACGCCAGCGGCGTGGGCATCTCCGAGGTCGGGTACTTCGACAACCTGCTGCACCACGACGCGGCCATCCGCCAGAAGAAACACGACTTCATGCTGCGGGTCTTCGACGCGGCGTCGCTCGTTGGCGTCGACGCCGTGTGCGGGTTCGTCGGGCGCAACCAGCAGCACAGCATGGACCAGAACCTGCTCGACTTCGAGACGCACTTCATCCCGTTGCTGAAGGCGGCGAAAGACCGGGGCCTGATCTACCGGGTCGAGCAGTGTCCGATGCCGGGCTGGACGACCGGCGACAACTTCCACAACAACATTGCCTATACCCCAGGCACGTGGATCGCGTTGCACCGGATCTGCGAGAAGCACGGCCTCGGCGATCAGTTCCGCATTCACTACGATCCGTCGCATGCGATCCTGATGGGCCAGGACACCCGGTCGATCTTTCAGTACTTGAAGGACACGGGGTACAACTTCCTCATCGGCGGCTTCCACGTGAAGGGGCAGGTGATCGACTCCAAGGGGGTCGCCGCGTGGGGCTACGGGGGGCAGACGGTCGAGCGGGGGGACTGGATTGGCGGACGCCCGTCGGACAAGCCGGCCGATCAGCTGAACGCGTGGAAGAAGCAGGTGGTCCTGTGCGAGCACGAGCTGCCGGGTACCGCGCGGCACGACCCGCTGGCGTACCTGCAGAATCGCACGGTCGACTGGTTCGATCATCAGCTTGCGGCGCGCGAGCTGCTGCAGCTCGACGTCGCCAACACGCATCTCGTCGTGGAGCACGAATACCCGAAGGCGCGCATCCAGGATCGCGAGCGCGTCAAACCCATCCTCCAGGGGTCCATCGCGTTCGTGCGGCACATCGACGAAGCGGCGGCGTGCATGTATTCGCTGCAACACGAGGTGCTGGCGTCGCAGTCGATTCCCATCCAGGGGATCGGCCGCCAGGCGTACCGGACCTAGGCGGGACCTGGGCGCGCACGGACGGCGCTGCGGGTGACGCCTGCTTGCTTCGCTCCGACGGCGGGTGCTACAGTCTGCAATCGATTACAACGCGCGGTTGAGGGCCTTCGGCCTTCGCCTGTCGTCCCCGCCCGTTCGAATCTGGAGCGATCGCAGTGGACCACCATAACAACCTCGCGATACTCGTCGGCGGCGGGCCCGCGCCGGGGATCAACAGCGTCATCGGCGCCGCCACCATCCGCGCGCGCCTCGAAGGCATCGAGGTCGTCGGCGTGCGCGACGGCTTCGAGTGGCTCATGCAGGGGGACATCGACCACGTAATGCCCCTGTCGATTGAGGCGGTCAGCCGGATCCATTTCCGCGGAGGATCGTACCTCGGCATCGCGCGCGCCAACCCGACGACCGACCCGCGCCTGCTCGAGAACACCATCACCTCGCTGCTGCGGCTCAACGTGTCCCAGCTCGTCACCATCGGCGGCGACGACACGGCCTTCTCGGCCATGAAGCTCGAACAGCACGCGGCGGGTCGCATTCGCGTCGTGCACGTTCCGAAGACCATCGACAATGATCTCGACCTGCCCCCGCAGGTCGACACGTTCGGCTACCAGTCGGCGCGCCACTACGGGGTCGACATCGTCAAGAACCTGATGGTGGACGCCAAGACCACGTCGCGCTGGTACTTCGTGATCGCGATGGGACGCAAGGCCGGGCACCTCGCGCTCGGGATCGGCAAGTCCGTCGGCGCGACGGTGACCTTGATCTCGGAGGAGTTCAGCTCGCCAATCCGGCTCAACAACATCGTCGATACCCTGGCGGCGAGCATCATCAAGCGCCTGAGCGGCGGCCGGCGCGACGGCGTGGCCATCATCGCGGAAGGGGTCGTGCTCGACGTGGCGGAAGGGGACCTCGTGGGGCTCCACGAGGCCGAGCGCGACGACCACGGGCATCTGCGGATCGCCGAGGTCAACCTCGGCGAGATCCTCAAGGCGCAGGTCGTCGCCCGCCTGCGGGAGTTCGGCATCAAGACGACGATTGCCGCGAAGAACATCGGGTACGAGCTCCGGTGCGCGGACCCGATTCCGTTTGATATGGAGTACGCTCGCGATCTCGGCTATTGTGCCGCGAAGTACCTGCTGGCCGGGGGAAACGCGGCCATGATCTCGATGCAGGGCGGGCATTTCGTGCCGATCCCGTTTTCCGAGATGATCGACGGCCAGACCGGCCGCACGCGCATCCGGCTGGTCGACATCACGTCCACTCGCTACGCGATCGCCCGGCGCTACATGATCAGGCTGCGGCGGGACGACATCGAGGACCCGCACGAGGTCGCGAAGCTTGCGTCGACGGCGCATCTGAGCGAAGAGGAATTCCGGCGTCAGTTCGAGTATCTCGTGGCGGTCGAGCCGCCGCCGCTCGCGATGGACGAGCAGGGAGAGCGCGTCGCGACCTCCCGCGGCTGAGCGGCATCGGCCGAGCTTCTTTTCTGAGGGCTTGGCTCGCCATGGCTTCGCAGGAAGCGAAGGCGGGAGAGGGTCAGCGATGTCTTGCATGCTCACCTGGTCACTCGCCTCAGCCCTCCTCGCGGCATCCGCCTCGGCGGCGCCGGGTCAGGCGCCGCCGGCGCCCGACGCCTTCACGCGCACGGTCTACGTCACCGTCACCGACCGGAACGGCACGCTGGTCGACGATCTGACCACCGCCGACTTCGTCGTGAAGGAGGGGAGCAAGGTGCGTGAGGTGGTGCAGGCCGGGCCCGCCACCGCGCCGATGCGCATCGCCCTCCTCATCGACGACAACGGGTCGGGCATCTTCCGATACGGCGTGGCGAAGTTCATCGAGCGCATGCAGGGACGCGCGGAGTTCGCGCTGAGCACCGTCACCGGCCAGCATCTCAAAATCGTCGACTACACGGCCAACGTCGAGGCGCTCATCGAGGCCATCGGCCGGCTGAACGCGCGCCCGGGCACAGCCGACGGGGGGCAGCTGCTCGAGGGAATCTTCGAGACCGCCAAGGACCTGGAAAAACGGAAGGCGCAACGCTCGGTCATCGTCGTGCTCACCGTCGGCGGAGAAGAGCACAGCCCGCTGCCGGCCCACCACGTGCTCGATCAGCTGCAGAAGAGCGGCGCGGCATTGAACGTCATCTCGGTCAGCAGCTCGGCCCTGCGATCGATGGCGGCCGTGCAGAAGCCGGCGGGTCTGCTCGGCGAGAACATGAACCTCAGTGAAGTGCTCGGCGACGGCCCGAAGCAGTCCGGCGGCCGCAGCGACGAGATTGTCGCCACGGCCGGACTCGTGGCCGGGCTGCAGGAGCTCGCCCGGACGCTGGCCCACCAGTACGCCGTCGCGTATACCCGGCCCGAAAAAGGGAACAGCTCAGACAAGATCAGCGTGTCGGTGAAACGGCCCGGTCTGACCGTGCGCGCGCCGGTCCGTGTGCCCACTCGCTGAGAGCGTGCGATCTGATGAGGACCACATGATTGCACTGATTCTTTCGATTGCTCTCCTCGCGCAGACCCCCGCGGCCTCGACGCCGTTCGCACAGACGCCGCAGACTCCGGCGGCTTCGGCCCCCGCTCCGCAGACGCCTAGAGTGAGGGCGCCGGGGGAGGATTGGGTCGCGCTCTTCAACGGGAAAGATCTCTCGGGCTGGGTGAACGTCGGCCAGGAAAAATGGGAGGTCGCAGAGGGCACGCTCCACGGGCTCGCGGTGACCAGCGGGTACGGGTATCTGCAGACCGACAAGACCTACAAGGATTTCCATCTGTCGCTGCGCTTCAAGTGCGAAGGCAACGGCAACAGCGGCGTGTTCTTTCACGTGAACTTCAAGCCCGGCAGCGCGGCGGTCACCAAGGGGCCCCAGTTCGAGATCGACTGCACGCTGGGCAGGCACACCGGCGGGGTGTACGACCAGTCGCGCCAGTGGCTCGTGTGGCCCTCACCGGAGAACGAGAGCGTCGTCCTGCGCGACGAATGGAACGACTACTTGCTCAAGGTGGAAGGCAACCGCTACGTTTCGAGGCTGAACGGCGTCATCATGATCGACTACACCGATCCGAGGCCGGAAAGCGACGACGGCCCCATCGCGCTGCAGCTGCATTCCGGCGGACAGGGGAACATGCGGTTCAAGGACATCCTCGTCAGGGATCTGTCGAAGCGGTGAACTGGTAGCTGGTGATCATTCGACGGCACATGAGGTAGCGAATTACCGACGATCTGCCTTCGGCACGATGTCGATTTGCAGCGCCGGGTCGGCGGCCGGGATGTAGGTAGCCTCGAGGCCGAGCTCTTTGCGGACGATGTTGCAGCCCTGGGCGATGGCGCTGGCCTTGTAGAAGGCGATCTCGCGGTTGGCCCCCTGCCGGCCGAAGCCGCAGTCGCTCGAGACGATCAGCTGCTCGGGCGCGATGTGTTTCAGCGCCGTGCGGATGGAGTCAGCCACTTCCTGCGGGCGGTCCGCCTGCAGCGTGCGGTGGCTGACGGCGCCGATGCAGATCTTCTTGGGCAGCTTCCCCTTGTACTGACCGAACAGCTCGACGTCCTGGAAATTGCGGTCCTTCGTCTCAATCGTCCAGACGTCCCCCCTCAGCTCGTTCAGATACAGTTCGAACGACGCCTTGTAGCTCGTGTCCTCCATGACGCGCTGCATGTTGGGGTTCCCCCAGCACGTGTGGATCCAGATCTCCACATCGTCCAGCCCCTGCACCTCGCGGTTGTAGCACTCGATCATGAACTTGACCTTCTCGTGACGCGCGCCGAAGGTGTTGGCCATGAAGTGCAGCGTGGGCTCTTCGATCTGGATGGCCTTGCAGCCGGCGTCGCGCAGCGCGAGCAGTTCCGTGTTCATCGCCACGGCCATGTCCCAGAGGACCTCGCGGGAGTCCTTGTACTGGTCGGTGTGGATGTCGAGGAAGAGGCCCATGACCTGCGAGCAGCAGGTGCCGAAGCGCACGGGCTTGCGCGTCTTGCTCTGCGCGATGCGCCAGATCTTGGGGTAGTCGAGCGGGCGATGCTCGATTTTCCCCGTGACGCGCGGCCAGCGCCAGCCGGTGTAGATCTCGTTGAGCAGCGTGCCCGGCGGATACCGGAGCCACTCGCTTCGGGTCTCCTCCGACTGAAGGTCGTCCCCTTCGAACCCGGTCCAGCGCTGGAGCGGATAGTGGTGCCAGCTGCGCCCGGCGAAATCCTCGTCGCAGTGGAAGTCGCCGTGCGTGAGGATGTCGAGCCCCGCGCGCTCCTCGTCGCTGATGACCACCGCCAATGCGTCCTGGAACTTCTCGCGGAACCGGATGTCCATCATGCAGGTGTCGAGCGGCCTGGCCCACATGCTCGTGTCGAACCATCGCGGCCGGGGCCACGAGCCGGTGACGGTGCTGGGGAGCATCAGGTGTTTCGTAACCGTGTAAGCCATGGGACACCCCAATCTCTTTGACGCGGCGTGCGAAGCCGGAGAGAATCACACCGCAACCGAACGCGCGCTCGGTGTCAGCCCTGCCTCACGATGACAAGGACGCACGATTATGAATGAAAAAGATGGAAATGCGGGAACTGTCGATCGACGCGGGTTTTTCAAGGCCGCCGGCGCCGGTCTGACTGCGGCAGGTCTGGTGTTGACGCCGCGCGACGAGGTGGGCGCGCAGGCTGCGCAGTGGTCCGAGAAGGACAAGCTGGCGCGTCTGGCCTCCTGTACCTGGCCGATACGGTCCATCTTCAAGACCCGTCAGGGGGGCGGCCGCGGCAACGCCGGCGCCGCTCAGGGGAACGGGGGCATGACGAACGCGCAGATGAAGGAGAAGTACGGCGAGATCACCATGCTGGACTTCCCGCAGTTCACGAAGGACACGTTCCCCGGCGTGACCCACATGGATCTGTTTTCGGGGCTGTTCGGCGACGTCACCGACGACAGCATGTTCGCTGGTCGCGGGTTCGATTCGTTGAGCCTCTCGGGGCGAAAGTGGCTGGACAAGCTGGCCGCGAAGATGGCCGCGACCGGCTTGAAGTGCCAGCACATCTCGAACAATGCCCCGACGAACCTTGCGGGTCCGGATGAGGCGCTGCGCAAGGAGGGTGTCGCCATCGCGAAGCGGTGGCTCGAGGGGTGCGCCGTCCTTGGCGTGAAGTCGATGCGGATGAACTCTCCGCAGGCGCTCGGTCCAAGCATCAGGCCGCCGGCGATTCCGAAAGGACCCGGCGACGGCTATCCACGCAACGTGGACATCGTGCCGCTTCTGGCCGCGGCCATCGAGTCCTACAAGGAGATGGCGGACTTCGGTGGCAACCTCGGCATCAGGGTCACCCTCGAGAACCACTGGGGACTGGCCGCGGATCCGATGAACATTCGAACCATCATCGACGAAGTCAATCATCCCTACTGCGAGGCTTCTCCGGACTTCGGCAACTGGGAATATGAGTACATGCTGGTCCACGGTCTCAGAGCGCTGGCCCCGTACGCCCACACAAACGTGCATGCGAAGTACTGGGATCGCTGGGGAGACAAGAACGACGTCCGGCGTTCGACCAGAATCATGCTCGCCGGCGGCTTCAAGGGCACGTTCGCACTCGAGTACGAGGCGGGTCCGCTGAACGGCATCGAGGGAGCCAAATACCTGTATAAGGAGGTTCTGGCTGCTCTTTCGTCTCCTGTGCCCGTCATCTAGCAGTCATCTGGCGGGGGCCACTTGACGTTCGCCTTTGCTTTGCCTACCCTTGTCCGCCTTGGGGAGGCTGGTTAGGGCTGCCTTACGGCGCCGCGAAAACGGGCGTGGAGGAACGAGATGGACGAGAAAGCGCTGTTTCTGAAGTTCTGGGAGAAGGAAGCCCCCGCGACTCGGAAGGTAATCTCCCGGATTCCACAGGACCGATCGGACTACCGTGCCGATCCGAAAGCGCGCAATGCGCGCGAGATCGCCTGGCTGATGGTGCGCGAGGAGATTCTGCTTGCTGAAGGCCTCGAAAAGGGGGTCATCGCATGGGTCGAGCTCCCCGCCCCCGCCACGGTGAAGGAGATTCTCGACACGTACGATCGACATCACAACGAGGCGACCAGGAAGCTGCGCGCCGTCGATCTGGCTGGATGGCAAAAGCAAGTGCCCTTCACCTTCGACGGCCACGAGGCGATGAAGGAAACGGGGCACGACATGGCGTGGGGCTTCCTGTTCGATCTGATCCACCATCGCGGACAGCTCTCGACCTACCTCCGGCCGATGGGCTCGACGGTCCCATCCATCTACGGCCCCAGCGCTGACGAAGCGTCGTGATGAGGTAGGATGTCTCGCATCATGAAACACCTTCTCATCGTCTTTGCCACGTTTGCCACGGTAATCGCCGCGTCGTTCACCGTCGACGGCGCCGACAAGCGGATCGTGCTCATCGCGGGCAAACCGAGTCACCCGCCCGGCATGCACGAATTCCGCGCGGGCTGTCTGCTCCTCCAGAAAGCGCTCGCCGCGTCCCCGGGCGTGAAGGTGGAGGTCTATCCCAACGGCTGGCCCTCGAAGGTCGTCGACGGCAAGGCGGTGGACGACAACACGCCGCTCGAGAATGCCGACGCGGTGCTGATCTACGCCGATGGCGGACGTGGCAATCCTGGCATCCAGGGGGACCGCCTCAAGTTCATCGATGCGCTCGCGGCCAAAGGCGTGGGGCTGGGCTTCGCGCACTACGGCGTCGAAGTGCCCGCCGGGCCCCCCGGCGAGGCCATGCACCGCTGGATCGGCGGTTTCTACGAGACGGCGTTCTCGGTCAATCCGATGTGGAAGCCGTCGTTCGACAAGCTGCCGGCGCATCCTGTCACCCGCGGCGTGCAGCCGTTTGCCACGCACGACGAGTGGTACTTCAACATGCGCTGGACGACGCCTGACGCGGCGGCAAAGGGGCGCATCACGCCCATCCTCGTGTCGACGCCGAGCGACGAGGTTCGCAAGGGGCCGTACGTCAGCCCTCGCGGTCCGTACGATCACATCGTGGCCGACAGCGGCAGGGCCGAGACGATGATGTGGGTCTACGAGCGCCCGGATGGCGGGCGGAGCTTCGGCTTCACGGGCGGCCACACGCACACCCACTGGGGCGATCCGAACCAGCGCAAGGTGATGCTGAATGCGCTGCTGTGGATCGCGAAGATTGACGTGCCGGCTCGCGGAGTGGAAGACAAGATCACCGCGGACGACCTCGCGATGAATCTGGACGACAAGACGAAACGCTGATCGTCCCCGCCTTCGCCTTCGGCGAGGCTTCCGCCGCACGTCACTCGTGGCCACGAACGCGAGGTCATGATGACCAGAAGGCTTCGATACTCGTGGTCGACCGTGGCGGGCGCGCTGATCGTCTCTGCGACCTGTCTCGCTCTCGGAGCGGAGAGGCGCGAAGCCGTGCCGCCGGCAGCCCAGGGCGGAGCGAAGGCCGCCGGCTTCCGCGCCTCCGCGGTCAAGGTGGACATCACCCCCGAGACCCCACAGTGGCTTCTGGGCTACCAGGCCCGGCAGTCGACCGGCGTGCTCGACCATATCTACCACCGGGTCGTGGCCCTCGATGCCGGCGGCACCCAGTTCTACCTGATATCGAGCGATCTCTGCCTCTTCTCACCCACGCTGTACGACAGCGTCACCCGCGATCTGCAGAAAGCGACCGGCATCGATCCGAAGCAGGTCATGTGGAGCGTGACCCACACCCACGCAGCGCCCGAGATCGGACCGCCGGATATGTACAAGGCGCTCCTTGGACGCTCCGACCACGACTGGGATTCCGACTACACGGGCCGTACAACCAAAGCGCTCATTGACGCGGTGCGCACCGCGCGCGAGAAGCTCGAGCCGGCGCGCATCGCGTTCGGCAGCGGCGTGGCCCTGGCGAATATCAACCGCCGCGCCAAGGACGTGGACGGGCAGGTGTCGATCGGCCTGAATCCCGATGGTCCTGTGGATCGCCAGTTCAACCTGATCCGCCTGGACCGGCCGGCCGGCGGCCTCATCGCCCTGATCGCCAACTACGCCATGCACGGCACCGTCATGAGCGGGCAGAACCTGAGCATCAGTGGCGACGGGCCCGGAACGGTCACGGCGTACCTGGAACAGAAGCTCGGCGGAACGGTCGTGTACATCAACGGCGCAGCCGGCAACATCGCGCCGATCTACTCCGTGTACCCCAATCCAAGCAGCGGTCATCTCTCGCAGTTCAGAGTACTGCTGGGAGACCGTATCCTGGCCGCGGTCGCCTCACTGGGTCCTGGAACCGGCGACGTGACGATGCGCCATGCGGAGAGGATCGTCGAGACGCCACGCAAGGCCGGGCTCGCCTGGCCGGATGCGCTCGCTCCCTACGAGAGCAGCGGCGGCCGGGTCCGTCTGCCGATTCGTTTCGTACGGATCAACGACACGGTGATCTGGTCTGCGCCGGTCGAGATGTTCTGCGAGATTGCGATGGACGTGCGGGATCGCTCGCCGTTCTCCCACACCTTCTACTTCGGCTACACCAACGGCTGGTTCGGCTATCTGCCCACGGCGAAGGCTTTTGAAGAGGGAGGCTACGAGCCGCGCACGTCCCCATTCACACCGCAGGTCGAGTCCGACGTCGGCCAGGCGGTGACGGCGTTTATTCAGGGCTGGAGGCGGTAGGGGTTCAGGGTCCAGGGGTTCAAGGGTTCAGGGTTCACGGTTCAAGGGTTCGCAGAGGGGGCCGCACCACTGACAAATCGTTCCAGACGGCCGCCGCTCAGTGAGGCAGCTTCGGACGGAGCACGCCGTACGTCCAGGTTCCGGCGAGCGCGCTCACGATGCAGACTGCCATGACGGTCGCGCCGCTTCCCAGCAGCGC
>CAYZBZ010000101.1:10131-13529 GCA_964476725.1 uncultured Vicinamibacterales bacterium
CGAGCGCGCTCACGATGCAGACTGCCATGACGGTCGCGCCGCTTCCCAGCAGCGCAAACAGCGGCCCCGGACACGCGCCTGTCAGCGCCCATCCCAAACCGAAGAGCACACCACCGGCGGCATAGCGGATACCGCTGCCAAGGGGCTTCGCTGGGATGTTGATGCTGTCCCCCTGGAGTGTCCGCGCTCGGCGCCCCTTCAAGAGCTGCACGCTCACAATCGCCGTCGGAAGCGCCGTGGCGAAGACGCCGAACATATGGAAGCCCTGGAACCTGAACATCTCCTGGATGCGGAACCAGGAGACGACCTCTCCCTTCGTGATGACGATGCCAAACAGCACGCCCACGGCGAAGTAAGTGGATAGGCCCTGGTCGCTCTTGGGCGCGTCAACCGGACGGTTCGGGGCGGATGTCCCTGGTACCACGGGTCTACAGGATGAGCGGGAGCAGCAGAAATGTGCCAATGATGCCGCCCGCGAAGAACGCGAGCAAAGCGATCAGGGAGGGTAGCTGCAGATCGCCAATGCCGGACAGTCCGTGCCCTGACGTGCAGCCCCCCGCGTAAGCCGTGCCGAACCCAACGAGAAAGCCGCCGCCTCCCAGGAGTAACCAGCCGCGCGCTCCCAACAGGCTTTCCCAGTTGAAAAGATCCGCGGGAACCAGCCCCGTGAACTCACGAACGCCGAGCGCCATCAGAGTCGCCTTCGTTTGCGCGGCGATGGCCACGGGTTCGGGATTGCGGAAGACGGCGCCGGCCAGGAAGCCGCCAACGAGGATCCCCAGCGCGAACGCGAGGTTCCATTTCTCGTGGCGCCACTCGTAGTGGAAATAGTCAACGCGCCGGGGGCTGATGATGGCGCACATGTGGCGCAGACTGCTGGAGACCCCGAACAGGCGATTCCCGAGGAGCAGCAGCAGCGCGGGGAACAGACCGATCAACGGTCCCGCGACGTACCACGGCCACGGATCCAGAAGCACCTGAGGCATCAACTCATGTCGAAGCGGTTACCGGGCTCGCTTCGTTTCGTTCCAGTAGATCTTGATGTTGTGCGTGGAGCGGCCGGCAGCCACGATGTCGGGCAGCTTGTCGCCATTGAAGTCCCCGACGATCAAGTCCTCCGTGGCCATGCCTCCATCGTCCACCACCGTTTTCGATTTGAGCGCACCTTCGCGATCGACGACGTAGACCGCGACCCCGGGTTTCGGGGCGCCGCGCCAGCCCGCGGCCAGCTCGTCGTTGCCGTCGCCGTCGAAGTCGGCCCAGCCAAGGGCATGACCATCGGTGAGCGCCGATTCGATCGTGGTCTTGCTCCACACGCCTGGTTTCTCGGCGTAGATCGAGATCCCGGCGCCGTGCCAGGGCTCGACTGTCGCGAGCATTCGCCGCCCGCCGACGCGTCCGAGCTTGACCTCGCCGGGCGCCCCCTCGCCGATGAGCGTGCGCGACCACGTCCCATCGGCGTTCCGCTTCAGCGCGTTCAACCCTTCCTTGCTCGCAGTGATGATTTCATCCTGCGGGTCTTTGTCGACGTTGAATGGCAGGAAGTTGTGCTGGATATGATTGGCCTCGCCAGCCACTTCCATCGGCCACGGATCGGTCCGCGGATTGGCGGGTGGTCTGAAGATGAGAACACGAGCGCTCGGACCGTCCCAATCCGGTCCCTTCGCACCTTTTCCGTGCAGGGGCGCTACGATGAGCTCGAGTTTCTTATCGCCATCGACGTCCGCCCACCTGATTCGATGCAGGGTCGGCTCCGCGAGGATGGGGAAGACTTCCCAGGCAGGGGTCGCGCCGGGCGCGTTCTGCCTGACCCACTGCAGAGTGCCGGTGTTCTGGCGGGTCCACCCCGCGCCGAGCGCGACGTCGAGCCGCCCGTCGCCGTCGATGTCGTGCGCGGCAAGCGTCACGTTGTCGGCAGTCGTGGCGCCTGCGCTCAGGATGACCTGCTTTTCCCATGTGGGCGCCTGGAACCAGACGAGCTCTGCCCCGCTGATCGCCAGGATGTCGGTGCGGCCGTCGCCGTTGACGTCGCCGGGCACGACGGCGTATCCGACGCCGAAGTCGCTGGCGATCTCCTGCGCGCGGAATTGCAGCGTGGCGCCTGGGCTGGCTCCCTGACGGCCGGACGCTCCGACCGCAATCAGGACCATCGACGCGGCCCCGAGGGCCCCCGCCACGGAAACCAGCCGGCGATGAATTCTGGATGTCTTCATAGCGCCGACAGTCTAAACCAACTCCTCATTACTCTGACCAGACATCTGAGGGCCGGTTCGTCTATGATTGCCCTTCGAATTCCCGATCCGACATCCAGTTCATCAGCCTGAAAGACACCATGAGCATCTCCCTCAGCCGTCGTGAGTTCCTCGAGATTTCCGCTGGCGCATCCGCGGTGACAGGCGTTGCCTCGGCAGCCCCGATGGCCGCTCGGGGCGAAGCCTGTCTCGCCGAAGCCCAGACTTCCGCCCGGGGCGAAGGCGGAGACAGCCAATGGTTCTCGGGTGTCCCGGCGGGCCGATCGGTCGTCCGCGCGAGCCAGGGCATGGTCGCAACGAGCCAGCCGCTGGCTTCCCAGGCCGGGCTCGACGTCCTGAAGCGGGGCGGCAACGCGGTGGACGCCGCCATCGCCATTGCGGCCGTCCTCAATGTGACGGAACCGAACATGACGGGGGTCGGCGGCGACGCCTTCATGATGATCTACTCGTCGAAGACGAAAAAACTCGAGGCGCTCAATGCGAGTGGCCGCGCGCCGCGTGCGCTGAACCTGGATTACTTCGCCTCGCGGAAGATCACCCAGATGCCGACGTCCGGCATGGAGACGATCACCGTACCGGGCGCGTTCGACGGATGGGTCACCCTGCTCGAGAAGTACGGCACGCTGAAGCTGGCCGACCTGATCGCGCCGGCGATCGGCTATGCCGAAAACGGATTCCCAGTCATGGAGAAGATCGCAGCCGACTGGGCACCCGAGGTCCCGAAGCTCAGGCTGACCGCGGCGGCGTCATCCACCTATCTCGTCAACGGGGAGGCGCCAAAGCCCGGCGCCATCTTCCATCAAAAGAACCTGGCGCGAACGCTCCGCACCCTGGCCAAGGGCGGCCGCGACGCGTTCTATCGAGGGGAAATCGCGCGGGCCATCGTGGACTACTGCCGGCAGAACGGCGGCTTTCTCTCCATGGAGGACTTCGCGTCGCAGAAGTCCACGTGGGTCGACCCGATCTCGACGACGTATCGCGGCTATACGCTGCATGAGCTTCCGCCCAACAACCAGGGGCTGACGGCGCTCCTCCTGCTGAACATCCTGGAAGGTATCGACCTGAAGGCGATGCGGACCGAGCCGGACCTCTACTACCACACGCTGATCGAAGCGACCAAGATCGCCTTTGCCGATCGCAACCGCT
>CAYZBZ010000102.1:0-13494 GCA_964476725.1 uncultured Vicinamibacterales bacterium
GCCTTCGCCCGCCTCGCCGATCCCGTAGCCCTTGATCGTCCTGGCGAGGATGACCGTCGGCTGGCCGGTGTGTTCCACGGCGGCCTTGTAGGCGGCGTAGACCTTGACCGGGTCGTGCCCGCCGAGCGTCAGCTTCTTCAGCTGTTCATCCGACAGGTGCTTGACCATTTCGAGCAGCTGCGGATGGGCGCCCCAGAAATGCTTGCGCACGTAGGCACCCGTTTCGACGGCATACTTCTGATACTCGCCGTCGACGACCTCGCCCATGCGCTTGACGAGCAGACCGTCGTGATCCTTCTCGAGCAGCGCGTCCCACTCGGTGCCCCAGATCACCTTCAGCACGTTCCATCCGGCGCCGCGGAAGTTCGCCTCGAGCTCCTGGATGATCTGGCCGTTGCCGCGCACCGGGCCGTCGAGCCGCTGGAGGTTGCAGTTGATGACGAAGATCAGGTTGTCGAGCTTCTCGCGCGCGGCAAGGCTGATGGCGCCGAGCGATTCGGGCTCATCTGTTTCGCCGTCACCCAGGAAGGCCCACACCTTCGACGTCGACGGCTTCTTCAGTCCTCGATCCTCGAGGTAGCGGCTGAACTTCGCCTGGTAGATCGACATGATGGGCCCGAGGCCCATCGATACCGTCGGGTATTCCCAGAAGTCCGGCATCAGCCAGGGATGGGGATACGAGGACAATCCCCCTCCCGGCGAGAGCTCGCGGCGGAAGTTCTGCAGCTTCTCGGCAGAAAGACGCCCCTCGAGAAACGCGCGGGCGTAGATGCCGGGGGACGCATGTCCCTGGAAGTAGATGATGTCCCCGTCGCCGTCTTTCCCCTTGCCGCGGAAGAAGTGGTTGAAGCCGACTTCGTACAGCGTGGCGGCCGAGGCGTAGGTGGAAATGTGCCCGCCGATCCCGTCCGACAGCCGGTTGGCGCGGACGACCATCGCCATGGCATTCCAGCGGACGAGGCTCTTGATGCGGCGCTCGATTTCCTGGCTGCCCGGAAGGGGTGTCTGATCTTCCGCGCGAATCGTGTTGACGTAGGCCGTGACCGCGCTGAACGGGAGGCTGACGCCGGCCATCCGGGCGTGGTGCCGCAAGGTGCCCAACAGCCGCTGCACGCGGCCGCGGTCGCCCTGCTGGACCACGTAATCGAGCGACTCGCGCCATTCGCGCTGTTCGATAGCCTCGAGCTCGGAATTATCCTGGGGGGAGATGTTCCTCATCTGATGGATCCTACTGTGTGCGCCCGTGACGTTTCCTGGCCCTGTTCCCTGCGGCGGCGCGCTTTTCGCCTGTGCGGCCGCGACTTCCGTGACTACAATCCTCCTGATTGTAGTCCCGCGGCGCGCCCGCCGCCTAGCAGCGCCGCCGGCGTCCCGCAGGGCTGCGGCGGGGGCTCGCCGGAGTCCGCGGCTGACGGGCTGCGCAGCGATCGAACGGGGCGACCGCAATGCGATGCGCCCCCATCGGGGCCCCTGCGATCTGACCACGAACCCGCCCGCGCGACACCGCGCGCAGATCCGTGAAGCTACTATGAAACCGATCACGCTCACCGCCGCCTTGTTGATCCCCCTTGCTGCCGCCGCGCTGGTCGCGCCGGCTGGAGCCCTCGCCGTGACTGACATGGTTCAAGACAACGTATCGACGCCTGCGTCCGCGGAGCTGCGTACCATGACCGCCCGGTTCGCTCCGGCGGACATCGGCGCGGACATTTCCGCCTTGCCGGACCGGGAGCGGCGCGCGCTGGCGAAGCTGGTCGAAGCGGCGAAGCTCATGGACAGCCTGTTTCTCCGGCAGGTGTGGGCCGGCAACGAGGCGATGCTCCACGACCTCGCGCACGGGGCCGTGTCGGGCAGCCGCACCCCGGCGCAGCGCGCCGACGCTGACGCGCTGCTGCACTATTTCCTCATCAACAAGGGACCGTGGTCGCGCCTCGATCACAACCGCGTCTTCGTGCCCGGGGCGCCGCCGAAACCGGAGTCCGCGAACTTCTACCCCCCCGGGGCGACGAAAGACGAAGTCCAGCGCTGGCTCGACTCGCTCGGCGCCGACGAGAAGGCCCGCGCGACGGGGTTCTTCACGACCATTCGCCGCGCCACTCAGGACGCCGGCCAGACCGGACGTCCAACGTTCACGGCCGTGCCCTACAGCATCGAGTACCAGGCGGAGCTCGCAGCAGCCGCCGCGCTGCTGCGCGAAGCGGCGGAACTGACGGCGCAGCCGACACTGAAGCGGTTCCTCACGACGCGCGCCGACGCGTTCCTGACCGACGACTACTACGCGAGCGACGTCGCGTGGATGGAGCTCGACGCCTCCATCGAGCCGACGATCGGACCGTACGAGGTCTACGAGGACGAGTGGTTCAACGCCAAGGCGGCATTCGAAGCCTTCATTACCGTCCGCGACGAGGCGGAGACGAACAAGCTGCAGTCGTTCTCGGCGCATCTCCAGTCGCTCGAGAACGCGCTGCCGATCGACCCGTCGCTTCGCAACCCGCAGCTTGGCTCGCTCGCCCCCATTCGCGTGGTCAACGTCGTCTTCAGCGCCGGCGACGGCAATCGCGGCGTGCAGACGGCTGCCTTCAACCTGCCGAACGACGAGCGCGTGGTCACAGAGAAGGGCACCAAGCGCGTCATGCTGAAGAACATGCAGGACGCGAAGTTCAACCGGGTCCTCGTCCCGATCAGCAAGGTCGCGCTCTCCGCCGCGGACCAGCGGCACGTGTCGTTCGACGCGTTCTTCACCCACATCCTGATGCACGAGCTGATGCACGGCCTCGGGCCGCACAACATCACGGTGGCGGGACGCGCGACGACGGTGCGGCAGGAGCTGAAGGAGACCTACAGCGCGATCGAAGAAGCCAAGGCCGACGTGTCCGGACTCTGGGCGCTGAAGCAGCTCGCGGATCGCACGCTCGTGGATCCGGCCATCGCGAAGACGACGTATACGACGTTTCTCGCGTCGGCCTTCCGGTCGATCAGGTTCGGCGTGAACGAGGCGCACGGCCGTGGCATCGCCGTGCAGCTGAATTACTTCCTGGACGCGGGCGCCTTCAAGGTCCAGCCGGGCGGCACGTTCACGGTGGACGAGACGAAGATGGACGCCGCCGTGGCGGCGCTGACCCGCGACATCATGACGCTGCAGGCCGAAGGGAGCTACCTCAAGGCCAGGGATCTCATCGAGCGGCTCGGCGTCGTGCGGCCGCCGGTGCAGAAGATGCTCGACCGGCTCACGAGCGTCCCGGTCGACATCGAGCCGAGGTTCGTGACCCAACTGCCGAGGTGACTGCCACAGTCGCTCACGACGCCTCTCTTTCCCGGACCACTGCCACCGCGACGTCCGGGCGATCGCTGATGATGGCGTCGGCGCCCCATCGAAGCAGGCGGCGCATGTCCTCGGCGTCGTTGATCGTCCAGACCTTGACCGGCAGCCCTGCGCGGTGCGCGTGCGCGATGAAGCGCGGGGAGATGATCCGGGTGGCCCCGGACTGCTCGGGCACCTGCAGCTCGCGGTACGGCGTGGCGCCCAGCGGCCATCCAATCCACGAGCGATAGAGCGCCCACCGCGCTTCCTCCTGCGATGCGCCCGTGGCAATGCGCGGCTCGTATTCTCGCGCGGCGGCGAGCACGCGCCGACCAAACGATCCGAACGCCACGCGATCGATCGCTCCCGCGGCGCGGACCTCGTCGACCGCGCGCCTCGCAAGCTCCGGCTGGTTCGCCTTGAGCTCGATGATGAGCGGGATTCCCGGATACCGGGAGAGGACGTCCCCGAGACGCGGCACGCCGAGCCCCTGGCCGCGAAAGGGAAACTCCTCCGGTCCGGCGCCGGGTCTGAACCAGTGCCCCGCGTCGACCCGCCCGAGCTCATCCGCCGTCAGCGCGGACAGTCTGCCGTTGCCGCCGGTCGTGCGATCGAGCGTGTCGTCGTGGTGCACGACGACGACGCCGTCGCGGGAGAGGCGGACGTCGAGCTCGAGGCCGTCGGCCCCGAGCGAAAGGCCGTGATCGAACGACGCGATCGTGTTCTCAGGCCGGAGCGCCGCGCCACCCCGATGGGCGTAGACAAGAGGGCGCGGTGAGCGTTCGAGAGGCAATGGAGACATCTTAATTCACCACAGAGTCAACGGCGTCAACAGAGCGAACGTGGCTAGCCCCCTTGCACCTCTCGTGGCTTTCGTCTTAAGGCGGAAGCTACAGGGTTCAGTTTTTGCGAGGTGGTAAGATGCCGTATGACCTCGGGACTGCCCTCTACGCTTGCCGAACTCCGCTCCGCTGTCGCGGCCGGCCGTGCGCCGCGCCGGTCCGTGAAGGAAGAAATCCGCGAGAACCTGATCGCGCGGCTGCGCGCGAAGCAGCCCATCTTCCCCGGCATCATCGGGTTCGAAGACACGGTCGTGCCACAGATCGTGAACGCGATCCTGTCGCGCCACAATTTCATCCTCCTCGGACTCCGCGGGCAGGCGAAGAGCCGCATCCTGCGCGCCCTCGTGGGGCTCCTCGACGAGGCGATCCCGGTCGTCCCGGGTTGCGAGATCCACGACGATCCACTCGCCCCAGTCTGCTCCGCCTGCCGCGCCCGCGTGCGCGCGGAAGGGGACGCGCTGAGGGTCGCATGGCTCGCGCGCGACGCGCGCTACGTCGAAAAGCTCGCCACGCCGGATGTGACGATTGCCGACATGATCGGCGACCTCGATCCCATCAAGGCGGCGCGCGCGGGGCTGCAGCTCTCCGATGAGCTGACGATGCACTACGGGCTGCTGCCCAGGGCGAACCGGGGCATCTTCGCGATCAACGAGCTCCCCGACCTCGCGGGCAAGATCCAGGTCGGGCTGTTCAACATCCTCCAGGAGGGAGACGTCCAGATCAAGGGCTACCCGGTGCGGTTGCCGCTCGACGTCCTCCTCGTCTTCAGCGCCAACCCGGAGGACTACACCGCCCGCGGCAAGATCATCACGCCGCTCAAAGACCGCATCGGCTCGGAGATCAGGACCCACTACCCCGCAACCCGCCACCACGCCATGGCCATCACCGCGCAGGAAGCGTGGCTGGCTCGCGGCGCCGGAGCCGACGGGCGGGACTCGCGGGTCGAGATCCCGGAGTTCGTGCGCGAGGTGGTCGAGGAGGTTGCCTTCCAGGCGCGTCAGGATTCCAAGATCGACAAACGCTCCGGCGTCAGCCAGCGCCTCCCGATTTCGCTCCTCGAGAACGTCGTCTCCAACGCCGAGCGGCGCGCGCTCCTGGCGAACGAACCGGTCGTGGTCCCGCGGGTGAGCGACGTCTACGCGGCGCTTCCGGCCATCACCGGCAAGTTCGAGCTGGAGTACGAAGGGGAGCTGCGCGGCGCCGACAACGTCGCGCGCGACATCATCAGGGCGGCCGTGGGCAGCGTGTTCAGCGGGTACTTCGCGACGGCGGACCTCCGCCAGGTGACCGAGTGGTTCGACCTCGGCGGGACGCTGCATGTCGACGACACGCTCGCGTCGCGGGAGCTCGTCGAGCGGACCGCGCAGGTCCAGGGGCTGCGGGACCTGACGGCTCACGCCGGCCTCGGGGCGAACCCGGGCGGGCCCGCGCTGGCGTCGGCCGTGGATTTCATCCTCGAGGGACTGTACGCGCAGAAGACGATCAGCCGGTCCGACGAGTTTCAGTACCAGGGGGCCGAGCCGCCGCGCCGACCCGTGCGGCCCGCGGTGGAGCCGGCCCCGGATCGCGAGATCCCGATGCCGGGCAACAAGAAGAAGTACTACAACTAGGCGTTCACGACCGGCGTCGACTGCATGAAGTATCGATATTCCAAGTTCACCGGCGACGATCTCGACGAGCTCGATCTCGAGGAGCTGCTGTCGCGGTTGTCCGACCTCCTGCTCTCCAGCGGATTCGACGATCCGTACGGGATGCCGGGCGAGGACGGGCACTCGATGCAGGCGCTGCACGACGCGATCCTCGAGGCGCTGCTGAACGGCGGCCTGCTGTCGGACGAGACGCTCGAGCACATGTTCGGCAAGGGCTGGCAGGATGCCGAGGACGCGGAGGCGCGCCTCGACGAGCTGATCGACCGGATCATCGAGAGGCTGCAGAAGCAGGGGTACGTGACCGGCTCGCCTGACCTCGAGCGCGAGCGTCACCGGCGCGAGCAGTCCGGTCCGGGCCGAGGCGGCGCGGAGCGGTCATTCACGTTCGAGATCACCGACAAGAGCCTCGACTTCCTGGGATACCGGGCGCTGCGCGATCTGCTCGGATCGATCGGCAAGAGCAGCCTCGGGCGGCACGACACGCGCGAGATGGCGACCGGCGTCGAGGCGGGCGGGGCGCCGAAGCCGTACGAGTTCGGCGACACGATGAACCTCGACGCGAGCGCGACCATCCTGAATGCGGTGTCCCGCCGACTGGGGTCAGACCCCAGCCGTCCGGTTACACACACGGGGGGCCTCGGCATCGAGGTCGAGTACCAGGACCTGATGGTCGCTCAGGGGGAGTACCAGAGCTCCTGCGCCACCGTGCTCATGCTCGACTGCAGCCACAGCATGATCTTGTACGGGGAAGATCGCTTCACCCCGGCCAAACGCGTCGCGCTTGCGCTCGCCAACCTGATTCGGCTCCAGTACCCGGGGGACGCGCTCAAAGTGGTGCTCTTCCACGATTCGGCGGAAGAGATCCCGCTCACGCAGCTCGCCCGCGTCAAGGTCGGGCCGTACTACACCAACACGCGGGAAGGGCTGCGCCTCGCACGCCGCCTGCTGGAACGGCAGCAGAAGGACATGCGGCAGATCGTGATGATCACCGACGGCAAACCCTCGGCGCTCACCCGCCCCGACGGCCGCATCTACCGCAACGCGTTCGGCCTCGACCCGTTCATCGTGTCGGAGACGTTCGCGGAGGTCGCCGCCTGCCGCAACGCCGGCATCCTGATCAACACGTTCATGCTGGCGCGCGACTACGACCTCGTCAGCTTCGTGCGAAAGGTCGCCGAGATCTGCCACGGCAAGGCCTACTTCACCACGCCACGCACGCTCGGCCGGTACGTGCTGATGGATTACATGGACAAGAAGACCAGGACGATCCATTGATTGCTGATTGGCGATGTCTGATTGCTGATTGCTCCTCAATTACCAATCGGCAACGCAATCAGCAATCTACAATCGACAATCAGCAATTCTGATGCTTCCCCCCACCATCCCCTTGTTCCCGCTGCCGAACGTGGTGCTGTTTCCGAACGTGAGTCTGCCGCTCCACATTTTCGAGCCGCGCTACCGGGAGATGGTGGCGGACGCGCTCGACGGAGACCGGATCATCGGCATGGTGCTGCTGCGGCCGGGCTGGGAAGGCGATTACGAGGGGCGTCCGCCCATCTATCAGGTTGGCTGCGCCGGACTCATCACCCACGCCGAACGCCTGGCCGACGGCCGCTACAACATCGTCCTGCGGGGGCTGGAGAAGTTCTCGGTCCGCAAGGAGGACGACCGGCGCACGTACCGGATCGCGGAGGTCGATCCGATCCTGGAACCGACGAGCGACGGCGATCGCGACGCGATGCGCGCCGCGCGCCGCAAGCTCGAGGCGCTCCTCGTGCCGCAGCCGGAAGGGCGCGGAGTCGATCCCAAAATGCCGCCGTCGATGCCGGACGAGGACCTCGTCAACGCGCTCGCGCAGTACCTCGAGCTGGAAGTGGTCGAGAAGCAGGCGCTGCTCGAACGCAACGGGTTGCTCGTACGTTGCCGCTCGCTCATCGAGCTCCTGGAGATGAAGGTCATCGTCTCGCGCCACACGTGGGGCGAGGGACGCAACTAGCCCAGGGCCTTCACGATCCCGTTGATGACGCGCTCGCCGTGGAACCGTCCGTTCTCGATGAAGATCTTCCCGCTCTCCTTCCCCGCCACGACCGCCCCCGCGACGTAAAGTCCCGGCACATTCGTCTCGAACGTGTCGGCGTCGAAGGCCGGGCCGCAGGTCTCGGGATTGATCGCCACGCCGGCGTTCCGCAGCAGCGTGGTGTCGGAGCCGTACCCCGTCAGGAGGAACACGGCGTCGGCGGGGAGCGCCTCGCGGATGCCCGTCGCGCCTTCCACCAGCACCTCCGTCGGACGAATCTCCACGACGTGCGTGTCGAACCGTGCGCTGATGGAGCCTTCCTTGATCCGGTTTTCGATGTCCGGCTTCACCCAGTACTTGATCCCCTCGCCAAGCGCGGCCTGGCGGTGGACGAGGGTGACGTGCCCGCCGGCGCGATAGATGCCGAGCGCGGCTTCCGCGGCGGAATTCCTGCCGCCGACGACGATCACGCGCTTGCGGAAGAACGGATGCGGCTCGGTGTAGTAATGCGAGACGTGCGGCAGATCTTCCCCCGGGACCCCGATCGTGTTCGCGAAGTCGTACGCTCCGGTCGCCAGCACGACCGTCCTGGCATGCAGCGAGCGCCGGACGCCGCGCCCGGACTGCATGTCGACGACGAACGAGCCGGGCCGATCCGAGGAGTCGTGGTCGCGCGAGATGGCCGTGACCGTCTCGTCGAACACGATGTCGAGCTTGAGGACATCGGAGACGCGCCGGTAATACCGCAGCGCTTCGAGCCGCGTGGGCTTGTCGTACGGGCTGACGAACGGCATGCCGCCGATTTCCATGAGCTCCGGCGTCGTGAAGAACACCATCTCGGTGGGATAGTGCAGGAGCGAGTTGACGAGGGCGCCCTTCTCGATGACCTGGTAATCGAGGCCGTTACGAGCGGCCGCGATGGCGGTGGCAAGGCCGGCGGGACCGGCGCCGATGACGAGGACATCGCGGAGAAGCACCAGATGATGATACTGAAAGTCTGAAGGCTGAAGTTTCAGCGTTTTATTGCGGGCCGATACTCGACGCGCATGTTGCTGACGATCGCGACGGTACGACCGGGGGTCGCCGTTTCACGCCCTGCGGTCGTGGTCGCGTCGAGCACTTCGCCGAGCAGGCTGACCTGCTCGACGCCGGGTGGGAGAGTGACGAGGATCTCTTCACGGCCGAGCGGCGCGACGGCCTTGACGCCGCCGGGTCCGGCGCCGCCGGACACGCGGTCGTACAGGTCGCGGGCGGTCCGGAACTCGCTCTGGACGGCTCCACGGCCGATGAGCCTCCCATCCATCGTCAGCACGCCGATGACCGCCGTGTACTTGGCGAACCCGCGTCCCGCCCGGATGTCTTCCTCGGAGTAGGTGTGCCGATTGTGGAGATCGAACATCAGCGTCGCCGGGCCGACGTGCGGCGGAATGGTGACGAGGATCCCGTCGGCGGGCTGCCGCCCGGCGAGCACGAAGCAGAAGGAGGCGCCGGTCTTCACCCCCGTGCCGAGCGTCTCCGGACACTTCGCCTGCGCCGGCGCCAGCTCGAGCGCCGGCAGCGCCGCCGGTTTTCGCGACGGCGCCCGCCGCCGCTGCGCGTCCGCCTCGCCGACACACACCAGCGACACGACCATCAGCAGCACCGCCGCCATTCGCATATCCGAAGTATAACAATTACGCCTGACGACTCTCGGCACCTTGGCACTTTGGTACCACTGACCGAAGGGGTCGCGCGGCTGCACGAGTGCATCGCGAGATCGGTCTCCGTCAGTCGGTGGCGCAGGCAAGCCCAGGCAGCGGCGCTTTCAGCGACCGTTCCAGCAGCTCGGGTCTCTTGATCAGATCGAGGAACTCCATGCGCGTGCGGGCGTCGTCGTGGAAGACGCCGAGCATGGCGCTCGTGACCGCGACGGAGTTCTGCTTTTCGACGCCGCGCATCGACATGCACAGGTGCGCCGCTTCCATGACGACCGCCACGCCGAGCGGCTCGACCTTGTCGCGGATCGTCTCGGCGATCTGGTTGGTCAGCCGCTCCTGAATCTGCAGGCGGCGTGAAAAGATCTCGACGAGACGGGGAATCTTGCTCAAGCCAATGACGCGCCCCTGTGGAATGTAGGCGACGTGGCACCTGCCGAAAAACGGGAGCAGATGATGCTCGCAAAGGCTGTAGAAGTCGACGTCCTTTACGATCACCATCTCGTTATAATCCACGGTGAACAAGGCGTTATTGAGCACCGTATCGACGTCGGCCGTGTAGCCGCTCGTGAGGAAGCGCAGCGACTTCTCGACGCGCGTGGGCGTATCGACCAGTCCTTCACGCGAGGGGTCTTCGCCCAGCCCGGCGAGGAGCTGCCGGATGATGTCCTGCATCTTCGTATTGTATATCGCGCTCTCCTTCAGCCTTCAGCCTTCAACCTTCAGACTTTCACCCGTCAGTACGTATAGAATCCCTGCCCGCTCTTCTTGCCAAGCCGGCCGGCCAGCACCATTCGCTTCAACAGCGGCGGCGGCGCGTACGCCGGCTCGCGGTATTCCTCGAACATGATGTTCGCGATGTAGTACGTCGTGTCCAGGCCGACGAAGTCGAGCAGCGTGAACGGTCCCATCGGATAGCCGCACCCGAGCTTCATGCCTTTGTCGATGTCTTCGATCGTGCCCAGCCCCTGCTCGTAGGAGCGGATGGCGTCGAGCAGATACGGCACGAGGAGACGATTGACGATGAAGCCGGGCCTGTCGGGCGCGGTGATCGGCTCCTTGCCGAGCGCCTGCGCGAAGGCAAACACGCTCCGATACGTCTCGTCGGTCGTCGAGAGCCCGCGGATCACTTCCACGAGCTTCATGATCGGCACCGGGTTGAAGAAGTGCAGCCCCGCGAATCGATCCGGCCGCTTCGTTTTCGACGCGAGCTCCGTGATGCACAGCGAGGAGGTGTTCGAGCAGAAGACGGCATGGTCGCTCACGATCCCGTCGAGCGTCGCGTAGCTCTTCGCCTTCTCGTCGATGTTCTCGATGATCGCCTCGATGACGAGGTCGCAGCCCTTCAGATCTTCGAGCCTCGTCGTGCCGGACAGGTTGCCGAGCGCCTTCGCCTTCTCCTCGGCCGTCACTTTCCCCTTCTCAACGCCGCCGGCAAGGAACTTCTCGATCCGGCCCAGACCTTTCTCGAGGAAAGGCTCTTCGACCTCGCGCACGATGGTCTTGTAGCCCGCCGCCGCGACGACCTGCGCAATGCCGGCGCCCATCAGGCCGCAGCCGAGGACGCCTACTGTTTTGATGTCCATCGCTCTCCTGCTGGCAGCCCTAAAGGGCTGCGCTACATGTGTTGGTAGCTGCGCGTCTTGTTCGTCGATCCGTAGTCGATCCGTAGCGCAGCCTTTTGGGGCTGCTACACCGTTTCCACAATCGCCGCGATGCCCTGGCCGCCGCCGATGCAGGCCGTCGCCAGGCCGCGCCCGAGGCCGCGGCGCCGCAGCTCCAGGACCAGCGTCAGCAACAGGCGCGTCCCGGTCATCCCCAGCGGATGGCCGAGGGCAATCGCGCCGCCGTTGACGTTGACACGGTCGCGATCGAGACCGAGCTCCTTCTCGACCGACAGGTACTGCGCGGCGAACGCCTCGTTGACTTCGATCAGATCGACGTCCTTCAGGGTGAGCCCGGCCCGATCGAGCACCATGCGCGTTGCCGGCACGGGCCCCATGCCCATCAACGCCGGGTCGACACCCACGGTCGCCCAGTGCGTGAGCCGGGCAAGCGGCTTCAGCCCGTGCGCTTTCACCCCCGTGCCGGAAGCCAGCAGCAGCGCGGCGCCGCCGTCGACAATCCCGGAGGCGTTCCCGGCCGTGACGCAGCCGTTCTTGCTGAAGGCCGCCGGCAGTTTGGCGAGCCCCTCCAGCGTCGAATCGGGCCGCATGTGGTCGTCCTGCGCGAAGAGCTCGACCCCTTTGCGGGACTTGATCTCGACGGCCACGACCTCGTCCTTCAAGCGTCCGGCCTTCCACGCGGCGGCGGCAAGCTGCTGGCTCCGAATCGCGTACCGATCCTGCTCCTCGCGCGAGATGCCGTACTTCGCCGCGCAGTTCTCCGCGGTGCCCGCCATCGTGCAGCCGCAATGCGTGTCGAGGAGCGCCGACCACAACGTGTCCTCGAGCTGTCCCTGCCCCAGGCGGAGGCCGCCGCGCAGGCCACGGATCACGTGCGGCGCCTGGCTCATGCTCTCCATGCCGCCCGTCAGGACGACGTCCGCCTCGTCCAGGCGGATCATCTGACCGCCGCTGATCGCGGCCTGGATGCCGGAGCCGCACAACCGGTTGACCGTCAGCGCAGGCACGTCGATCGGGACGCCCGCTTTGAGCCCGACGTGCCGTGCGCCGTACACCGCGTCGGCGCTCGTCTGCAGCACGTTGCCGAACACGACGTGACTGATCGTCTCCGGGCGGACGCCTGTGCGTTCCATCGCCGCCCGCGCCGCGATCGCGCCAAGCTCCAGCGCGGAAAAATCCTTCAGCTTGCCCGTGTAGTCCGCCATCGGGGTCCGCGCCCCCCCGAGGATGAAGATGTCGTCAGCCATGGCGTACCGTCTCCGCGATGTAATCGCCGGTTTCGCTGGTTCCGAGCGTGCCGCCGATGTCGGCGGTGCCTCGGCCTTCCTCGACGGCCGCGAGCACGGCTGCGTCAATCGCCGCCGCTTCGTTCGTCATCCCGAGTGTCTCGAGCATCAGCGCGGCGGACGAGATCGCTCCGATGGGATTCGCGATGTTCCTCCCCGCGAACTTGGGCGCCGAGCCGTGCACCGGCTCGAACATCGAGGTCTTCCCCGGATGGATGTTGCCGGACGCGGCCATGCCCAGGCCTCCCTGGAAGGTCGCGCCGAGGTCCGTGATGATGTCGCCGAACAGGTTGTTCGTGACGATCACCTGGAACTGCGCCGGGTCGAGCACCATGTACATCACGAGCGCGTCGATGTAGTAGTGCGTCGCCTCGATGCCCGGGTACAGGGGCGCGGTCTCGCGGAACACGCGCTGCCACAAGGCATGCCCGTCGGGCATGGCGTTGCTCTTGTCCGCCATGCACACCTTCGTCAGCCCGCGCGACCGCGCGAACTCGAATGCATGCCGAATGATCCGGTGCACCCCCTTCCAGGTGTTGATCTCTTCCTGTACGGCGATCTCGTCCTCGGTGCCGGCTTTGAACCGTCCGCCCACTCCGACGTACAACCCCTCGGTGTTCTCGCGAAACACGACGAAGTTCACGTCCCGCGGCCCTCGCCCCTTCAACGGGCACAGTCGCTCGTGGAGGAGCTTCACCGGCCGGTAGTTGACGAACAGGTCCAGCTCGAAGCGCGTGCCGAGGAGGATGTCCCGGGCGTGCCGGTTGTCCGGCACCCGAGGGTCGCCAAGCGCACCGATGAAGATCGCGTCGAACTGCCGCAGCGTATCGTAGCCGTTCGGCGGGATCGTCACGCCTGTCTGCAGGAAGTAATCCGCGCTCCACGGCAGATGCTCGAGCTCCAACGCGCGGCCAAACCTGTCGCCCACGGCGCCCAGCACCTTCACCGCTTCGGCGGTTACGTCCTTGCCGATTCCGTCGCCGGGAATGATGGCTATTCGCATTTATCACTTGCTCGCGGGGCCCCACGCTCTGGGCTCTGGGCTCTGGGCTTTAGCCTTAAACCTACGACTGCGTCAGTTCA
>CAYZBZ010000103.1:0-6064 GCA_964476725.1 uncultured Vicinamibacterales bacterium
TCTCGTGATGATTCCCACCCACAGGAAGCCCCTGTGTAAAGTCCCGACCCGGCCATGACCGTGACTGAGGCTCCGAGCTCCACGCCCGCCGCGGCCACGACGGCGACCCCGCCGCAGCCCCGCGGCCGCGGCCACGAACGCGGCCGAATGTCGCGACGCGAGATCCGCGATCAGCTCCGGCTGGGTGGCAAGCCAGGCGCGTGTGGGATCGTCGAGCGACAGGAGGCCGTGGTACAGCAGCGCGGCGCCACGCGACCCCAGGATCGCGCCGACAAGCGTCTGCGGTGTCGCGCGGCCGCCGAAGACGACGTCGATCCAGAGAGCGGCGGAGAGTGGCAGCGGCAGGGTCTCCCGCGACGCGGGCGCGTAGCTCAGCAGACTCGAGCGGTCGAGTTGCGCGAGCAACGCTTGCAGCACGGCCTCGCGGTCACCGCTCTTCGCGCCGTGCGGCGCGTCGTAGGAGCGGCGGATGAACTCGAGCAGGAATTGGCTATGGTCTGGCGCAGCGCGGTCGTCAACGGCCGTGAGCGCTCCACGAAGGCCGCCCGGCAGCGCCATCTCGGAGATGACGCCGGGGAGGTCCGCGTTCTGGGCGCGCGCCGGGCTGACGAACACGATCACGCCGATGAACGTGGCGTGGAGAGCGGAAAGGGTTCGGGCGCGGAGCACGTGCCACTCTCTCGGGCGCTATTCTGCACTCGAATGGCGAAAAAACGAAGATCAATGTGACGGCTTTGCCCGAAGCCCTGCGCTACGGGGTTCTGTCGGCGCGGGGGTTACGGGAGCACGCGCTCGATGAAGTCGACGATGAGATGGGCGTGGACGTCCAGCAGAATCAGACGTTCGCCGATGAACCGGTACTCGAGGACGTCGGGCAGCTTGGGCAGTACCTGCAGGATCTGCGGCGGCACGGTGGCGAACGGGACCCCTTCGGGGTACTGGCCGTTGACCTCGAGCCGGATATGCCCGGTGTACTCGTCGAGAATCGAGTGCTCGATCTGCCGCCCGTTCGGACCCTGAAACACGCCGGCGAGCAGCCGGCGCACGATGGCGCGCATCGCCTTCGGACAGATGTCGCCGGGCTTTGCGGGGCCGCGCTCCTTCTGAATCAGCCTGGCGAGGGCGCGCTGGTGGTCGATGAACTGCTCGGGCCTCGCCTCTCGCGGAACCTCCTGGAGCGTGTCGTCGAGCTTCTTGTGCAGCTTGGCGTACTCCGCCACGCGCTTCATGAAGTCGGCGATCGTGGCGGCGTCGGCGTTGACAGCCAAGGCCTGCGGTTCCGCGCCGGCCTCGGCAGACGCGGAGACGCGGACATCCGCCACCAGCAGCACGAGAACGGCGGCAGCGCACAGGGCTTTTATGGCTTGTGTGGAATTCAGGACTGAATGGTATCACCGTCTACCGCTTGTGCGACTGCGCGTAGTCGAGCGCGAACTGCCGCAAGGCGGCGCTGGTCTGCCCGAGCGCGGCCGCTTCCTGGATTGCACGCTCGGCGTCCCAGTGATCGACCGCAAGCCGCTTGATCAGCCACATCGTCGCGGCACGATTGCCCCCGGCGCAATGGATGAACGCCGGCTCCGCGCCACTGGACGTAATGGCGTTCAGGAACTGGTCTGCCGCTTTGGCATCGGGCGAGCCGCCGTTGAACGGCACGTGGAAATAGCGCAGACCGGCAGCCTTGGCCAGGGCCTCTTCTTTCTCGACCTCTGCGCCGGCTTCGGTGGACTCGCGGAGATTGATGATCGAGACGAATCCCATCTTCTTGATCTCGGGCACGGCAGCCTCTGCTTTGATGGCGCCGGAGCACGCCACCGTCGTTTCGAGCCTGGCGAGGTTGGTGATGCCCGCGACCGCTTCTTTCGTCACCTGCTGCGCCGTCGCGGCGTGGGGGCAAAAACAGACGGTGACCAGCAAGCCGGCCGCGACGAGGAACCGTGGACGCATGGCGAAATCTCCTATCCGCTTGAAGGTACGACTGGGACAATATTCCGGGATGTACCGGGACCGTGAGCCTTCTGCAGTGACGCGCGCCCCAGCACGTGCCATTCTGACAGATCCGTAAGAAGTACTCCCCGTACCGGCCCTCGACGGCAAGTCCCTATGGCTCCGGCACGAGGCCGCGCCCTGGGCTGGCCGTTCGGAAAAAGGAAGCCTCCAGCAGCGCCCATCGTTCGTGCTACGCTCGTGTACGCATTATTATCGCAGCCATTTCTGCGCGATGGCTCGGAGGCCGCATGCATTCCGACGCTGGAACTCGCAGGGCCCAGTGGCGAGTGAACCGCTACCTCGTGAGCGCGGCCACGGTCGCGGTTGCCACATGGCTCGAGCTCCTCATCGCCCGCTCTCCGGCCGCCAGGCTCTCGCTGACGCCGTTTGCGCTGAGCATCGCGCTCAGCGCGTTTTTCGGCGGATTCGGCCCGGGAGCCATGTCGCTCCTGCTGTCCGTCCTCGCGCTTGATTTCTTCGTCCTCACGCCCGGTGGACTTCTCGATTTCGACACGGCGGCCGACGCGCTCGTGCTTTCCGCGTTCTGCGCCGCCTGGCTTGGCTTCTGCGCGCTCGCGCACCGGAAGAGCCGCCGCGACGACCGCGATCGGCGCCGACTGCTCGAGGCCGAGGACGCCGCGTGGCAGGCGGACCGCATCGCGCAGTTGACAGGGGCGCTGGCGCAGGCCCGAACGCCCGCGGCGGCGATCGAAGCCGCCGTGCAGGAGCCGCTGCACGCGCTCAAGGCCGCGGCAGGCCTGATGGTCCTGATCAGCAGCGACGACCGCGCGATGGACGTCGCGCGGCTCGTTGGCTACCGCCCGGAGGAGCGCGACCTGCGCACGGCGGCAGCGCTCGCCGGCAAGGGCCCGGCGTCGGACGCAATCGGCCGCGGGGCGGCGGTCATCCTCGAATCGCCCGGCGCGTACGCGGCCGAGTATCCCGAGCTCCCCTCGGGGGACTTCCGCGCGCTCGCGGCGGTGCCGCTCCTTATTGGCAGCCGAGTCGTGTCGGTCGTCCAGCTCGAATTCCGCGAGCCACGTCAGTTCACGAATGCGGATCGCGAGTACCTCTTCGCGCTCGGCGCGCGGGCCGCGCAGGCGCTGGACAGGACCTGGCAGTATGAGTCGGCGCTGCGCGCGCGCGCCGACGCGGAGATGCTGCGCGAACGCGCGGATCAGGAGCTGGCCGAGCGCCAGAAAGTCGAGCTGGCCCTGCGCACGAGCGAAGCGCGATACCGCGCGCTCGCCGCCCGCACCAGCCGCCTGCACGGCCTCGCGGCCGCGCTCTCGGAAGCGGTGACGCTCCATGCAGTGGCCCAGGCGGTCGTGCAGCACGGGCGCATCGTGGTGGGCGCGACACATGGGGACGTGACGCTGCTCGTGGACAACGGGACCCGCTTCGAAACGCTGTTTACGGACGCGCCGGGATCCGGGGCGGACGGGCAGCGCCGCTTCGATGCCGAGCCCGGGCTGTGCGCGACCAAGGCCGTCGAGACGCGGACGCCCGTGTTCATCGGATCCTTCGCCGAGTGGCAGGAGCGATACTGGCGCTCGGCGTCGATCGCGGCCGACGGCGGCTACGTCTCGTCGGCGACGCTGCCGCTCCTCGTCGAAGGCACGCCGATCGGCGTGCTCGCGTTTCATTTCACGGCGCCCGTGAATTTCGACGAGGAGTATCAGGCGCTGCTGATTTCGGTGGCGCAGCACTGCGCCCAGGCGCTGGACCGTGCGCGGCTGTACGAAGCAGAGCAGCACGCGCGGTCCGAGGCCGAAACCGCCAATCGCCTGAAAGACGAGTTCGTTTCGGTCGTATCCCACGAGCTTCGCACGCCGCTCAACGCGATGCTCGGCTGGACGTCGATGCTGCAGACCGGGTCGCTCGACGCGGCCACGTCGGCGCGCGCCTTGCAGTCCATCCAGGACAATGCGACCCGGCAGGTTCGGCTGGTCGAGGAGCTCCTCGACTTCTCGCGCCTCAAATCCGGCCGGATGACCTTCGACGTCGAGGAGATCGACCTGCGGTCCATGCTGCGCGATGTCGTGGAATCCATCATTCCGGTCGCCGCCGCCAACGGCTTGGATCTCGACGTCTCGCCGATTCCCGACGTGAGGGTGCGCGGAGATTCCCGCCGGCTCGAACAGGTCTTTCTCAACCTTCTCGGCAACGCCCTGAAGTTCACCCCCAAGGGGGGCCGTATCGCAATCGCCGCGCGTGCGCTCGAGAGTTCCGTCGAGATCCGCGTCAGCGACACTGGAGCCGGAATCGACCCCGAGTTCCTCCCGCACGTGTTCGAACGGTTCCGCCAGGCGCACCACACCACGGCGCGCCGCTACGGCGGCGTCGGCCTCGGGTTGTCCATTGCGCGAGAGCTCGTTGAAGCCCACAAAGGGCGCATCACGGCCGAAAGCGCCGGCGCCGGGCGGGGATCCACCTTCGTGGTTACGCTGCCGGTCGAGCAGGTGCCCATGCCGGAGACCGGCGGCGAGCCAGACCCGACCGGCGCGGAGCCGCGGCAATCGACCATTCATTAGGAACAGACAGCATGCGAATCACATCGTTGGTGGTGGCCGTTCTCGTGAGCCTCGCTGGTCTGCACGCGCAGGCGCAGCGGCGATCCGGTGGCAGGGCGACGCTGGCCGTGCGCGTCACCGATCCGGCGGGCATGCCCATCGGAGGCGTCAGAGTCAGCGTCGATGGACCGACACCACGGCAAGCGACGACGGAACAGGGGCGCATCGCGTTCGAGAACCTGGCTCTCGGCAGCTACCGTCTGCGGTTCGAGCGCGAGGGGTTCATCACCCTCGAGCGCGAGCTGATCGCACGAGCGGGCGCGCCGATCGACGTCAAGGTGACGCTGATCCCCGCGCCGAAGCCGCCGCTCGAGCCCGTCGCGCCGCCGCCTCCCTCCCCGGGCTCCGTCAACGTCAACGCGGCCCCCGTGGTCATCGATATGTCCGGCTTCCTCGACTCGAACTTCGTCGGGCGCGCCGCGCAGAAGAGCTCCCAGCTCGCCTGCGGCAGTGCCGGCGCCGCGACGCTGATTCAGCTCAACAAGCCGCTCGCAGAGCACGCGCATGCCGACGCGGACGAGTTCCTCTACGTGATCGCCGGCGAGGGCAACGCCCGCCTCAACGGTCGGGAGGACAAGCTCCGCGTGGGCTTCTTCATGCTGGTGCCACGCGGGCTTCCGCACACGCTGACGCCTTCAGGGCGAACCCCGCTCGTCGCGCTGTCCGTGCGCGCGGGGGATCGCTGCGCCCCGCAGAGCCGCTAGGCAGGGGTCAGCTGCTCCTGGCACACAAGTCGCATGAGAGACCCGGCAGCCCGGCTGCCAGCGCGGCAGTACGGACGGGAGGTCAGCCCATGCGACGCGTCATCGTCCTCTTTCTGGCCGTCACACTGACGGCCGTAGCGGCGGCCGCGCAGACGCCGCCGCGGATCACGCGCATCGAGTTCAGTCCCGTACCCGAGGAAGAAGGGGGCGGCATCCTCATCTCACTCCTCGGCTCGGGGGAATGCACGTACACGATGGACTACGGAGACGGCAAGACTGAACGCCGCACGGCGAGCCTGCCGGACCGGATACGGCATGAATATGCCGCGGACAACGAGTACACGGTGGTGGCGACCCCCGTCGCGCCGTGCGAAGGGGTGGCGCGCGCGCGGATCGACATCCGCGCGATCACGCGGGGCATCTGGCGGGTCACGGTCGAACCGGGTCCTGCTCCGGATGCGCCTGAGATTATCGCGACCATTCACGGCCGCGGAGTCTGCGCTGTGGCGCTGGACTTCGGCGACGGAAAGCAACAGAAGTTCGAGGGCGCGTTGCCGACGACGCTCCGCCACACGTACGACAAACCGGGCGTCTACGAGCTGCGCGCGGTTGCGGCGGACCCGTGCCGCGGGGACATCCGGCTGAACGTGGAGGTGCGACGCTAGGGTGGGTTCCGCGGGGTTCCGCAAGGTTCCGAGGTTCCGCGTTGCGAAAGTCAGCTCCAGCCTTTCGGGTCGAGTCATCGAACCGGAACCTGGGCTCGTGAAACACCAATCCGGTGGAACCAGTGGAACCCCGTGG
>CAYZBZ010000103.1:6164-8062 GCA_964476725.1 uncultured Vicinamibacterales bacterium
GGAACCCCGTGGCACCCTGCGGAACCATTACGTATTCACTGAGGCAGCAGCACCTGGGCACGTCGCCCGGTCGCCTCTGCGTACGCGTCGGCAATCTCGACGGCTGCGCGGCGCACGACCGCGGAGTCGGCCAGGGCGACGACCGAGCCGCCGAAGCCACCGCCAGTCAGACGCGCGCCGTGCACGCCTCGGACCCGTGACGCTATCTGAACCAACGCGTCGATCTCCGGGACAGACACCTCGAAGTCGTCTCGAAGTGACATGTGAGACTCGAGGAACAATCGGCCGACGCGGGCGAGGTCGCCGGCACGCAGCGCCGCCGCTGTATCGACCACGCGTTGGTTTTCGGAGACCACGTGACGCGCGCGCCGGTCCAGCGGCGGCCGCAGGGCGTCGATCCGCGCCGATTCGGCGGACGAGACGTCGCGAAGCGCACTCACGTCGAGAGCCGCCGCGGCTTCCAGGCACTCGCGACGCCGCGCCCCGTATCCGCCGTCGGCGTGCCGGTGCGAGACCCCGGAGTGGATCACGATCAGCGCCGCGGAACCCGGGAGTGGGACGCGCTCGAATTCGAGCGAGCGCGTGTCGAGGAAGAGAGCGGAGGACCCATCCGCCAGGCTGCACGCCATCTGATCCATGATCCCGACGGGCGCCCCGACGAACTCGTTCTCGGCCTTCCGAGCGGCCTTCGCCAGATCGACGTCGCTCACGCGCAACGTGAAAGCCTCGCGAACGGCGCGCGCCAGCGCGATCTCGAGCGCCGCGCTCGACGACAATCCGCTTCCCACCGGCACCCTCGACGCTATGCGCGCATCGAAGCCTCCGACCGGGCCGCATTCCGCCATCATCCGGGTGATGCCTCGCGCGTAGTCCGCCCATCCGCCGTCACGCGCCTCCTCGCCCAGCCGATACTCCACGGGGGCTGCGCCCCGGAACTGATCGCTCCAGATTCGTACGACACGATCGCCGCGGGGCTCGAGCTCGACCTCGGTGTGCTGGGGAATCGCGGCGGGCAGAACGAAACCCTCGTTGTAGTCGGTGTGATCCCCCATGAGGTTCACGCGTCCGGGGGCTGTGGCGCGGACAGACGGCCGACGGCCGAAGAGCTCCTCGAATGTGGGTGCGGGCATGGGTCTAGAGGTGGTCTAGAGGGGGAAATTCAACAGCTTTGCCATCGCCGGTGGTAAATGGTATGACCGTGTAGATTCCCGCGTTCGCCCCGCGCCGCAGTCAGGCACTGCGCCGTTTCGCGCGCGGCAGGGGTTCGACAGCCGATCACCGACAAGGAGTCCCTCGTGAGCAAGCGAATTCTGATCATTACCGGCGACGGCGGCGAAAGCTACGAGACATTGTTCGCGCTGCATCGCTTCCAGGAAGCAGGCTACGAGCCGCGCATCGCCGCGCCGTCGAAGCGCCGGCTGCACCTCGTAATGCACGACTTCGAGCCCGGCTGGGACACCTACAAGGAGAGCCCCGGCTACGAAATCGAATCGCACCTCACCTTCGCCGACGTGTCGGTGCCGGACTACGAAGCCGTCGTGTGCATTGGCGGCCGCGCGCCCGAGTACCTCCGCAACGATCGGCGCGTCCTCGCGATCCTGCAGGAGTTCGACGCGCTTGGAAAATGGATCTTCATGATCTGCCACGGCGTCCAGCTCGCGGGCGCGGCGGGACTCCTCAAAGGCAGGCGCGTGACGTGTTACGAGCATGTCAGGGTCGAGGTGGAGGCGTGCGGCGGCCGGTACGAAGCCGCCCCCAGCGTGCGTGACGGCCGTCTCGTGTCAGCCCCCACGTGGCAGGATCATCCGGCGTTCTATCGCGAAGTGTTCGCCTGTCTTCAACAGCCGGCCACCGTCTGAGGCGAGCGGACGCGAACCAGGCTTTGCCTCGCCGAAGCC
>CAYZBZ010000103.1:8162-10015 GCA_964476725.1 uncultured Vicinamibacterales bacterium
TCGTTAGTTCTTCTTGAGGCCGGAAACGACGACGTCTGTGTTGTGCGCGACCCGCAGGCCGTAGACGCCGTCGGTGGAATCGAGCTTGCCGGGACCGACGATCTCGCTCTTCTCGAATCCGGCCACCACCGTGCCGTTGACCGAGCACTCAGCACGGTTCCCCTTGACCGTCCACGCGATTTCCTGCGTGACGGGCGCGTCAGGCGACGCAGCCTTGGCGACCGCCTCGTTCGGAGCCTTCTTCGCTATCGTCGTCGCGGTGCCGCCGAAGAACCCGCGGACGAGGTAGGTGCCGTCGCGATACGCGACGCAGTAGAGCAGGTTCTGCTGATCGGTGTCGAGCTTGCTCCCGCCGATGAAAATGCCGAACGGGTGCGGATGGGTGTACGTCTGCTTGGCTTCCTTGAACGTCGCCTTCACCGTGTAGTCGCCGCTCGCCGCGTTTGCCGGGTTCCAGTAGCTCGCCGCGGCGCCGGTCGTGACGCGCAGATCGTTGTCCTCCTGCGCGAACTTGGAGTCGTTGATGGTCAGTCCCTGCTTGGCAGCGGACGCCGTATCCACTTTCCCCTGCCAGCCTGTGACCGCGATGCCTCCGCCCGCAACTTTGCGGTCGGCATCCTGGGCCTCGGCGCCCGGAACGGCGGAGGCGAGCAAAGCGACAGCGATCGCAACAGCTGAAGCACGCAACACACGCATGGTCGTTCTCCTTTTGCGGAAACGTAATGAGCGGCACATATATTACACGAGCAACGGAGACTCTACTCAGTCAATGAAAGTTCGAAGTCTGACTTCAGACTTTTAGAGAACAGTGATACGGCCCGTCTTCTACCGCGCCGCACCACCCAATTCCTCGTCCATGTACCGGCGAACGATCGCGTCGAAGTCCCGATCGCCGGGAAACCCGAGCGAGCGTGCCCGCGCGGCGTCGCACGCGCCAGGCCAGCTCGCGACCATGGACGCGATTCGAGGGTCGGGCTCCCACCGGACCCGCCTGGCGACCTCCGGTCCCGCAAGGCGCTCGAGCGACGCGACCATCTGGCCCACGGTCACCGAAATTCCCGGGAGGTTCAGCACCCGGTTCGATCCGAGCGCCCCGGCGGGGAGCTCGTGGGCGGCGATGAGGCACTCGATCGCTGCCGACGGCGATAACAGCCAGACGCGCGTGCTCGGGTCTACGGGGCAGATGGCATCCTCGCCGTTCAACGGCTCGCGGATGATGCCGCTCGCAAACGAAGACGCCGCGGCGTTCGGCCGCCCGGGACGGACGCTGATGGTCGGCAGCCGAAGCGCACGCCCGTCGACGAAGCCTCGTCGCGAGTAGTCATTGATCAACAGCTCGGCAACGGCCTTCTGGGTGCCGTACGACGTCTGGGGATTGACTGCCGTCGTATCGGGCACGGTCTCGGGCAGGTCGCCACCGTAGACGGCAACCGAACTGGTAAATACCATGCGAGGACGATGACCTTTCGCGCGACAGATCTCGAGCAGCAACCGCGTCGCGTCGACGTTGATCCGCATGCCCAGATCGAAATCAGCCTCCGCCTGGCCGCTGACCACCGCGGCCAGGTGAAAGATCGACGCCGCACCGTCTATCGCGTTCTTCAATAGATCCGCATCAGCGATGTCGCCGGTGACGGAGACGACGCGGCCATCCGACAAAGCCGGCGGGGGCACGACATCGACGAGGGTGATCCGATCGATGGGGCGATCGTGGCCGTCCGGCCCGCGAAGCTTTCCGCGCTGCAACAGCTTCCCGGCGAGGCGGCGTCCCAGAAACCCGGCGCCGCCGGTGATGACGATGTTCATTCGATCCTCATTCGTGGCGGTCCGGCTTTACCGGTGCCTGGCATCAT
>CAYZBZ010000103.1:10115-13369 GCA_964476725.1 uncultured Vicinamibacterales bacterium
ATGTTCATTCGATCCTCATTCGTGGCGGTCCGGCTTTACCGGTGCCTGGCATCATGTCGTCCGTGCATGTCCGTGTAGTCCGTGTGTGTCCGTGGCCCGTGTCTGTCCGTGTGTGTCCGTGGCTTGTCCGTGTAGTCCGTGGCTACGGATACAGCGAGAGTCCGCCGTCCACCCGCAGCACCTGGCCATGGATGAACCTGGCTGCAGGCGTGCAGAGGAAGGCGACCGCGTGCGCCTGGTCGCGCGGCGCGCCGTAGCGCACCAGCGTGTCGTCCTCCACCATCATGGCCGGATCAATGGCGCGTGTCTTGAGGAAGCGGCCGGTCGCCGTGGCGCCCGGGCTGACGCAGTTCACGCGCACGTTTCGTTCGCGCGTCTCGAACGCCAGGCACCGCGTGTAGTGGATGATTGCGGCCTTGATGGTGGAGTAGGCGACCTCGGGCGAGGTGCCGAAGTGCCCCGCCATGGACGCCAGGTTGACCACCGACCCGCGGCGGCGCGCGAGCATGCCGGGAACGGCAGCGCGGCACATCAGCATGGTGCCGATGAGGTTGCGGTCGAGCAGCGCCCGCACGTCCTCCATTTTGATCTCGAGGGCGTTGTTCGGGTTCGGCTTGCTCCCTTTCGCGCCGATGTCGCCGCCCGCCGCGTTCACGAGTATCGAGATCGGGCCGAGCGCGGATTCGACTTCGCGGGCCATCTCGAACGCCCGCGCTTCGTCGGCGATGCTTCCCAGGACCGCGCATGTCTTGACGCCGAACCGGCCCACGTCTGCCTCTGAGGCGGCAATGTCCTTGAACTCGCCGTACTCGGCCGGCGCGGTTTCGGTCTGGTCATGGATGGCGACGTCGGCTCCGAGCTCGGCGAGTCGCGCCGCGATCGCATGGCCCAACCCCCGCCCCGACCCGGTCACCAGCGCGACCTGACCTTTCAACGAAAACTCTTTGTCATCCATCCTATAACCACCCCATCGCCCGAATATTCTCGACGCTTCGGCGCATCTGGGCCATCTCGTACTCGACGAGCGCCGGCCCCGGGGCGAGGCTCTCCCACGGCGTGCGGCAGTCGGCCTGGTCGTCGAGGCGCTTCTGGCGCAGCCGGCCCAGCGCCGTGCCGAGCTCGCTTGCCTGTCGTGGCGAATAGCCATTCCACCACTCTGGCGTAAACAGGCGAATATGCCGTGCTTCGAGCGCGCCTGGCTCGATGCAGGCTGTGATGTCCACGTCGAGCACGGCCGCTATTTCCCCGAACGGCACGCAGCCGTCGCCGACGGCACAGCGCACCAGCCGGTAGCCCTCGTCGGTAAACTGCGCGACGTAGTCCTTGAGATGCACGTGCCGGATCCGGTGCGCGGCGCGACGGGTGAACGCTATCGGATCCTCGCCGACGGCGAACGGGTTGCCGGTGTCGAGGACCACCCCCACGTTCTCCCCCATCTCTTCGGCTATGGCGACCAGCTCCTCGCTGCCCAGGTCCTGGTGATTCTCGATCGCGACAACCAACCCGGCATCGGCCGCTTTGCGCGATTCCTCTCTGAGCGTGGCGCGCGCGTGGCCGATCATCCCGGCCCATTGTGCGCCCCACCTGGCCCGCGCGCCTTCGAGGACCGGCGTCAGATGAAGGCGGATGATCGGCGCCCCGATGGCGGTGGCGCAGCGGATCGCGTCTGCCAGCGTCTCGCCCTGTCGCTGTGCCAGCCAGTAGCTGCAAATCGGCGTCATACCGGCGAGGTCGTCCGCGAGTTGCGCCAGGTCGCGGTCCGTCATCGGCGTCAGCCATCTGTGGTCGAGCTCGACGCACCTGGCGCCGAAGCCGCGTGCGACCGCGATGAAGCCGTCCAGCCCGATGGCCTGAGTATTCGCGCGAGGAGTGCCTGCGCCTTGCAGTCCGACTGTGTAGGCCAGGCCGTATGGATTCAGTCCGACTCGAAACATTGCGGCAAACGCCTTTGCTCGAGACAGCATACGTGAAGTCCGGATTGGCGCGCCGTTGACGATCGATCGAACGCGGTGATATAAGCCGCGTGGAATCGGTCCCATACCCCGTGGTTCGAGCGGACGGTCACCAGGCCGCGCCGGCGGCTTCGCGGTAACTCGAAGAATCATTCGAACGGGTGAACCCAACATGACGGACTCTGCCCTCTCCCGACGAAAATTCCTGGGCGGCACGGCCGGCGCGTCGATGGTGGCCGCGCTCTGGTCCAGCGAATCGCGCGGCCAGGAAGCCGATCCCTCAAAGCGCGAGGTCCGCGGCGACATGCACAAGAAAGAACTCCTCGCCTGCCTCGGCGGCGAGTGGCCCAACCACGGCCCGCTGCAGCCCATCGTCGAGAGCACGACGCAGAAGGACGGCTATCGACTCGAACGCATCACGTATCTGGTCGAACCCGCGGAACGCGTAGCCGCGTACCTGCTCGTTCCCGACGGCGTGAGCAGGGATCGCAAGGCGCCGGGGATCTGCGTCTGGCATCAACACAACGGCGCCTACGACATCGGCAAGGACGAGCCGGCCGGCCTGAAGCTCGGGCCGATGCACCACACGGGCGTCGCGCTGGCGAAGGAAGGCTACGTCGTCCTCTGCCCTGACGCCGCGGGATTCGGCGAACGTAACAAGCGCGGCACGCTCAACGGCCGGAGCCTCGAGCACTATCTGTTTGCGATGTACGTCGTGGACGGAAAGTGCCTGGCGTGGAAGAACATCTCAGACATGCGCCGCGCGGTCGATTACATCTGCGGCCGGCCCGAGGTCGACAGCGGCCGGATCGGCTGCTACGGACATTCGATGGGCTCGACGCACACATGGCTCGTCGGCCCCTGGGAGCCGCGCATCAAGGCGCTTGTCGGGAATTGCTGCATGCCGACGTACGCCGCGATGGAGCGCACGGACCTGATCCACTGTTTTCCGAACTACATTCCCGGCTGGCGCCGGTTCGGCGACACGCCGGACATCGCCGGCCTGATCGCCCCCCGCGCGCTCCATCTCAATTTCGGCGAGACCGATTCCGGGAGCCCCATGGAGGAGGTCAGGACCGGCGTGGAGATCATCCGCCGCGCCTACGCCGCAAAAAAGGCCGAAGACAGATTCTCTTACTACATCGAGCCCGGCTCCGGACATGTGCTCAGCGACGAGATGTCGCGCCGCATGAAAGCACATTTCGCGAAGTTCCTCGCGAAAGCGTGAGCGAAACGCAGGCAGCCCTGAAGGGCTGCTCTACGTACGTGGCGGCACGGCGCCAAGGCCGGGGCCCGTCAGCT
>CAYZBZ010000104.1:0-13358 GCA_964476725.1 uncultured Vicinamibacterales bacterium
CAGCGCGGACGAGGCGCTCGATCTGATGGTGGCCAAACCGGCCTCGGTGGTCTTGTGCGACGTCAAGATGCCTGACCACGATGGCTTGTGGCTCGCAGAGCGGCTGCGCGCCGACTGGCCGGGCACACCGGTCGTCATGGCCTCCGGAATTGACGACCTCCAGACGATCCGGCAGAGCCGTGACCTTGGCGCGGTCGATTACGTCACGAAGCCGATTACGCCCGCGCAGCTTCGTGAGGTTCTTCGTCGGGTAACCACGGCTGGCAGCGAGGAGCGGCTGATGTCAGAAGACCCCGCGGCATCTCCACCAGAACTTCCATTGTCGCGTGAAACCAAGGCGGAAGCCGAATACACCCTGGAATCCCCGGTGAGGTGCCCGGCGTGCGGTGAAAGAATCACAAGCGTCAAAGCCGTTCGGCTGGTCCGCGCGCAGGTGAACTTTACCTCGACCTTGCCTCGTCGCGGACGCGTCATCGTCTGTCCGCATTGCCTTGCCGTGATTCCTGCTGAACTGACCAACTTCTAGAATCGGCGTTGGCAGAATCTCGGCCGAGCAGGTCCCGATAGTTCATCGCACGCCAGCCCGCTCACTTCGGGGCGTCGAGCACGTCACGCACCTTGCGGGCCAGTGCCTCCGGTGCGTACGGCTTCTGCAGAAAGGCGATTCCGGCGGCCAGCACGCCATGGTGGACGATGGCGTTGTCCGTGTATCCGGATGTGTAGAGCCGCTTCATCGCTGGGCGTAGAGGCGACAGACGATCGGCCAGCGCGCGTCCGCTCATGCCCGGCATCACCACGTCAGTCAACAGCAGATCGATAGCGCCTTGATGGCGCTCGCAGATCTGGAGAGCCGCATCGCCGTCCGGCGCTTCGAGGACGGTGTACCCGTATCGCTCGAGAACCTTCCGAGCCAGTGAGCGCAGCCCGTCGTGGTCCTCGACGAGCAGGACCGTTTCCGTCCCGGTGAGTGGCCGAACGGACGACCTCGCGGTCACCAGAGGTTCGGCGACGCCTTCGACGCGTGGAAGATAAATCTTGAAAGTCGTGCCGTGCCCGGGCTCGCTGTAGACCCAGATGCTGCCGCTGCTCTGTTTGACAATCCCGTAGACGGTCGCGAGTCCCAACCCCGTGCCCTTGCCTTTCTCCTTGGTCGTGAAGAACGGTTCGAAGAGATGAGATTGGGTCTGCTCGTCCATCCCGTGCCCCGTGTCGCTTACCGCGAGCATGGCATAGTGGCCGGGAGCGGCGCCCGCGTGGGTTTGGGCGTACTGCTCGTCCAGCTCCACGTTCGCTGTCTCGATCGTGAGCTTGCCGCCTTTGGGCATCGCGTCTCGGGCGTTCACCGCCAGGTTCAGGAGGACTTGCTCGACCTGCCCTGCGTCGGCCTTTACCCGACCCAGCTCAGGATCGAGATGCGTGATGATTTCGATGTCCTCTCCGATCAGGCGGCGCGCCATCCGGTCTAAGTTGGCCACGACGGCGTTCAGGTCGAGCATCACGGGTTCCAGGATCTGTTTGCGACTAAAGGCGAGGAGCTGCCGCGTGAGCGACGCCGCGCTCTGGCCCGCCTTCTGAATTTCCTCCACATCTTGCCGACGCCGGTCGTCCTCTGGAAGCGTCTCCAGCAGCAAGTCGCTGTACCCGAGGATGGCCGTCAGCAGGTTGTTGAAGTCGTGGGCGACTCCGCCCGCGAGTTGTCCAACCGCCTCCATCTTCTGCGCCTGCCGCAACTGGCCTTCGAGCTGCTTGCGTTCGGTGAGATCGCGGGCCACCGCGAGCACCGCATGCACTTCGCCGCCGTCACGCCTGAGGGGTACAAGCCATGCGCCGAGCCACAAACGTTGCGAAGGAAACACCGCACTGAATTCCTGATAGACGGCTTCGCCGGTTCGGAAGACCTTCTCGATGCCCTCCGTCTGTGATGCAACGGTCTCGGGAGGAAACAGGTGGGCCAGCCGTTTTCCCACCAGCTGAACCGGGGGCACACCGAATTTCCTGGCCGCGGAATTGTTGACGTATTCCAGGCTTCCATCGCGCTTGACGATCAGGATGTCGTCGTGGGCAGCTTCGGCCAACAGGCGATAGAGCTCTTCGCTTCGCCGCAGAGCACCTTCGGTCAACTCCCGCTCGTTGATCTCTAAACGAAGCGCAGCCGTCCGATCCTCCACCTCCGCTTCCAGATGCTCGCGCAGCCGGGCGCGCTCCAGCGCCAGCGCGATCTGGTTCCCCACGCCGTTGAGGACCTGTAACTCCTCGTCGCTGAACAGCCCGTCTTGCGAGCCGACCAGGTTCATTAGGCCAACCATCCGATCGCCGGCCCACAAGGGGACGCTGGAGTGGCAGCGCAACCCCCGCGTGTCGCCCTGAGCCTTCTGCAGCCGTTCGCACTCGACGATGTTCGTCACCTGAGAAAGCTCGCCCGAGAGCAGCCGGCGGCGGCACAGGCAGTCGCTTTCCATCGCGCCGGGGGCGTTCAGCGCGGGCGGCAGGCCCCGTGCGCCGGAGACCCGAAATCCCGTCTCGCCTTCCCGAAGAAAGAACCAGCTCGCCTGCACGCCAGGCAACTCCATCGCCTCATCCAGCACCTGCTCGAGCACCTCTTGCTGGCTGGTGGCTCTGTTGAGCACCTTTGCAATGCGATAGAGCCCCGCAAGCGTGCGGTTCGCGCGCGCGAGCTGCTCCTGCCTCGCCCTGAGATCTTCGTTCAGATGGACGGCGTCCTCGTAGGTCGAAATCAGCAGATCCAGAATTTGTTGACGATCGGCGGTGATGAAATGGCGCTCACCACCAAGCAAGATGTGCACGCCGATCTGCACTTTCTCTTTCTCGCGCAGCGTCCGGTTCGTTAGCGCATAGTTGATGCGCGCCAGTAGGTACTTTTCCTCGTACGGTTTCCGGATGAAGTTGTCCGCTCCACACTGCAAACCCTTGATGACATCTTCCGCGCGCGCGAGCAACGTCACGAGAAGGACGGGGATGTCCGTGAGCTGGTGGTCGGACTTGACAGCCTTGCAGAAGGCATAGCCATCCATTTCCGGCATGACGACATCACTGAGAATCAGCGCCGGCTTCTCCCGGCGCGCGGCCACGAGCGCCTGCGCGCCAGTTGCGGCGGCCGTGACACGATATCCGTGCTCCTCGAGCAGATATCTGAGCTCCTCGGCCTGCGTCGGACTGTCCTCGACGATCAGGATTCGCGCGCCGGTGCCTGCGACGTCTGTCGAAGCGGTCATATGTTTCACCTCACGCCACTGCCCAACGTCGGCACGGCGTACCCCTCACACGTAACGGTGCCCGCCGCTCACGAGGGAGCGAATGGCCCGCGCGATAGCCTCCGGAGCGAGCACAGAGGCCGCCGCTCCAAGGCGGATGGCCTCCGCGGGCATGCCGAAGATCGCGCTGCTCCGTTCGTCCTGGGCGATGGTGACTCCGCCCGCCTGCCGAAGCCGCAGCAGCCCATCCGCGCCATCCCGGCCCATCCCCGTCAGGAGCACGCCGACAGCGGTCGGGCCGTACGCCTCCGCCACCGACTCGAAGAGATGCGAGGCCGACGGACAAAAACTATTTCCTGTCGGCTCCTTCACGAGCCGGATCTGCCCGCGCGTCGTGATCCCCATCTGAAAGCCGTCGGGAGCGATGTAAACGGTGCCCGAGACCGCCGATTCGCCCGCTGCCGCCAGCTTCACGGTGAGCGGTGTCTCTCGGGCGAGCCACTCGACCAGCCCCTCCGTAAATCCCGGTGCGATATGTTGAACGAGAAGAACGGGAACCGCCAGATCGCGGGGAAGCTGCCCCAGGATCTCCGACACGACCGGAGGGCCACCAGTCGAAGCGGCCATCGCGATGAGCTGGATCTTCTGGCCCACGCTGACCGCTGCGGGAGCGGGCCGCTCGGAACTGCCCCGCCTGGGCCACCGCCGGACGACCTTCACCTCGGCCATCAGCTTCACCGTCTCCACGAGGCGCCGGGCGCTCTCTTCGTGCGCCGAATGATCGGGCCCGGCGGGCTTGTCGAGCACCGTGAGGGCCCCGGCCTTCAGGGCGTCCAGCGTCGCCGCCACCTCCTGCCGACTACTGCTGGCGCTGACGATGACGATGGGCGTGGGGGCACGCGCCATGATCTGACGGGTCGCCTCGTAACCGTCCATCCGCGGCATGTGGACGTCCATGACGATCACGTCGGGGCGGAGTCGTTCGGCCTGCTGTACCGCTTCGAGCCCATCCCGAGCCACACCGATGACTTCCAGCGCCGGATCCTGACAGAGGAGGTACACCAGGTACTCCCGCGTCACCGCCGAGTCTTCTGCCACCAGCACGCGAATCACAGGAAACCCCTCGCTAAACGAGTCGCCGAATAATCTCCAGCAGGTTCGTCTGGTCGAAGCTCGATTTGACCAGGTACGCGTTGGCGCCCACCTCGATGCCTCGCTCCTTGTCCTCTCGGGACTCCAGCGCCGTGACGAGCACGACCGGCACGTCAGCCATATTTCGATCCGCTCGAATCTTGGCCGTCAGGTCCAAGCCGTCCATCCGAGGCATGTCCACGTCCGACACGACGAGGTCGAACGCCTCCGTCTTGAGCAGCGTCCACGCTTCGGCGCCATCCACTGCCACCCGCACCTGGTAGCCCGCCGCCTCCAGAAGGTTTTTCTCCATCGTCCGCGTGGTAATCGAATCGTCCACAACGAGGATGAGGGGCTGACGCTTTGTCTCTGGAGCCGCGGAAGCACGGGCGGCCGGCCGAGGACTGCGCCGTGCGGATTTGAGCAGATCCGCCGGCCGAAGGATCAGCGCGACGCGGCCGGTTCCCAGCAGCCCCGCGCCGGCGACGTTGCGGACCCGGACGAGCGGCGCCGTCAGCTCTTTGACCAACACTTCCCGCTCTCCCTCAATCTCCTCCACCAGGAGCCCCACGGATTCCTCGCCGACAGTTGCAACGACACAGGGCTGTCGGCGGACAGGAGTCGGGAGCTGAAGACTGGAGCCGGGAGCTTGGAGAGTCGGGTTTGGCGCAAGGTCGAGCAGATCGCTGAGCCGGGCGAGAGACAGAGAGCGGCCGTTCCAACGAATCGCCTCTCGTCCCTCGATGTGCTCAATCTCACTCGCAGCGACGCGGATCGCCCGCTCGACCGCCTCGGTGGGGACGAGGAAAGACTGTCCACCGGCTCGGACCAGCAAGCCGCGGAAGGTGGCAATGGAAGCAGGGAGCACCATCCGGACCGTCGTGCCGCTCCCGCGGCGAGTCTCGAGCCGGATGTGGCCGCCCAGCCGCTCAACCCGGTCCTTGACGATCGCGAGACCCAGGCCGTGACCAGAGACATCCGTAATGATGGGGCTCGTGCTGAGACCGGAGCGCCAAATGAGCGCCAGCGCCTCCTCGTCTGACAAGCTCTGGGCCGCCTCAGAGGTCAGAAGGCGAGCCCTGACTGCCGCTTCGCTCACCTGGGCCGGATCGATCCCGCAGCCGTCGTCTTCCACCCGGATCTCGATCCGATTTCCTTCGACGGCGCCGAAGGTCACTCCGATCCGTCCTGTGGGCGGTTTGCCGGCGTGCACCCGGACCTCGGGCGGCTCGATGCCGTGGTCGATGGCATTCCGCACGAGGTGAATCAGGGGGTCCTTGATTTCCTCGAGCACCTTCCGATCGACCTCCAGTTCGGTTCCCTGGGCCACCCACTCCACCCGCTTTCCCGATTCCCTGGCCAGATCCCGCACCATGCGCGGGAACAGATCCAGCACGATCGATGCCGCTGTCAGTCTGACCCCCCGCACGCGTTCTTGCAGGCCGCCGACGGCTCCTGACAAGGTGCGTTCATCGCGGGTGAGCTGCTGCAGCATCTCCCGAGCGCTCGCCTCGAGCGCTCGCAGATCTTTCGTCACTTCGGGGGACACCACTTTGGGGCCCGTCGCTCGACTGAGCGCCGACCGGCACCGTGCGACCTTCTCCACAAGAGCTCTCGCATCGCCGACCCGTTGCCCGGCGGCGAGCTTGGGGACGATGAGCTCTTCGGCCTGCAGGAGCAGCGTATCCAGCGTGGCGGTGGCGAGTCGGATGGTGCCGGAGAACTGGAGACCGGCAGCGGGCGAGACGGCAGTTTCAACCGCGGGCATCGGAGCCCGGACCGCGGCGACGGTTTCCGGTGCCGGCCCGGCGGCTGCGTGCTCGAGGCGATCGATGAGCTGATGCGCCGATCCGACCGTCTCATCGCCGCTCACGAGCCGCGCCACGAGATCTGTCGCTTCCTCGAGTCCACTCACGACGGACTGCGTGAAGGCGAGTTGGTCGTGCGTGATCCGGCTCAGGATCGACTCACACGCCCGGCAAAGGCCCTCCACGTCCGGCAGACTGACCGAGCGCGCCGCACCTTTCAGCGTGTGGACTTCCCGAAAAGTGGCTTCCACGACTTCGCGCGTCTGCTCGGGAGACAGGCCACGTTCGAGAGCCAGCAGATTCGCGGTGATCGCCTGGAGATGTTCCCCGGCTTCCACGCGGAAGGTGGCCCGCAATCGGGTCTTGATGTCCTGGTTTCGATTCGCCACTGTCTACACTGTGTACCGCTCGACGAGCTGCTTCAGCTTCTGCCCGAGATCATGCAGATTCTTCGCGGCGATTTCTGTTTGTTTCGTGCCAGCCACGTTTTGCGTGCTCGCCTGTTTGATGTTGTCCATGGCGAGAGCCATCTGGTCCATCCCGGCCAGCTGCTGCTGACTTGACGCCGCAATCTGCGCCGCCGCCTGTGCGGCCTCGCCAATGCTCTCGGTCAGGATCCGGATCGACTCTCCCGCTTCCGTCGATCGCTTCATGCCGGCTGCAACGGCCTTGCTCCCCTGTTCGGTCGCCATCACCGCCGTGCTCGTGGCCTTCTGAATGTCGGTCAGGATGGCTCGCACCTGCGCGGTGGCGTGCTTCGATTGCTCGGCCAGGTTTCTGACTTCCTGGGCGACCACGGCAAAGCCCTTGCCCTGTTCGCCCGCCTTGGCCGCCTCGATCGCGGCGTTGACGGCGAGTAGATTCGACTGCTCCGCCAGGTCGTTCACGGTGGCGATGATCTCGCCGATGGCCTGACTCTGCTCGCTCAGCCGGACGATGCTGCCCGCGATGGACTCCATCTGCTCGCGGATGCGCATCATTCCCTCGACCGCATCATCCGTGGCTTTCCTCCCGGCCTGCGAGACCTGCGCGGTCTTCTGCGCGCTGTCGGAGACAGACCGGGCTTTTTGGCTGGAGACTGCCGAAGTCTGCTTGACTTCCTCGACGGTCGTCGTGGTCTCGCTGACCGCCGCCGCCGTTTCGGTCGCGGCGGCGGCCACCTGAATTGTTGCCGTCAGAATTTCGCTGGCAGCGGAGCCGAGCACGTTCACCCCTTCTCGAATCTGGCGATTGACGTCACGAAGATTCTCCACCATCCGCCGGAAGGTCTGGGCCAGAACACCGACCTCGTCCGCCCGATTGTCGGAGGAGGCCACGGTCACCGCCAGGTCGCCCGACGCCACGCGTTCGGCAACGCCGGCGATGTGCCGGAGAGGGACAGCAATGGCTCGATTCAAGGACCCGACCATCACGACGCTGACGACCAGGGCGATCACGCCGATGACCAGGAAGAGGCGAACAGACTCGCTGGCCTGTTGCGCGGACTGGTTCACCGCTGTCCTGGCGACCGCATCTGCGCTGTCGCCCAGTTGCTGCGCGATGGACCGCATCGTCGCGAAGCGCTCCGCCTGCACGCCCTCGGTGGCGAGCTTCCTCGCATCCTCAGTCTTTCCTTCAGCGATCAGGGGAAGAATCTGCGTGTCCCGCATTTGCCTGATGCCCACCCACATGGTCCTCAAGTCTTCGAACTTGCGGCCGGATCCTGGATCGTTGTGCGCGCGGTCGATGACGCGCTGCAAAATCTCGTCAATCTGCCTGCCGCGGTCATTGGCATCTTGCAGCCAGACGTTCTGATCCGCACGGGCAGTCACCGACATCACCTCCAACATTGCGGCCCGAAAGCCGTTCAGGTTGGTCCTGATGGTCAGGAGATCAGTAGCGTCAGCAAAGGCTTCGTCGTAGAGGCGCCTCTGCGACTGCTGCAGCGCCGTGATGCCCGTGTACGCGGTGATGGTGACGGCCGCCAGTAACACGACCATGAGTCCAAAGCCCAGGAACAGCTTGCCGCGTGTGGAGAGATCCAGAAACCATTTCATCATCAGCTCACCTCTTCGTTCACCACGATTCTGGACGCGCGAACCATCGCCTCCAGGTCGAGCACCGCGACCATTTCTCCTGTCACGCCCAGGAGCCACGCCTTCTGATCGTCGGTGAAGGTCGCGGGGGGAGGCGTCAGGTCGCGCATGTCCACGCGAGTTATCCCTGCAACGTTGTCGGCGAAGATGGCGAACCTCATGCCTCCCGCTTCCGCCGCCACGAGCCGGGCGCCCTCGGGAACCCCTTCACCCGCGAGGTCAAACAGCCTTCGGAAATCGAGAACCGGCAGGATCCGCCCACGGTGGTTCACGACGCCAAGGACGAAAGACGGCGTGCACGGGAGAGGCGTGATCTCTCGTAGCGGGACGACGTCCTGCACGTGCGCGGTGTCGACGGCGTATCGCTCTCCCGCGAGCGAAAAAACCAGGAGCTCCACCGGCTCGGCGAGGGTCGGGCGCTCCTGCAGAGGCCTGGCAAGCGCCTCGGCTCTCTTCATCAAGATGCGCTGAACTTCTTCCTGCGAAACGCCCGAACCTGCCGGGAATTCCTTCACAACGCGATCCGGAATACTTCTTCCATCGTGGTCTCTGCTAGCAAAATGCGACGTGCCTCCTGCGCCATCGATCAGACCTCCAGCAGCTTCGCCACGCGATCGCCCAATTGATCGAGCGACAGATTGGCTTTCACGAGGTACCCGATGGCCCCCAGCGTCATCGCTTGCTGCATGGAATCCTCCTGAGACGAGTTCGAAAGCACGAGCACCGGAATGTTCCGGGTGCCTTCATCGGCCTTGAGCGCACGAAGGACCTCGATTCCAGACATTCTCGGCATGAGTATGTCGAGGAGGATCAGGTCGGGGGCCTCGGTGCACGCGAGGCGCAGTCCTTCTTCTCCGTCGGCGGCCGTGACAACCGTGAAGCCCTGTCGTTGGAGGCCTATTTCGCACGCCCGCCGCAAGAACCGATCGTCTTCGACGAGCAGGATGCGCTTCCCACTCACTGCCATTGCTTCACCTCGCCGCTGGGAAGTGTGAACTCGAATGTCGCGCCCTTGCCCTCGTCCGATTCGCACGAGACCCGGCCTCCCAATCGCTCGACGATCAGCCGCGTACGGCTCAGAAACCAGTAGAGGACGCCACGCGCGACGAAAGCCCCACAGGTCGTGAGAAAGAGCGGAGCGACAATCTTCCGCGCGATCGCGGATTGCATCAGTCCAAAATTCTTCTTCCGCCACACGCTCATCGCCCCAACTCCAGATACGCTCGAGCCATGTCGAGGAGCGGACCCGCGGAGAGGCCGTCGGTGCCGGGCACCACTTCATCGCGCGGCCGCGAACTGAGAAGACCGACCGCGGTTTCCATGGAGCGCTGCCCACGCCGCTGCTCTCCCTGCCGGAGCAGGAGACTGCCGAGCAGAAAGTGCGCTGGCGCCGAGTCTGGATCGAGATAAATCGCCCTTCGCAGCGCCTCGACGGCCGTTCCGACTTCTCCGCGCTCCTGGCAGATTGCGGCCATGAGCAAGTGCGCTTCCGGGTCAAGTTGATCGCGCTCCAGCGCCAGCTCGCAGAGACGACGGGCATCGTCGAGCTGCCCCTGGTCGGCCAAATCTCTGGCGCGCTGGAGGTGACTGGCCGCATTGGGCCGAGCCTTCTCCAGATCCCTCGCAGGCAGTGCGGCTTGGTCGGGCTGCGCTTTTACCAGGGGCCCGGGATTGGAAATGTCAGGCAGTGCGGGCTGAGCGTTAACGGTGAGGGGCAATCGATCGTGCGGATACAGTTCCGGGAGATGCGGGTCCTCTTTGTGATAGAGGATGGCGCCCGAGCACTGCACGGGAACCAGAGGGCGCAAGAATTCGGCGGAAGCCTCCGCCGGGCTCACGACGAGCCAGCCTCCGGTCACAAGCGCCTCCCGAAGCCGCGCCACGGTGGCGCGCTGGGCCTGGGGCGTGAAATACATCAGGACGTTGCGGCAGACGATCAGATCCATGGCGACGGTATTGGTCACCACCGACGGATAGCTGCCGTCGTTGAGGTTCAGCGGCGCGAAGACGACCGACTGGCGGATGCCCGGGGCCATCTCGAAAGTTTCCGCATCCCGGTGGTGGAAGTATCGAGTCCGAACCCACTCGGGGGTGTTTCGGAACGACCACTGGCGATAGGTCCCCTGCTGGGCCACGTGCAGCGCTTCAAGGCTGATGTCCGTGGCCAGGATCGTCAGGGCCCACCGCGAACGGTCTGGAAGCAGACGATCGAGGATGATCGCGAGAGAATAGGGCTCTTCGCCTGTGGCGCACCCTGCGCTCCAGAGTCGGAGCTGCAACATCCCTTGCGCGCGGCGCGCGGCGATGAGGGAGGGAAGGATCTGGTTCTCCAGCGCTTCGAAGAGTGTGTGGTCGCGGAAAAAGTAGGTTTCGCCGACGGTGAGGTGACTGGCCAGGCGTTTCCATTCCGGACTCTGATCCGACAAGGTGGCCAGCCATGCGACATAGGGCTCCGGTGTCGAGAGTCGCGAACTTCGGCAGGCCCGACGGAGTCCTTGCTCCAAGTCGGTCTGGCGGGCTTCCGGAAAGGCCAGCCCCAAGCGTAGGGCGACCAGCTCGCGGAATCGACGCCCCACCTCCTCTGAGACCTTCATTCGTCCACTTCGTTACTGTCATCCTCCAGGGCCTCGGTGAGCCGCTGCTCCTCATCCATCGAAAGGAGCGCCTCCAGATTGTGGATGAACAGCAGGCCGTCCGCGAGCGCCACGATTCCCGTTACGTAGCCGGCCCCAGGGAGAAGCGTGGACGGGGCAAGGATGTTCTCGACCGGGACCTCGTTCACGCCGAGGACTTCGTCGACCGGCAGTGCCAACATTCGCCGGGTCGTCCGGGCGAGCAGCAGGTGATCGGTGAGGCCAAACTCGCGGTGCGGAAAACCAAACCGCGGCCGAAGGTCGAGGACCGGCACGACGGAGCCGCGGTGGTTAATGACGCCGGCGACGACGGCAGGGGTCTTGGGGAACGGCGAGACGGCCACCATGGAGACGACACGCTCGACCTGCGACAGGTCGAGGGCGTAGCGCTGTCCTTCAAGGCGGAAGACGACGCACTGCCACACCGGACTTGTCGGCTTCATCTCTCCATGCCACAGCCTGATGAGACCTTCGAAATTACAGCCTCATGACTGCCGCAGTCGACTGAGGGGCTGGTGCAAATGCTCGGCGTAGTACGCCCACGATGCGACTCGCGATCCTCTGATGTCGAGCCGGACGCTGGTCGGTCGCTGCCCGATCCTACAGGTGGGCCCCTTCCGAGCGACATTTTTGTCAGAATATGACCAGAAAGTCAAGAAATGACTGGACTGGAAGAGAATGTCTGGCCGCGTTGCCTCAGCCGAATGCCCTGCCCACACAGCTAGGTGGGAGCGGATTGTTCGCAGCGCCGATGAAACCTGAACACACCAAAGATGCAAACCGCGTTTTCCTCGATCAACGTGAGTTGGCGGATTCGGCGGGCTGGCCTCGCTCAGCTGCCACCGACCTTGCGTGGCGTCCGCGAGCGCGGGACGAAGCCACGAGAAGTGGTCGCCTTCCAAGGCTGGTGCGTTTGGGGTCTTGGTGCTCGTGTGGGAGCCGACGTGGCCGCCTCGGACGATCCGGCAGCCGCTTCTGCTGCGGCTTTGGCCCGTGCGACAGCCGCCTGTGCGTCGTCCTTCTCGAGACAGCAATGTTTGTATTTGCGGCCCGAGCCGCAATGACAGGGCTGGTTGCGCCCCGGTTGTGCACTGGTCGGAGCAGTCATTGAAAAGAGTGTACCGTACCAGCTTAGGCCCTTCGGCGTGTTGACGCACTCCGGGGGGTAGACTACCCTCGGTTACATCCACCTCAGGGGGACGCAATATGAGCAAGACACTGGGCCTGATCACGGTTACGGTGGCGATCTTCGTCGGCGCCTCGGGGAACGGGATCCCCGTCACCGCGCAGCAGGCGGCGCCCCTGCGAATCATTGCCTTCGGGGCGCATCCGGACGACAACGAGTTGCGGCTGGCCGGGACGGCCGCCAAGTGGGCGGCGCTCGGACACCAGGTCAAGTTCGTCTCCGCGACCAACGGCGACATCGGGCACTGGCGGGAGGCCGGCGGGCCGCTCGCGCAGCGCCGCACGCACGAAGTGCAGGCCGTCGCCAAGATGCTCGGCATCACCGTGGAAGTGCTGGACATCCACGACGGCGAGATCGAACCGACGCTGGAGAATCGGCGGACCTTTGCCCGCCTGATCCGCGAGTGGCGAGCCGACATCGTCCTGGGCCACCGGCCGAACGACTATCACCCGGATCACCGGGCCGTCGGCCAGTTGCTGCAAGACTCCTCCTACATGGTGACGGTGCCGTTCTTCGTGCCCGACTCGGCCCCGCTCCGGGGCAACCCCCTCTTCCTGTCCTACCAGGACGGCTTCACCAAGCCCAATCCGTTCCAGGCCGACATCGTGATCGGCATCGACGACGTGATTGAGAAGAAGCTGGATGCGGTGGACGCCCTGGAGTCGCAGTTCTACGAAGGCGGCGCCAACGGCGGGCCGCAGAACGTGCCGACCGACCCGGGGGCCATTGCCAAGCGCAAGATGCAGGTGCGGGAGCAATTCCGCGGCCGGTTCGCCGGACCGGCCAAGCAGTTCCGGGCCAAGCTGGTCGAACTCTACGGGCCGAAGATCGGGGCGGCCATCCAGTACGCCGAGGCCTTCGAGGTCTCGGAGTACGGTGGGCGGGCCAACGCGCAGCGGATCCGGCAGCTGTTCCCGTTCCTGCCGGCAGCGCCTCAGTAGCGGGACGGGGCAGTCCCCCTCTTGCCGTGCGCGGGCGGATCCATGAGAATACGCGCATTGGTTCCGGGGAGACAGGGTAGCCAGCAATTTCTGGGGATGGATCCGCGGCGGGGAGCCGCGCGGCGAGGAGCACAGCCATGAAGAAGACGACGAAGAAGACACGCCAGCGTCAAATGACGCGACGGGAGTTTGTCGGCGGGGCCCTGGCGGCCGCCGGGGTGGTCACAGGGGCACCGGCGTTGCTGCGGGGCCAGAATCTGAACAGTAAGTTGAACATCGCGTTTATCGCCTGCGGCGGTCGCGCCAACGCGAGCATCAGCGCCCTCACCATCACGCCGGGGCGCGGCGGCGCCCCGGGCGCCGACGAGGGCC
>CAYZBZ010000105.1:0-1189 GCA_964476725.1 uncultured Vicinamibacterales bacterium
GTACTCGCGCGAGCGCTGGAGCAGGCGCGTGACGAAGGCGGGATGGACGTCGGCCGGCCAGGCGGACGCTGCCGGCGTAGCCGTCTCGAGCGCGCTCGCGAGCCTATCGGCGTCGAGGCGGTGGCCGCGGCTCGCCGCGACGCTGTCGGCCCTCGCGCGCAGATGCTCGACGAGCGCCAACTTCAGCGCGCTCGGCCACGCCCAGAGCTCGCCGATTGTCAGCGGCGTCACCGACTGGAAGGCCGTGATGAAGCGGTGCAGCCGCTGAGCGTCGAGCCGGCCCGCGCTGCAGCGGATCAGCTCCAGGGCCAGCGCGTAGATGCGACGCAGCCCGGCGAACTCGTCCGTCGCGATCGTCGGAAGCCGCCGAACGAACGAGGTGGGCAGGTCGTGACGGATGTCGCGGGCGGTCGCCGAAATGATGTGGAAGTTGTCGAGCAGCCATTCGGCCGCCGGTGGGGCGGGCTCACCGCGGCGCACGTCCTCGGCCAGCACGACGTACACCTCGCGCAGCGCGCGCATGTGCTCGTTCAGTCCTCGCAGGTGCGCGCGGCCGCTGCCGCCGCGCCGGCGGGCGAGCGACAGGAGGGCCGCCAGATGCCTGGCATGCTCCTCGAGCAGTTCGATCCCCAGCAGCTCGTCGCCGCCCGCGGCCAGCGGGCGAAGGTCCGCGAATGCACTCTGCCGCATACTTTACTGGAGCGTCACCCGAACTGCCGTCCCCTGATAGTTGACGGTTCTGCCGGGAGCCTGACTTCCCGCGTAGCCGACCGGCGTCCCTGACGAGACCAGTACGACGGTGAACGTGCGGGTCGACGGCATCCCGGCGAAGGACCCCGTACGCGCGCCGATCGTCAGAGACCTGGTCGCGTCGTACCAGGTGGTGCGGCTCGGCACGTACACCGATCGGCTCCGCGCCTTGTATTCCGTGACCGGGTTCACGAGCAACGCCGGACCGAACATGTACTGGTCGGTGAGGTCGCGGGCCTTCGCGTCGTTCCGGAAGTCCATGACGAGCACGTCGTAGAAGGTGTACTCGCGCTGCAGCCAATCGCGCGTGCCCTCCTTGATCGTCGGGACGTACAAAGCGTTGATCGCGTTCAACGCCTTGTAGTTCTCGGTGATGGGATAGAACTTCCCCCACACCGAGATCATGAAGCGCGCGTGCTGGTCGTGGACCGCTTTGATC
>CAYZBZ010000105.1:1289-13203 GCA_964476725.1 uncultured Vicinamibacterales bacterium
CTTCCCCCACACCGAGATCATGAAGCGCGCGTGCTGGTCGTGGACCGCTTTGATCTCCGGGCCATGAATGAAGTAGAAGTCGATCCCCTCACCGACCTCCGACCACATCGAGGTGTCCGGCGTTGGCGGAGGCGTCTTCCACAGGAGGCGAAGGGTGTTCCCGGTGCTGTTGGTGATCTTGGTCGGATACCGCTTTCCGGCTTCGAGGTGTACCTTGAACTGGTCGTACTCGGTGGCCCAGTTCTGCTTATAGTGGTCGATTTGCAGCGCCCCCCCGAGCCACACAGCTGCGTCGGTGGGGAACGTCCCAGGCGTTTCGGCCAGAATGGTCCGGCCGGTCGTGTCGGCGAATGTCACGGCGCCGTCGGCGCGGTTGACCGTCACGCGGAGCTTCGCGGTCGAAAACGTCACGGCGCCGGCGGTCGACCGGAGCGTCCACCTCGGCGCCGGAGGCGCACTGACGGCAGGAGGTCCGGACCGGCACGGGTTCAGCGCCGCGGCGGCGCCAGTATCGCCGGGTCCCACGACGACCATGTTGTTCGCGCGGAAATCACGCGTTCTGGCGAACGTGACCCGGACGATCGAGTCCGTCTTGACCTGCACCGTGAGAAATCCGTCCTTCGTTTGAAGACGGATGCCGTCGGGCAATCTTTCGGGGTCCACCTGCATGATGGCTGCACCGCGGGAAGCGGTCTCCTCGACCGATGGCTCGCGGAGCCGCACTGCGGAACGTGCGAATTTTGACGCGGTGCCGACCGCCACGACCCCAACGACCAGCAGACAACCGACGACTGAACGTTTCACGCGCGACCTCCCGAACTGGAATCCGGGTTCCATGATGCTCTGCGATGGCGGCTCGCAATCTCCTGGACGGGCCACTCGCTATTGCCCAGGGCCGTCCATGTCCGTCCGCTCTCGCACGACTCGCAGGTTATCGCCGAGATCCTCCATCTCGCCGATCTGGCCGCAGCCCCGCGCGACATATTCGAGAACCGTCTCGATCTCACAGATCCTCCTTCGCTCTCGTTGAACGTCGCATCCTACCCCTCGCCGAGTTCGCTGTCGACTTGGCGTTTCATTACCACATCCGCTGGCACAACGGTCGTGATCGCGCGTGCGCTGGCCTTCATCAAGAACCGCAAGGGATCGAACATGCGGCACTTGAACATGAACCTGGTCATCACCCCGACACCCGAGGGCGCGAGCGGAGCCGTCTACAACATATTTCTCAACATCGGGGAACAGCCGCCGGTCATCACCGGGTTCAGCAAGTACGAAGACACTCTCGTGAAAACGCCGCAGGGATGGCGCTTCAAGACTCGGGTGAACCGACGGGAAGGCCCCGCGGCCGCCGCGCCAGGGCCGTCGCCCACGCCTGCGCCCGCTCCCGCGCCCCTGGAATGAGCCGTCCGCCATAGCTCGCGTGCAATCGAGTGCGAGCGGAGGCGGATGGCGCGCCCGGCAGGACTCGAACCTGCGACCCTCGGCTTAGAAGCTCGAAGGCTGAAGTTGACACTGCTAATACGAATGTGTTACTTCACCGCACACAATCCACTAGCCCAAGGTCGTCACGTCGTGACGAAGATCGGCTAGCTGGCGTCGGTTAGGTCGCTCTGCATCCACGTCAGGGGAGGTCTCAATGACGGTCCGTCGGCCCCTCGCAAGTTCGGTGTTGGCCCTGCTGCTGCTGATCCCTGCGGCCGCTTCGGGCCAGAGCGTCAACGGCGCCATCACGGGAGTCGTCAAGGACTCGTCGGGCGGAGTGGTCGCCGAGGTGGCCCTGACCCTTCGCAACATCGCCACCGACCAGACCATCGCTACAGCAGTCTCAGGTGCCAGCGGCGAGTATGCGTTTCGCAATCTGCCGCCCGCCAAGTACGCGGTCGAGGCCATCAAAAGCGGCTTCCAGCAGGTGACGCGTCCCGACATCGACGTGACGTTGAGCTCGGTGCAACGTGTCGACATCACGCTGCCCATCGGGGGGCAGCAGGAGCGCGTCGAGGTGGTCGGCGGGTCCTCGGTCCTGAGCGTCACGGGCACCCAGGAGCATGGGATCTCGCCGGAAACCCTCAATCAGCTTCCGCTGCTGATGAACAGCGGCCCGCGGGCGGCAGCATCGTTTGCCACGCTGATGCCCGGCGTCAGCACAGGCGGCGGCAACAACGCCTTCGACGCACGCATCAACGGCGGCCTGCAGTCCGGCGACGAGGCGTCGCTTGATGGCGTCAGCATGCAGCAGGGCTTCATGAGCCAGGGCGGGATGGTGTCCATCTTCCAGGACTTCCCGATGTCGCCCGACATGGTGAGTGAGGTCAAGGTGCTGACCTCGAACTACGCGCCCGAGTACGGGTCGTCGACCTCCGGACAGATCATGGCCGTCACCAAGTCCGGTGGCAGTTCGTTTCACGGCGCGGGCTTCGAGTTCCACCGCAACGACTCGCTGAAGGCTACGCAGTGGGGCGCGTCGGACAAGCCCGAGTTCAAGCGCAACAACTACGGCGGCAACATTGGCGGCCCCGCCAAGCTGCCGATCCTCTGGTCCGACAGCGTCAAGAGCTACTTCTATTTCAACTACGAGGGCTACCGGCAGACGGGCGGGTCGAACCAGCCCACGCTGTCGATCCCTTCGGTCCTGGAGCGCAACGGCGACTTCAGAGATTGGCGGGATGCGAGCGGCAACCTGATTCCCATTTACGATCCGTTGACCATCCGTCCCGATGGAAACGGGGGCTTCAGCAAGGATCAGTTCATGGGCTGCGACGGCAACACGCCCAATGTGATCTGCGCGAATCGCATCAGCCCGCTGGTGCGGCCGTGGCTGGCTGCGCTGCCGACTCCGACCAGCGGCGGCCCGTTGAACAACTACCTCGGGCCGGCGATTCCAGACTCGATCCTCGGCGACTCCGACTACTACATGGGCCGGTTCGACCTGCAGATCAAGAACAGCGACCACATCTTCACGAGCGTATGGCACCAGCGCGCGCCGGCCAAGTTCGTGTCGGTCCTGCCGCAGTCCATCGCCAGCGAGTCCTACTCCGACCCGCAGAACTCGTGGGTCAGCCGGCTCAACTGGGACCGCACCTTCAGCAGCAACCTGCTGAACCACATGTCCATGGGATACCTGAACCGCAACGAGGGGTACGGCTCGGTGAACCAAGACTTCGTCGAGGACTTCCCGCAGATCCGCGGGGTGGCGGGATACAACGTGCCGCCACAGATGTCCTTCAGCGACGGATTCGCCCAGTTCGGCACCAGCGCGGGCGTCAACATCGGCAATGTGACGACACGGCCGACGTTCATCATCAATGACTCGGTGACGTGGACGAAGAGCGCGCACACGCTGAAGGTCGGGATGGAATACCGAAAGATCATGGGAAACATCCATGGCAACAGCAATCAGGCCGGCAGCTTCACGTTCGGGCGTGGCTCCACGGGCCTGCTTGGCGTCAACAGCGGCAGCCCCGTCGCCAGTTTCCTGCTGGGCGCCGTCGACAGCGCCAGTGCGACGTTCCGCGCGGTGGACTCCGCCTATCCCCGTCAGAACGCGTGGATCTTTTTCGGCGGTGACACGTGGAGCGTGAACGACAAGCTCACGGTCGACTACGGGCTGCGCTGGGATTACTACTCGCCGTCATCCGAGAAGTACGATCGGTTCTCCTTCTTCGATCCGACAGGGGCCAATCCGGGCGCCGGCGGCCGCCCCGGGCGACTCGCCTTTGCCGGCGACGGCTATGGGCCGGCCAGCTATGGCGACCGCTATCCCGAGAAGGATTTCTACGGCGGGTTTGCTCCGCGGTTCGGCGCCGTCTACAGGCTCAGCGAGAAGACGATCATCCGCAGCGGGTGGGGCATCTTCTACATGCAGGCGTTCTATCCGGGCTGGGGCGGAGGCATCTCGCAGGATGGCTTCTCGACCACGCCCTCGTTCAACACCAGTCTCGGCGGCATCCAGCCGGCGTTCTTCCTCGAGCAGGGCCTGCCCCAGAACTTCGAGCGGCCGCCGCTCATCCAGTCCGACTACAGGAACGGCCAGGATTTGTTGTACCGCCCGGTAGACGCCAACAAGCGCCCGTACTCGCACCAATGGAACATCACCGTGGACCGCGAACTCGGACGCAATCTCTCGCTGAGCGTGGCCTACGTGGGCAGCGCGGGGCGCCGGCTGCCGTCGAGCATCGACCCGCTCAACGCCATCGACCCGAGCAACCTGTCGATGGGCGACGCACTCTACGACGAGTTCGCACCCGGCATGACGAGCCTCAACGGCGTGCCGCTGCCGTATGCCGGATGGGTGGAGCAGATGACCGGCTGTGCGCCTTCGGTCGCGCAGGCGCTGCGGCCCTTCCCGCAGTACTGCGACAACCTGCAGGGCCTCAACGAGAACCACGGGTCGTCGCACTACAACTCGCTGCAGATGAAGCTCGAGAAGCGGTTCTCGGACGGCATCTACGGGCTGGTCACCTACACGCTGTCGAAGACGATTTCGAGCGGCTCGGACAACACGCAGCGCGGCGCAGTCGCCGATAGCGGCGCGCAGGGCGTGATCTCCCCGTTCGACAGGGGCCGGAACGAAGCGATCGCGGCAACGGATACGCCGCACGTGCTGTCAGCGGCGTTCGTCTACCAGTTGCCCTTCGGCCAGGGCAAGAAATACCTGAACGGGGGCGGCCTCGCAAACGCGCTGGTCGGTGGCTGGCAGATGAGCACGATCTTCAAGTACTCGTCCGGTCTGCCGCTGTATTTCCGGTCGGACTTCTGCAACGTGCCTGGCGCGTTCCGTGCCGGGTGCATTCCGGCGATCACCAACCTCGGGGCCGTCTTTGCACAGGACAAGGGCAGCTTCGACCCGGCCAACGGCCCGCTGTTCAACAAGGACGCCTTCGAGTCGGTCGATGCGTTCAACTTCTACTACGGCCAGGGCAACCGGATCGAGGATTCAGTGCGCGCGTTCGGGTATCACAACCAGGACCTGTCGTTCATCAAGAACACCCGCATGCCCGGCAACACGAACTTCCAGATCCGCTTCGAGATCTTCAATCTGTGGAACTGGCACATGTTCAGCAATCCCGGCCAGTTTGGCGGGCTGGCGTTCACCAACGACCTGGCGAGCCCGGATTTCGGCAAGTGGAACGGCTCGGTCACCGACCCACGTACCATGCAGCTCGCGGCGCGGTTCGAGTTCTAGTCGTTGAGTCGCGTCCTGCTCCGGCCGGCGTTGGCATTTGCTCTTGCTGACGCTGGCCGCGGCCAATCCCGAGTATGCCTACCGTTTGGGCAAGGCCTACCTGAGGCTGTCGCAGTGGGCACACGCACGGATCCAGGCGATCAATCCACGGGCGGCCCGTCTCAGCCAGGCCCTCGGCCGCGAATACCTCGAGCAGGGACGAGCGGACCTGGCCGAACGCGCCTTCCAGGACGCCATCGGTCGCGATGCGACCCTCGCTGATGTCCACCTGGCGCTTGCGCGGATCTATCTGGCTGATGGACGATTGGACGAGGCCGCGCGCGCCGTCGCGCGCGCGCTGGTTCTCGTGCCGGACAGCAAGGACGCGCGCGCCTTGCAGGCCACCGTCGAGGCCGCGCGCAAGCCGCGCTAGTGTCGCCGGTGCGGTGACGAGGCAACGCCCATGCAGACATCGACGTGGCTCTCCGTGCCGCTGATGCTCTTCGGCTTGGCACCGGTGTCTGCGGCGGCCCAGGCGCCCCAGGCACCCCAGGCACCCCAGGCACCAACGATGTCGACGCTCGAGCAGGAGATCAGCGCCGGTCCGCCGCCCAGGAAGGTGGGGCCCGCCAGGTCCGAGATCGACAGGGCACTGGCAGCTCGGGACTACGAGCGCGCCGAACGGCTGCTCGCCGACGCCATCGCGCGGCAGCCGACGTCCCCCCAACTGCTCACACAGATCGCCGCCGTCTTCATGATGGACCGCAAGCCCCTCAACGCGGCCATCGCGCTCAAGAAAGCCGAAGCCCTCGGCCCGCTCGACAATCACGCGCGGCTGCAGCTTGCCCTGGCCTACATCGCGATGAGACGCGGCGAATGGGCGCGTCCCGAGCTGGAACGCCTCGCCCTGGCCGAGCCCGCCAACGTGATCCACCCGTACTGGCTTGCTCGGCTGGACTACGATGCCGGCCAGTACGCCTCGGCGATTCGCCGGCTGCAGGACGTCGTGGCACAGGCGCCGGCGTTTGCCCGCGCGCACGACAACCTGGGCCTCTGCTACGAAGCGCTCAACCAGTCCGACGAGGCGATCCCGCACCACCGCGAGGCGGTGCGGCTCAACCGCCTTGACCACGAGGCGCCTTCCGCGTGGCCTGCGCTCAATCTCGGCATCCTGCTCCGCACGCGCGGGGAACTGGAAGAGGCCGAGACCTTGTTTCGCGAGGCGTTGACACACGATCAGCACTTCGCACCCGGTTACTACCAGCTCGGCGCGTTGCTGGAGGAACGCGGTCGCATGACCGAGGCGGTGAAGGCGCTACGGCAGGCGACATCGGCCGACGCGGCCTATGCCGAGCCGTACTACGCCTTGTCACGCATTTACCGGCGACAAGGTCGCACCGCCGAGGCCGACGCGGCAATGACTATCTTCGAGCGACTGCACGACGCCCGGAGCGCGCCATCGCGGTGAACGTCTCGCGTATGTGTGACCGCATCGCGGCGCTGGCGTTCGTTCTGTGTCTGGCGTCATTCGGGGCGGCCTCGCCGCGCCGGCAAGACAACCTCGCGAACAACCTCGCAAACCAGGCAACGCTCCAGCAGATCGCGGTTCTCCTCGAACGCGGCGACCTGGGCGCGGCCAGTGGTGTGGTCGAGCCGGCCTTGAAGGCGCATCCCGCCGATCCCGTGCTGCACAACCTGGCCGGCGTCATCGCCGCCCAGCAGCGCGCCTTCGAGTCGGCAGAGGCGCACTTTCAGACGGCGATTCGCCTCGCCCCGCAAAGCCCCGCCTCGTACGAGAACCTCGGACGCCTCTATCAGGAGCGGGCCGACGGCAATCCCGCGATGCGCGCCAAGGCGATTGCGATCTACCGCCGACTGCTGGACGCCGAGCCCGGCAGCGTCGAGGGGCTGTTCCAAAGCGGCTTTCTGTTGGCGCTCCACGGGCAGTTTGCCGCCAGCCGCGCGATGCTCGAGCGCCTGCCGGAGGAGGTCCGACAACGCCCGCAGGCGCTTGCGGTTCTTGCCGCCGACCTGGGCGGCCTGGGCGACACGGCGACGGCACGCGTGGTCGTCGACGCCCTGGCGGCGCATCCGGCGCTGACGGAGGCCGATGTCCTCGCAGTGCTCCCGGCCGTGCCGATTGGTCCGGGCGACGGCGTGGCCGCCCTCATGCTCGACGCGCTGGACCGTCGCGCGCTGGCATCGCCTCGTGCCCTTCAGGCCCTGGCGGCGATTCACGTGCGCGGGGCCCGGTTTGCCGAGGCACGCCACGTGCTCGAACGGGCGGTCGCTGCCGGAGGCGCCTCGGCGCCGCTGCTGATGGAACTTGCCCGGACAGCCGTGAAGCTGAAGGACTACCAGCGGGCGCTTGGTTACCTGGCGCACGCGCGGTCGCTCGAGCCGGCAAACGCGACGGTCCACTTTCTCTTTGGCATGGTATGCGTCGAGGAAAACCTGGTCCGTGAGGCGTACGAGTCAATGAAAAAGGCGGTCGAGCTCGATCCCGACAACCCGTTGGTGAACTACGCCATGGGCGCCGTGGCCACGCACCGGCACGAGCCGTCCGAGTCGCTGCCATACTTCGAGAAGTACGTGCGGCTCAAACCGGACGATCCGCGTGGCCACTTCGCACTGGGCGCCGCGCGGTTCTACAGCAATCAGTTCGAGGAGGCCCGGCCTGAACTCGAACGCGCGGCGCGTGCGCCTGAAACGGCCACCGGCGCCCACTATTTTCTCGGGCGCATCGCACGGCAGGCCAACGACCTCATGACGGCCCGCCGCGAGATCGAGCGGGCCCTGCAGCTCAACGCGGGCCTTGCCGATGCGTGGGCGGAACTGGGGTTGATTCAGACACGCTCGAAGGCGTACGGGCAAGCGGAACAATCGCTCACGAAGGCGCTGTCGATCGACCCGGAACACTACGCGGCATCGGTGAACCTGGCGACGCTTTACGCCAAGACGAAGGATCCACGCCGGGAGGCACAGGCGGCCAGGGTCGCTGCGCTGATCGAGAAGCGCGAAGCGCGGGCCCAGGAGTTTCTGCGGATCATCGAGGCCGTGCCGTACGTGCGGTAACGCGCTGCGGGCTACGCTTCGGGTTGGCGGCTAGTTCGACGCTTCGGTGATGGTCAGCACCTGGTCGATCGGGGGGGTGTCGACCACCTGCACCGCGCCGCTCGGCCATCGCACGCGCACAGACGTCACGCGGGAGGCAGCGCCCAGCCCGAAGTGTGCCGTGCGGTCGTTTGCGGACAGATAGCTGCCCGTCGTGTTCACGGTGGCCATCCGCGTCGGGCCACGGTCGGTCGTCACTTCCACCGTCGCGCCAAGGCCGTCGCGGTTGCTCCGCGTGCCGGTGAGCCGTACCCCGATCCAGTGTCCTGGATCCTTCGTGACGTTGCGCAGGACGACGGCTGGTCCATTCAGGGTGTTGACGACCGCGTCCACTCGGCCGTCATCGTCGAGATCGCCCACGGCCAAACCGCGCGATGCGCGCGGCACGGAAAAAGCCGCGCCGGCCGTGCTCGACACATCGGCGAAGCGTGTGTGGAGATTGCGAGCTACCAGCAAGGGTTGCCGATAGGTGATGTGCGGCGTTGTGAGCTCCACCGTGTCGAGCACGTGCCCCTGCGCGACCAGCAGATCGCGCCATCCGTCGTTGTCGGCATCAACCAGCGCCAGTCCCCAGCCGGACCGCAGCCGTGTGATTGCGGCAAGGCCCGTGGCGTGCGTCGCGTAGGTGAAGGTGCCGGTGCGTTCGTTGCGGAAGTTCGCGTACAGCTGATTTGACAGGGTGGTGGCGATCAGGTCGGGCCAGCCGTCGTTATCCTGATCGTCGAACACCACGCCCATGCCGGCAAAGGCGCGACCGTCCTGGTCGTACGCGGCGCCTGCGGCCCGGGCGACCTCCTCGAACTGCCCGCCGCCCAGATTCCTGAACAGGAACTCACGCACCGAGTCGTTGGCGACGAAGATGTCGATTCGACCGTCTCTGTCGAAGTCGGCGATCGCGATGCCCAGCGACTTGCCCGCCGCATCGGCGATACCCGCGCGCGCGCCGATCTCCGTGAACCGGGTGCCGCCTTCGTTGTGGTAGAGCAGCGACGTGACGCCCCGGTAGCGATCGGGGTGACAGTAAGCGCGACGCCCGGGCTCCACCCCACCGCAGAAGCCGTTGGTGTCGAACGACCAGTCCAGATAGCGGGTCACGAAGAGATCCAGCCGTCCGTCGTGGTCGGCATCGACGAAGGCCGCGCTTGCCGACCAGCCGCTGGCGCCGACGCCGGCCTCGACGGTCGCGTCGGTGAACGTGCCGTCGCCGTTGTTGCGATACAGCGTGTTGCCGCCGTACGCGGTGACGTAGAGGTCGGGATCGCCGTCGTTGTCGTAGTCGCCGGACGCCACGCCCATTCCGTATCCCGTCCCGGCGACGCCAGCACGGTTCGTCGTGTCCTCGAAACGGCGATCCGGGGTCTGACGATAGAGCCGGTTGTGAAAGCGGCCGTCCCGCTTGTCGGGAGGAGGTCCGCCGCCTGGCATCGGGTCGGAGAGCGCGGCGCCGTTGACGAAGAACAGATCGAGGCGGCCGTCGTTGTCGTAGTCCAGCATCGCCACGCCGGCCCCCATAGTCTCGATCAGATACTTCTCGCTGGTAGGCGAACCGGCGTGGACGAAGCCCACGCCGACTTCAGCGGTGACGTCCGCGAAGGCGATGGGCGCGTCGGGGCCGGAGAGCAGCGAGGGGGCGGCCAGCGCGGCGCAGATTGCCAATCGCGCCGGGAGGTAGTGGGTCCGTTTCAACGGACCCACCCTAAATAGCCTTACTGTTGGCAGGATTCCTTCGGGGCGCTCGCAAGTGCGGTTACGCCCCCCGACGACTCAATCCCAAGCCAGCATGCGCCGCTCTTGTTGTCGTAGATGAAGGTCAGATTCGATCCGCGAGTCTGGGGGCGTGGCGCCATAAAGGTCAGTCGTTCCTGGCTGTTTATCTGTGGGGGGCTCGCGGTTATCGACCCCGTCAGGATCGCACCGAGGGCCACGCCGAGCAATACCAAGCCAATTGAACGGATCGCCTTCATAAACAGCCTCCTTCTAATCAAACAATGCAACGATTTCCTCGACCGACCAAATGTGATCCGTGACGCCAGCCTCCATGGCCGGAGTGACGCGCAGCGTCTGATGAACACGCCCGAAGTTGTAATACATGAAGTAGAGGGCCACGGCTGCCGAGTGGTTGGAGATCTTCTTTGAGAATGCGTTCGTCAGCCTGGTAAACCGCCGCATCGACATGCGCATCGTGAGGTTCTGACGCTCTACGTACGACGTGGAAATGTGCTTCGGGTCTGGCGTACCGGTGATCGTTTCCAGCTTCGTGCCGATGCATACGGCCGGGCTGTATCGCTTCTCATCGGACTGCTCCGCGCCGTAGAGTTTTTGCAAGACTGCGTAGTCGATGTCGGCGCCGAACGCATCCTCAACGGCTGAGAGGTACGGCTTGTGGCCGTCCGTCGTCAGCTGCACGCGATTACGAAGCCGACCGGCCACGTCCTGCATGAACTCGTACGCCGAGCCCGCATCGCGTGAGCCGAGCAGCCAGGACACGATCAGTTTGGAGTCGGCGTCGATAGCCGTCCACGTCCACACCGAGCCGAGGCCCTTGTCCTTCTTCTCTTCGCTAATGTTCTTGTCCTTGCCCCCAACGAACGACCAAATCTCATCGCACTGAATCCGCTTGGAGGTCAGGTTGCGCAGTGTCGAGTCCTGATACTTCACGCACGCCGGGCCGAGCGCCAGAAGCAGCCGAGCGATGGCGTTCTTGGACACGCCGGTCATGCGGACGGTCGAGCGAAAGAGGAGGCTAGGGAGTACGAAAAGGAGTTCCCTGACCAGCTTTACGAAGAGTGGTATCGGCTTTACGAACTACCGAGGCCCAATCGTAACAAGCCTTGGAAGTTCAAGCACTTAACGGTCGCGCAGGTCTACCACCCACTGGCTAAGAGCAATGGGAGGGTGTACGAGCTCGCGCAGGCGCAACGAGCCGGCAGCCAAGAGCGTTACAAAAAGCTGCACCAATTCCTCTCTGAGGTCGGCGTCAAAGCCATTCGCCAGCAACTGGGGCAACTTCTCGGCATCGCCAGAATTTCTCAGGACAAGGTCGAGTACGAGGGCTACTTCAAAAAGCTATTCGGAGAACAGCCCGGATTGTTCGACTAGATCTTCTGCCACCGCGCCGCGGCCGCCTTCTTCGCGATTGCCACGCGCCGCGCCTTGGTCAACACCTTGGCGCGGGCCGCGCCCCCCTTCGCTCCTCCAAGCTTCCCCAACGCGACCGCAGCCGGATTCTTGCCGGCATCCCTGTCCTGCAACGGCGAGCCGTCCAGCTGCTCTCCAATGGCCTGCTCGACCACGCGCCGCGCCACGGTCATGAAGTCGTGCTCTCTCGCGGTCCCAGGTCGTTTAGCCTTCGGTTTGGCCGTGCTTGAGCGTTTAGGCATGTCCCGATTATCGCACGGGCAGGCTGTACTTTTGGGATGGGCCGCGCTATCCTAATTTGAAACGGACCCACTACCCGCCGGGAACGCGCATTGACACTGCCTTTGGCGTGTTGATAGCCTTGCGAACATTCCCATGTCGTTGGCCGCGCAGGCGCGTCTCTCCACCCCAGCGCGCACAGAACGCGCGCCGGGGACCCCGGCCTCCACCCCAGCGCGCACAGAACGCGCGCCGGGGACCCCGGCCTCCACCCCAGCG
>CAYZBZ010000106.1:0-13131 GCA_964476725.1 uncultured Vicinamibacterales bacterium
CCATCCACCAACGCGGCTGAGCGGCCACAGACCCCGCGAGGAGCGCTGAGACGATTACGAGACCACCGACGGCACGAGTCATCGTGCGCCTACGATAGCGAGGCGCACGACAAAAGTCACTCAGAGGGCTGATGTGACTCGAACTGGGCACGACCAGTCCGAGCAAGGCACAGGAATGACGTGCGCACGGCACATGATCAGCGGCGAAGGTGATGGCGGAGGCGTAGTCCTGCGTTCGCGCCTATAATGAGCGCGCATGCAGTGACGAGCATGCGGTCGAAGATCGTCGGGGCAAGGAGCGTGCCATGCGGAGTGGTTGGTAGGGCAGGCGAGCCCGATCCCGGCGGTACGCCGGAATTCCGACAGCTGACGCGGGCACGTGCGCGAGCTGCTCGAGTGCACGGAGGGGACGCCGAAGGGGCACGCGAGCACGCGCCACTCGGCACCGTCGTTGCTTGACCGCAGCACGGTGCCATCTTTCCAGAATGGTGCGCTCAGGAAAGGAACAGCGGTGCCGCTGAACGCCTGCGAGCTGGAGATCGATCTGTTCTGCCGCGGGCTGCGGGTTCCCCCGGAGGTCCCGCTCGATGGCGCGCGAGCTCTCTCGCGCACGCGCGCCGGCCTGGGATCCGGGCTGGAGCTCGTCATCCCGACCGGCTCACGGCTGAAGCCAGAAATCTGGATGAACGCGCCGGTCGCCGAGCCGTTTGCCCAGATCTCTCCGTATGTCCTCGAAGGCTCGCCCGCGGGCGGCTACGAGCTAGTTGACGGGCGCAACGGCGAGCGATATGCCGTGCGAATTCCCCCGGAACCCCCGTGGTACCGGCGGCTCACGTCGCGCGACGTGCCGATGTCGAAGATCGGCGTCCTCCAGGGGACATGCCTCGGCATCTACATCAACCCCGTCTGCGCGTTCTGGAACTACCACCCGCCCGTGAACTGCCGCTTTTGCACCACGGGCCAAAACGTCGGCTGCGCGGAAATCGCCCAGAAGACCGTCGAAGACGTCGTCGAGACCTGTTGGGCCGCAAAGGACCAATCCGACGTCACGTTCGTGCACTTCAATGGCGGATTTCAGGGCTCACGCGGCCTGGCTCTGGCCGAGCCGTTCGTTCGAGCCGTGAAGGAGGATGTCGGGTTGCTGGTCGGCGTGCAGCTCACGCCCGAGCGGGATTTCTCCGGTTACGATCGCCTCGTAGACCTCGGCGTCGATCACTTCTCGCTTTGTATGGAGCTCCTCGACGAGGAGTGGTTCGCGCGGATCTGTCCCGGCAAGGCGCGGATGCTGGGACAGCCCTTGTTTTTCGACGCGTTGGAACACTGCGCGCGGTTGTTGCCGCGTGGCGCCGTGTCCGGCGAGATCATCGTGGGTATCGAGCCCATCGAGAATACGATCCAGGGCATCGAGCGCATCGCGTCCGCCGGGGCCTTCCCCACAGTCTGCATCTTCCGGCCCACGATCGGCTCGGACATGGCGGATTGGCCGCCGCCCATCTACGACGAGGTGCGTCAGGTCATGGCGGCGATGTATGACGCCTGCCGCCGCCATCGATTGCCCATCGGGCTCGCGCCCAACATCGAGGTGAGCCTCGTCGTCACCCCGGACGACGCGGCGTTGCTGGCGCCGAGAACGCTGCGTTTCTACGGGTACGAGTTATGGCGTCGAGCGCTCAGAGTGGCGGCGCAGCCTGTCTTCACGTCGCGCCTTCACGCCCATCGCCGCCGAATGTAAGAGTTCTGTCGCCGCGTTTCGCCTGCGGCCCTCCGTCGTATGATCAGCCAGATGGCATACACAGAGGGACAATCGATGGTGCATCCGATGGGCACGCAGGCGCGCGTGCTGCTCTCCTCGGTCTTCAAACCGTTCGCCCAGGACGACGAATACGGCTCCCGCCGGATCAATCCGATGGAGCTGTACCACAACCAGGTCACGCGCGAGCAGGGGCCGTTCTCGCTGAGGATGTTCCACCGGAGCTGGGGGCTGATGTTCATCCGCGAGAACATCGCCGCGTCGACCACGCTGCTCGATTTCCCGACACGCGAGCGGTTCGTCCGAGAGCTCCAGACGCACGAGTACGACATCGTCGGAATCTCGGGGATTGTCGTCAATGTCGGCAAGGTCCGTGAGATGTGCCGGCTGGTGCGCGAGCATTCGCCGCATTCGACCATCGTCGTGGGCGGCCATGTGACCGCGATCCCCGACATCGAAGGGATGATCGACGCGGACCACATCGTGAGAGGCGAGGGCGTGGCGTGGATGCGCCGGTTTCTTGGAGAGAGCACGGATCGGCCGTTGGTGCACCCGGTCATTCCGTCGTCCTTCGGATTTCGCGTGTTGGGCCTGCCGAGTCCTCGCGGAGGTGGAAGCCCGTCGGCGACCATCGTGCCGTCGGTCGGATGCCCCCTCGGCTGCAACTTCTGCTCGACCTCCGCGTTCTTCGGCGGCAAGGGCCGGTTCGTCAATTTCTACGAACGGGGCGAGGACCTCTTCCAGGTCATGCGTGACATCGAGCGCAAGCTTGGAGTCACGTCGTTCTTCATGATGGACGAGAACTTCCTGCTGTATAAACGCCGCGCCCTGGAGCTGCTCGCGTGCATGAAGGCGCACGGGAAGTCATGGGCGCTGTATGTGTTCTCGTCGGCGAACGCCATTCGCAAGTATGACGTCCGTCAGCTCGTGGAACTCGGCGTCGAGTGGATCTGGCTCGGGCTCGAAGCGGCAGAGAACGACTACCAGAAGCTCGACGGCGCGGACACGCTCGGGCTGGTTGGTGAGCTCCGCAAACACGGCATAAGCGTCCACGGGTCGACGATCATCGGCCTGGAGCATCACACGCCGTCGAACATCGGCGCCGACATCGACCGCGCGATTGCCCACGATACCGTCTTCCACCAGTTCATGCTGTACACCCCGATGCCTGGCACGCCGCTCCACGCGCAAGTGACCGCGGAAGGACGGATGCTCGGCGACGTTGATATCGCGGATATTCACGGCCAGTTCAAGTTCAACTTCCGGCACGCAGCCATTTCGCGCGATGAGTCGAAGGTGCTGCTGGACAGGGCCTTTCGGCTGGACTTCGAGCGCAACGGTCCGAGTCTCTATCGATTGATGCGCACGATGTTCGACGGGTGGCGCCGGTATCGTGCTGATGACGACCCGCGGGTGCGCGCGCGGGTGGCCGTGGCGGCCAGACAGCTCCGTGGCGGGTACGGCGCGGCGCTCTGGGCGATGGAACACTACCTGCGCACATCGAACCCTGTCATCGCGGAACGCATCCGCCTTCTGCGCGTGGACATCGAGAGCGAGTTTGGCCTCGGCTCGTGGCTCGTGAACCGCTGCGTCGGCCCCGTGCTTCTCTGGGCATCATCCTGGGAAGCCAGGCGGCACCCCGGAGGGCCGCGTCTGGAACCGGTGACCTTCGTCGAACGCAGGCCGGCGCTTCAGACTTAGCCAGTGACGCGTCAGCCGATCATCGCTGTCGCCCGCGAGCTTTGTGTCCGGTTACCTCAGGACCGCGCCACACCCACCACGGGCAGGCCATGGGCCTGAGCGCCCATCGAGAGGGCCCCATCATGAGTGGCCATGACGAGATCGACGCGCGCCATCTCTTTCCAGAGAAGAGCGGTTGCAAGGTGGATCGCGTCAAGGGTGCCGAGCTCCGTGGGCATCGGCTGGGCAGCCCGGTCGAGGACCACGGCGTCGATCTCGACCAATTCGAGGGACGCGATCAGCTGCAGGATGGTCCCCCGGCGCTGCGCGACCTCCGCGTCCGTCAAGTTCGCGCGCAGACGGAGCCGATCCAAGGTACGCAGACTTTCAGTCGTGACCAGGGCGCTCGAGACACCCCGCTGGATGTTCCGCCACTCGGGCAGCGCGTCCGGTTGCCGCAACGCCACGCGGAGGAGCACGGACGCGTCCACGTAAGCAATCACCGGTGCCCCTGTCGTTCTTCGAGGAGCAGTTGAACGACGTCGACGTTCAGCTTCGCCGGCTTCGGCAGCGCGACGCGATTGGGTGGCGGCGTGCCGGGCGGCGGCTTCCGTACGCGGAGCGCTGTCCGTTCGCGAATCGGTACGATCTGGGCGACCGGTGTGTCGCGGTCGAGGACCGCGATGCTCTCGCCGCGCCGTACGGCACGCAGGTATTCGCTGAGCCGCGCTTTGAGCTCGGCGATACGCACTTGCTTCATGGTGCTATCATGACTAGAAATAGTCATAATAGCAATCCAGGCTCGCCTGCTGGGATTGCGCGATGCTGCCAACCGCCCGCGGCCACAACCCTCAGACCGTGACGTCGGGATCGGTCTCGTACGCCGAGCCGATCCGGCATAGCTGGTCGAGTGTCTCCGCGAAGAGGTCGTACAACAGCGTCAGCCGCTCCACATCCTTGATGACCCCGACGACCGTGAAGTGCAGTTCGTCGACGCCGTCCGGAAAACTCGGGCCGAACCAGCCCTCGTCGTCCTTGACGGTGAGGCTGATCTCCGGCTGTCGCGCGACGAGCTCGCGGAGACGCGGATCGGAAAAGAGCGATCGGATCCGACCCTCGTCTGTGCCCTTGACGATGAAGGCCTCGTCGAACGCAGGATCGCCCGCCTCGACGTCCTGCATCCCGAACCGCTTCGCGATGTCGCTGAAGAAGCCACGCCGGTAGATCGTGAACCGGAAGCTGTCCGGGTTCACGTACGGCGCGCGCATGCGCGTGTAGACGATCGTGGCTTTGCCCGTGGAGACCGCATAGGTGTCGAGCGTCACGGTCCACTGCCCGTGCTTCGCCTCTACCTTGTCCCCCTTCCACACGCCGCCGTCGACATAACGTGCGCCTATCTGCGTGCTCAGCTGCTGCCAGATTTCCTTGCGGCTCGGACCGAACATCCTGCGCAACACACCCATCGGGTCTCCTTTGCCGGTTTCGACGGCCGGCCATCCCGCCGAGTGATCGGGAGTACCACCGAGTTCGTTAGCTTTCCGGTTAGCTACCGTCATTCGGCGAACCGACGCGAAGCACCCGGGGCGGTGGCGCGGCAGGTCGTTGATCCACAACTCCTGAGCGGGCCGCACGTTGACCCGCTGCGACGCGGTCCAGTCAGTCAGAGCCGATCACGATTCGCGAATCTTCAACGGCTGGGCCTGGCGGGTGGCGCGGTCGTTTGCGTCGCTTTGGGCAACGGCCACGCATAGGCGGCCATCATCACGCGGAACAGATCGGTGTTCGCCATATACCCGCGCACGCGGTGGGCGCCCGGGCCTTGCGCGGCGACCAGCACTTCCTCGCCGGTGTGGCCGTTGTCCATCCGCAAGGCAGGGATCCTCAGCGGACCTTGGGGAGCGGCCGCTTCGGCCGCTTCCAGACCATCGAGAAGCGGCGTGCCATGCCGTCCACCGCGAAGGCGCAAATCGAAGGAGTGGTCCGCGGTGAACAACAGCAGTGTGTCCGGCCGCGCGAGCTGCGCTGTGCGCTCGATCACGCGATCGAACGCTACAAGCCTGTCCAGGCCGCGCCGGACGCGGTCGGTGTGCACGTCCGACTCGACCATCAGGAAGTACCCTTTGCGGTTCCGCGAGAGGATGCGAATCGCGGTTCGCACCGCCTCGTCGAGATCGAAGCTCGCTGAATCGAGGAGCACGATCGCCCGCGTGGCCGCAGGCGCAACGTCGGTGAGCGTCGACACTAGAGGTTGGCCTTTCTCACGCGCGAACCCGTCGAGGTCGATGCCCTCCGCGGCGAGCGCCTTGGCGATGGCTCCCCGGCCGGCGCCAATCATGACGTCCACGCCGTCTCCATATCGCGGCGTAAACGCCTGCTTGAAGATCGCAGCGGTCAAAGAGCGGTTGTTGGCCTTCGCGTAAAGCGTGGCCGGCGTGGCGCCAGCCAGCGAGTCGTCGGTGATCACGCCCGTCGATAAACCGCGTTCTTCGGCGTACTCGAGAATCGTCTTCAGGGGTTCTCCATCGACCTTGCCGCGCTCGGCACTCGCCGACTGGGCGATGACGCCGTTGTGGGTCCGTTCCCCCGTGACGATGGCGGTCATGCCTGCGGCTGAGTCGGTGACGAGCTGCGACGCGCTCGAGGTTTCAGACAGCCCTATGTACGGCATGCGTTGGATGAACAATCGCCGCGGCGCGCCATAGCCGTGCAGGCTCGCAGCGGCAATTATGGACATCCCACCCGCATCGGCAAGGAACAGGATGACGTTCCGGGCCTTCGATTGGGCCGAGAGGGCGACAGGAAAGAGAAGGAGTGCGATCAGAGCTCTGCGCATACCTGTGTACCGTGGCACGGACCAATCGATGAGCGATGTTGCCGAACGCGGGAGGAGTATACATGCCCATGCTGGAGTCGCCGGATGAAGGCGGCACTTGCGCGCAGCCCGTCGGTTCCCGTAACCAATGGATCCTTGACAGCTTGCGTGAGCGTCCGTACTCTCGTGTTCCGCCTGTTTCTTCAGTTTCCAGGAGGTGTAACGTGCGCCACCAGGCCATCAATCGGCTCGTCACGATGATCGGTGCGGCGTTCGCACTGTCGTTCGGCCATGCATCGGCGCAGACCAGCAACGCCACCCTTCAGGGTTCCGTGGCCGACTCGGGTGGCGGCGTGATTCCCGGCGTCACGGTCAAGCTGGAATCGCCGTCGACGGGGCTGCAACGCGACTCGGTCACCAACGTGGCCGGCGTGTACGTCTTCAACTTTCTGCCCGCCGGCAGCTACGTCATTACCGCGGAGCTGAGCGGGTTCAAGAGCGTGAAGCACGATGACGTCACGCTCGAGATCGGCCAGACGCGCGAGCTCAACATAAGGCTCGAGGTCGGTCGGGTCGAGGAAGTGGTCAACGTCTCGGGCATTGTGGTGGTGCTCGACCGCAGCTCGGCCGCCATCGGCACCGTCATCGGGTCGAGCCAGTTGAAGCAGCTTCCGCTCGCCGGGCGGCACTGGGCGACCCTGATGATGCTGGCGCCGGGCGCCATCAATACGGGTGACGGCACCCATCTCAGCATCCGCTTCGTCGGGCGCGCGCGGGACGACAACAACTGGACGTTCGACGGCGTGGACGCCACCGGCGTCAAGGACCCGCGCCAGGACAGCACGGCGCGGCTGATCATCAGCACCGAATCGGTGGCGGAGTTCCGCGTCAGCTCCTCGATGTATTCCGCGGCCTCGGGCACAGCGGCGGGCGGCCAGGTGCAGCTCATCTCGAAGACCGGATCGAACCAGTTTCGTGGCACGGCCTACGATTTCATGCGCAACGACGCGTTTGACGCCAAGCCGTTCGGTACGGCGGGTGAGAACCCGCCCTTCCGGCTGAACCAGTTCGGCGGCAACCTCGGTGGCTCCGTCCTGCCCGGGCGCACGTTCTTCTTCGCGAATTACGAAGGGTTGCGCCAGCGGCAGACACAGAGCTTCGTCCGCTTCGTGCCGAGCGCGGCGTTTCGTGCGGCGGCGCCGGCGGCGCTCGCCTCCGTCGTGTCGCAGTGGCCGTCGGGGACGGGTCCGACGAGCGATCCGAACATCGACGAGTGGCGGATCGATCAGAAAGTGACGGCGGATGAGAATGCGGGCCTCGTCCGCGTCGATCACCGCCTCTCCGACGCGACATCGATGTACGGCCGCTACAACTTCGACCGGGCGCTCATTGTCAGTCCAACCGACACGGGGTACACGACCTCGCGCCTCAACCCGGCCAACTTCATCTTCCAGGCGCAGCGCATCTTCAGTCCCAACGTCGTGAACGAACTGAAGTTCGGTTACAACGCGTCAATCCGGAATGAGTCCCGCGAGGGACCCGTGCCGCAGCAGATTGGCGTGTCCGGTTTCGTCAACCTGACCGGAGCCCAGGAGGTGGTGGAGGGAGGGCGGTCGTTCAGCCTCCTGAACGACCTCGCAATCCTCCGCGGGCGCCATAACTTCAAAGTGGGCGGCGAGATCCGCCGCATCTTCGTCCAGGTCGGCGAGGGCGACACGACGAGCCTGGCGTATTCGAGCCGTCCCGATTTTCTCGTCAACCGCCTGAACAACTTTTCGATTACGAACTTCCCGGTGGTCGAGGGGCAGCGCTGGTACTACATCGGCTACCTGCAGGACGACATCAAGTGGCGCCCCAACCTGACCATCAATGCGGGCGTCAGGTATGAGTACTACTCGGTCGTGCAGGAGAAGGACAACCGGGGCAAGGTGTTTCGGCTGTCCTGCGGCGGCTTCTGCGCGGACGGTACATCCTGGTACAAGCCGGACCGCAACAACTTCGACCCGCGCGTCGGATTTGCGTGGGTGCCGGCGCGGTTCAACGACAAGACGGTCATTCGCGCCGGGTTCGGCATGTTCCATGGTCCCGGGCAGAACGACGACGTGTTTGCGCCGATCGACAACGCGGGCAGCCGCATCAACCTCGATCGTCTCGCCGCGCCGGCGCTCAGCTACCCCATCGAGCCGTTTCTGGCGCTGGCGCAGACGGTGGGCAACGCGGCTCGCGCCATCGACGAGAACCGGGTGGATCTGTATGCCAATCACTACAGCGTGTCGATTCAGCAGGCGCTGCCCTGGCGCTTCGCGACGCAGATCGGCTACGTGGGCAACCAGGGGCACCACATGCTGGATCGCTCCTACGTGAACGTCATCGACCCGGCGACGGGCCGGCGGCCGCTCGCGAACTTCGCACGCGTGGACATCAAGTCGGGCGGCTCGAACACCAACTTCAACGGCCTGCAGGTGTCGCTGCACCGCCCGATGAGCGCCGGCGTGCTGCTCGGCGCGCAGTACATGTGGTCGCACGCCTTCGACGAGGGCTCGCTCGGCGGCGGCGAATCGACCGCGCCTCAGAACGTCAGTTGCCGGAGCTGCGACTACGGTCCCACCAATCAGGACATCCGGCACACGCTGACGGTGAACGGGGTGTACGAGCTGCCGGTCGGCGAGGGCCGGCGCTTCCTTCGCGACGGCGGTCCGCTGGCGCACGTGTTCGGCGGCTGGCAGCTCTCCGGCGTGATGCAGGCACGCACCGGGCGGCCGCTGACGATCAGCGTCACCCGCAGCGTGGCGGATCTGCCTGACGGCAACAACTCCGATCAGCGCCCGAACAGGGTTCCGGGCGTATCGCCGATCCCGGCCACCCAGACGCCCGACCAGTGGCTCAACATCGCCGCGTTCGCCGTGCCGGCTCGCGGCACGTGGGGTGACTCCGGCCGCAACATCCTGAGGGGCCCCGGTCTGCTGCAGGTGGATCTCGCGCTGCAGAAGCGCTTCACGATCGCCGGCTCGCGCAACGTGGAGTTCCGCTGGGAAGCGTTCAACGCGATCAACCGCGTGAACCTGGCGAACCCGGGCACCAGCATCAGCTCGCCTGCCGCGTTTGGACGCATTACCGGACCGCTGAACCGCGGGTACGGCACGGGCACGGCGCGGCAGATGCAGTTCATGTTCCGGTTCAACTTCTGAGCCGGTTCCGCTAGTGCGTCGCGGGTCTTTGCTGGCGGCAGGGCTCGCCGCCGTCTTCTGCGCGGCGGCGGGCTCGTGCGGCGGCGGTGGTGGCACCGGCCTTCAGCCCCGGTCCGCCGCCGCGCCGCTCGTCGCGAACGTCAAGCCGCTGCGCGCCTCCGCCACGCTTGCCAACGATCCCGACGATCCCGCCATCTGGGTTCACCCGACCGCTCCGGAGCGCAGCCTCGTGCTGGGCACGATCAAGGTCGCGGCGCCTGATGGTGGAGTCGCGGTCTTCGGGCTTGACGGCGCGCTGCGGCAGCTCGTCACCGGCATCGATCGCCCGAACAACATCGACGTGGAATACGGGTTCGCGTTCGGCGGCCGCGCGATCGATATCGCGGTGGTCACCGAGCGGTACCAGCGGCGGTTGCGCGTGTTCACCATCGCACCTGACGGTTCGGGAATCTCCGATCTCGGCGTCGTGCCGGTGCTGGAAGGGCAGGAGGGCGAAGCGGGCGCGCCGATGGGCATCGGTCTGTACCGCCGGCCTCGCGACGGCGCGGTGTTCGCGATCGTCGCGCCGAAGACCGGACCCGCGGAAGGTTATCTCTGGCAGTACCGGCTGCAGGATGCCGGCGGAGGCAGGCTCGCCGCGATTTTCGCGCGCCGCTTCGGCCGCTTCAGCGGCACGGGCGAGATCGAAGCGGTAGCCGTGGACGATGAAGCCGGCCACGTGTATTACGCGGACGAAGGCAACGGGCTCCACAAGTGGCACGCGGACCCGGATCGCGCGGGCGCGTCGACGGAGCTCGCGCACTTCGCGCGCGACGGATTTTCAGGCGACCGCGAGGGAATCGCGATCTACGCCCGGCCTGACGGCTCCGGCTACATCGTCGCGACCGAACAGCTGCCTGGGAACAGCGGCTATCACCTCTACCGTCGCGAAGCGACGCAGGGGCCCTCGCGCGATCACGCGGTTGTGCGGGTGTTCGCCGGCGGCGCGGACTCCACCGACGGCATCGAGGCGACCTCGCGGGATCTCGGTCCGGAGTTTCCGGGCGGCCTCTTCGTGGCGATGAACAGCAGCGCGCGTAATTTTCTGTTCTACCGGTGGAGTGACGTCGAGGCGGCCATAGACGGCCAAAGGTAAAAAGTCAGGAAGAATTACATCCGCCTGAATGAATTTCCTGAGATGAGGGATACACGCGGACGTCCTTAACCAGGAAGCCCGAAGCCGCGCCGGGCGCCGCCCCCGTTGTCCCTGGCGTATCGAGGCGGCCAGCCCGGTCGCGATCACCGCCACTCCAACTACGACGAGCGCCGTCGACTGTTTGTGCATGATCCTGTCCTCTGTCAATCAGCATCAGCCCTGCCCCAGGCAGCCCTGAAGGGCTGCGCTACGGTTTTGAAACCACTTCTAGCCCCAGGTCTTGTCTTGATCGCGCCGGTAGCCGATCCACGCCAGTGCGCGGTACAACACCCAGCGCGATCGACGGATTCCCTTACAGGACCACATTGTTCACGATTCCATCTCACGTCACGCGGGTCGCGGCAGCGGAGAAGGCGCGAAAGCTAGGATGAGCTGTCAGATGGGTTGTCAGGTGATCGGGGGGGGCGTCCACTCGTAGGCAGGTCTGTGCGCTCCGAGATTCGATAGGCGTTCTTGCTCGCGTGCTTCGCCTCGTACAAGGCCAGGTCCGCGCTCTTCATCAGCGTGTCTGCGTCCTCGCCATGGACCGGATAGATACCGACACCCGCGCTGGTCGTGATGCTGACGGTCTGCCCCTCGATGTCATAGGGCTGCGACACTGCCTCGATCACCTTCGACGCCACCCTGGCCGCATCGTCGGCACCGCTGACGTGCCACAGGGCTATTACGAATTCGTCACCGCCCAGGCGCGCGACCGTATCCTCTTCGCGCACAGTTTCCACCAGGCGCCCTGCGACGATCTTCAACAGGATGTCCCCGGCACCGTGCCCCAAGGTGTCGTTGATCTCCTTGAATCCGTCCAGATCCAGATACACCACCGCCATGGCGCTCTTGTTCCTGCGCGCATGGACTAGGGCCACCGACATTCTGTCGCCTAGGAGTCGTCTGTTCGCTAGCCCCGTCAGCGGGTCGTTCAGCGCCAAGGCTTCGAGTATCTTGGCGTGATCGCGGGCGGCCTTGTGCAACAGGCGGACTTCCAACATGTTGTGGACCCGCATCAACACCTCGGCCAGATCGAACGGTTTGCTGATGAAATCCCTCGCACCGCCCTGGAGGGCGCGTAACTTGTGACCCGGCTGGGCGGTAATGGCCAGGACCGGCGGGTAACCTTCGGTCTCGATTTCCTTCAGGCCGTCCATTACCTGAAAACCATCCATGCCCGGCATCTGGAGATCGAGCAGGATCAGGTGGTAGCCATTCTTGCGGTGAAGCTCGCACACCTCACGCGGGTCCATCGTCGATGCAACGGACATGTAGCCGGCGGCGCTCAGCATTCGCGCGAGCAGCAGCACATTAGCTGCCTGATCGTCAACGATCAGAACCCTGGCGTTGAGAATTTCTTGTTCGCCAATCATCTGTCAGGCCCTCGGGGGACCGCCTAGCGTCGCACAACGGCCATTCCGTTAAGGTCGGGAGGCCGCCAAGGCTTCCTGCCGTCTACGAAGGGTCCGCGACGGGATTGAGCAGGTGCGCGGAGATGATGCTGAGCGTTTGACGCCAATACCAGAACCTGGCGGCGCGGGTTCCGGCGCGCGGCGCGACGGTGGTCCGAAAGGTTTCTTCGAGGTCGCCGGCGATCACCTCGGCGTCCTCCCTGGACAAAAACAACCGCAGGAGCGCTTCAGCGAATCGCGGTGGGGTCTGCATCGCGGCTAACTCTTGATGGTGCGCAGCCGCGTGGCGAGGCCGCTGGCCATCAGCCGGAGAGACTCGTGGACGCGGGCGCGCGCGCGCTCTCCCGCCGGCTGCATCGTGTAGAGGCGCTTCCGCTTGCCGCCGCGCTCGGGCGTGGGATCGCCGAGGCGCGACGAGACGAGGCCGCGCCGCTCCAGACGGTCGAGCGCGGTGTACAAGGCGCCGGGCGAGATCGCGCGCCCGGTCCTGGCTTCGATCTCGCGCCGGACGGTGACGCCGTAGGCATCGGCGCCGAGCCGGACGAGCGCAAAGAGAATCAGCTGTTCGAAATCCCCGATCGTGTGGGCCATGTGATCATCGCGGCCGGCAAATGTTTCACACTGTAGTTATGATGCCCGCCTCTGTCAACGGCCGGTCTTGCAGTCCGAGCCGGATCCTAGCATCGGCACGCTGCTCTACCCACGCTGATCCCGGAAGGACCAAAAAAGAGAAGGGGATTGGTGCGGAAGAGAGGATTTGAACCTCCACGACCTTGCGGCCACAAGCTCCTGAGGCTTGCGCGTCTGCCAGTTCCGCCACTTCCGCACGAAGGGAGGAGAACACCCAGCTCGGAATCTCCGATTATAGACAAACCTGACGCCCCCGTCGAGTCTGCCGGCCGTTTCCATTTTTCGCCGTCCCTGTAACGCCTTGCATGGCGCTGGCGTATCCGTAGCTAATCTCTTCCGGTACCAGTCCCAGGAGGACATTCGCGTGATCGCACGAAATCTCGGTCGCCTCTCGATCGCGGCCCTGACGGCCGGGCTGCTCGTCTCGGTCGCCGGCCGCGCCGGCATCCACGCGCAGCAGCCGCCGGCTCCGGCAGCGCAGG
>CAYZBZ010000107.1:0-13111 GCA_964476725.1 uncultured Vicinamibacterales bacterium
GAGAAGAAGGCCCGCGTCGAAGACGCGATGCACGCCACGAAGGCGGCGGTCGAAGAGGGCATCGTCCCCGGCGGCGGCGTCGCGCTCATCCGCGCGGCGAAGGCGCTCGACAGCCTCAAGCTCGAAGGTGACCAGAAGGTGGGCGTCGAGCTCATTCGCAAGGCCATCGAAGAGCCACTCCGCTGGATCGCGACCAACGCCGGCCAGGAAGGGTCGATCGTCGTCGCGCGCGTGAAGGAAGCCAAGAACCCCGGCGAGGGCTACAACGCGGCCACCGACAAGTACGAGGACATGGTGGCGGCCGGCGTCATCGACCCCACCAAGGTCGTGCGCTCGGCGCTCCAGAACGCCTCCTCCATCGCGTCGCTCCTGCTGACGACCGAAGCGATCGTTTCGGAGATCCCCGAGGACAAGAAGGAAGGGCCGATGCAAGGCGGCGGTGGCGGCGGCGGCATGGGCGGGATGTACTAGACCGAAGGCAAAAGGCCAAAGGCAGAAGACAAGAAGCAAAGGCCGGCTGGGAGCAATCCCGGCCGGCCTTTTCGTTTTTCGCGGCGGCTGCTGCCCCCCCGCAGCCCTGCTCGCTAGCGAATCGTGAACGACATCTCGACCACGATCAGGACCGGAACCGGCTGACCCAGACGCATGCCGGGGGCGAAGCGCCACTGCTTCAGGGTCTTGATCGCTTCCTGATCGAGCCCGAACCTCGGATCGAGGGACCGGACGATGTGGATGTCGCCAACAGAGCCGTCGGGCATGACCACCGCTTCCATCGTGACCAGCCCCTGGATCCGGGCGCGCATCGCGTCGCCGGTATAGGTCGGCTTGACCTCTTTGATGGGACGCGGCGAGGTGACCCCGTTGCCTTCGCGGTAGACGCCGCCGCCGGTTCCACCCCCCGTGCCCGGGCCGTACCCTGAACCCATGCCGGGCCCGACCCCCGATCCGGTGCCGGTGCCTCCGCCGCCGCCCGTGCCCGTCCCCTGCGCCGGGGTCGGGTCCGGCAACGCCGCCACCGCACCCGGCAGTTCAACGACCGACGTAACCGCCGGGATGTTCATCTGCGGCTCGGGCTTGGGCGGGGGCTCGATCTTCGGTGGCTGGACCGCTCGGACCTTGGGAGGGACGATCTCCGCCTTACGGGGAGGGTCTGGAGTCCGGTTGCCGCCACCACCGCCGCCCCCGCCAGGGCCCGGCAGCGCGATCCATGTGATGTCCCTGGGCAGCTCGAAAATCTGGGCAATCGGCGCGAGTGTGGTCGTCCGCGTCGCGATGAACACGACGAGCAGCACCGCAGCGACGTGAAAGAGCACCGAGCCGGTAGCCCGTTGCGCATAGCTCTTCCAGGAGGTCTCGTCGCCGACAACTGTGCCGGCAAGAAACCGGGCGTTGGGGCTGGCGCCTTGGTAGACCTCAGACATCCGGTGTTCGTAAACTGCTGGAGCAGACATCTTGGCTGACTCTGTCCGCGTCCGCAAGGTGCAATAAGAGTGCCCCATCCCGCCGCGTGCCCGAGGGGCCAGGCGGATGGCCGATCTCAGGTGCGTCACTTTATTTGGACGCTCGCGGCCTGAAAATGGCTCGAGCCATCAGGGTTAGACCTGGGTTAGGCCTGAAGCCCTATACCCGCCCCTTCCACGCGCCGATGGCGGCGTTCCCGCCGCCGTAGGCGTGCAGGCTGGCCAGCGCATCCGCGGCGCGAGGTTCGCTGCAAACCGCCACGAGCACGCCCCCGCGGCCGACCAGTGTTTCGTAAATCAAGCCGTCGTGAGCCTGGAAGCCCGCCCGACGCATGGTGGCGCCAAGTCCCGAGGTCTTCAGGCCGGCATCGGCGCCCTGGAGCGCGCCCATCAGCGGGCCGCGCGCCACGACGGCGCCGAGCGCCTTCAACTCGACCTTTTCGGCGGGTGCACCGAGCGCCGATTCGATGAGCTCCGCAGCCGCCGGTGACTCGAGCGCAAGGATTGTCAGCGACGCGGCGACGAAGCCGTCGCCCAGCAGCGCGTCGACGCCGCGACGCGCCCACGAGACATCCTGGAACACGCCCACGATGAAGGGGCTCACTGGCTCCAATTCGCGGTCTCCACTTGCGTCGCGCCGCTGCGCTCGAGCGCCGCCCGAATGCTCGCGACCTCCGCCGGCTGCGTGTGCACCGCGAGAAGTACCGACCCTTGCTCGACGGCGTGCTGCAGCGCGGTCGCACGCTCCTCGACGACGCCGGCGCCGCGCAGAGCGGACGCGAGGCCACCGGCGACATGTCCCGCCGCTTCGCCGAGCCCGGCCGCCAGCGGGCCCGCCGCCACAATCGGTCCGATCCCCGGCAGCACGAGCGCGATCGCGGCAAGCACATAACCGGACAGCTCGCCGAGGCGCGCCGCCGCACGTGAATCCTCGATGTCGACGCCAGGCGTCGCGTCCATCTGCGCGGCCAGCACCATGTCTTCGTCGTGATTCCGTGTGATCACGGAGATCCGATCGCGGGAGACACCCGCAGCATGGAGCGTGCGCGCACCCGCGGCGGCTGCCGCGGGCGAGGGGTACAACGCGACGACGAGTGGATGGGCCATGTTGATTCCGCTAAAGACTCTACAATTCTACCAGCAAGATCATGTCGTTCACAGAACGCTTCGACGTCGCGCTCGATGATCGAACTGTTACCCAATTGTTCCACTGGTTCCACTGGGTTCCACACGGTTCCGCGAGGTTCATAGGGTTCGCGAGGTTCTCTGTCACCTTCCGCCGTGAACCCAGTGAACCCAAAGAACCTGTAGAACCTCGCGGAACCCCGCGGAACCATCACTTAACAAGATACCCATCCCTGGCTCTGACCTGCAATCCGGGACGCTTCACGGTGACGCTGATTGAGCGCCACTCGTTGCTGCCAGCGGCGAGCGGCTGCGATGGGGTGTAGCCAAGCAGGTACTGCTGGCGCAGCTCGCGGGCGATGGCGCGCAGCATCGTGGTCAGTGTTTCCGGATCGCGCGCATGGAACGAGCGCCCTCCCGTCAGCGTCGCGAGCTCCGCGAAGAGCGGCGGGCGCGACGCGCCGAGCGCCACGGGATAAACCATGACGTCGGACCGCCGGGCCCGGTCCAGCGCCTCGGCCGATGTCGCGTGGCTATAGCGATCGTCGCCGTCCGAGAGCAGCACGAGCGCGCGCCGGCCCCTGGCCGGCTGCACGTTGTCGATGGCGCGGACGACCGCGTCATGCAGCCCCGTCGTCCCGAACGCGTCGAACCGCGTCAGCGCGTCGAGCTGAGCGGCGCGACTGGTCGAGAGCGCCGCGACGACTTCCACCTCGGACCCGATTGCGACGATCATCGCCTCGTCCTGGGGCCTGAGCTCGCCGAGAAATACGCGCGCCGCCGACTTGGCCAGCGCCAGTCGCGAGCCCGACATGCTGAAGCTCCGATCGACCGCAATTCCGACCGAAAGGGGAAACTCCCCCGCCGCGAAGTTCGAGATGACCTGGAGGTCGCCGTTTTCCCGCAGCTCGAAGTCCCCCTGCGTGAGCCCTGTGACAGGCTCGCCGCGGGCCTCCGTCACGCTCGTGTACACCTCGACCAGGTTGACGCCGGAGGAGAACTGCCAGGACAGCACCGCGCTGCCTGTGCCCATGGCCGCCGCGGCCACCAGGAGAAAGACGAGGATGAGCATGGCGGCGGCGCGCCAATACGCCCCGCGCCGCCGTCCAACGGTGATATAATTGGCGCGCGTTCCACGTAACGTCAAAGGAGCTTTTATGATTGGCCGCCTCGGCGTACCAGAGCTCGTAATCATTCTCTTGATCATCATCATGATCTTCGGAGCAAGCCGGCTGCCGGAAATCGGCCGCGGGATCGGCAAAGGCATCCGGAACTTCAAGGATTCGACCAAGGGCGGCGACGAGTAGCCCTACAGCACGATTCTCGAGTCCCCCACCCGTCGGGTAATCCGCTCCCGATCGAGATACTCCAGCAACGGAATCGCATACTTTCGCGTTATGCCGTAGCGTTCTTTGAACGCGGAGACGTCGACCCGCGCACCCGTCCCCCCGGCCTTCAGCCCCAGCACGTCGGCCTTCAGCGCCGTAAGGGCGTCGGCGTGGAACAGGAGCGCGTCCACTTTCACGAGCGTCTTCTGACGCAGCAGCAGCTTCGTGATGCGATCGGCGACCGGAGCGCTGACGCCTGACGAGCCGGGCAGCGCCGACATGTCTGGCGGCGCGAGGCCGGCGTCGCGGAAGAGGCGCTCGATGGCCGACGCTGCGCGCGCCTCTTCGGGCGAGAGCGAGACGTGATGCCCTGGCAGGGCCAGCCGGTCGCGCGCCACGATTCTCTGCTGCGCGACGAGCTCGGCGAGGACGTGCTCGAACACCGCCGGCGCGGCCCGACCGAAAAGCCGCTCGCGGGCCTCTTCGCGCGACATGCCCTCCGACAGCGGCTGCGACGTGTGGTGCGCCTTGACCGCCGCGAGCAGACGCTCCGACAGCTCGCGCAGCACAGCCGGTGAGACGAGCAGGTCGCCGACCCGCGTGGCGCGCGCGGTGCGAACCAGCCGATCGAGTGTCGCGTCCGCCTGCGCCGCCGACAGCCCTGCGCGACTGATGAGTGACGCGCGGGCGATGCCGGCCCCCGCGCGCTCGTCCATGAACACGAGCACGGCGCTGTCGGACGGGGCGGCTCCGGCTTCCGCGACGTCCAGTCGTCGGTAGCGGGCGAGCGCCGCGGCGTTGCGAATCGCAGACCTTGGGGCATGGGGATCGAGCACGACCCCGCCGCCGATCGTCGCCGGCGGCGAGTACGCCCGCACGATGAACCGATCGCCGCGCGTGAGCACCGCCGGCGCTTCCAGGCGGATCCTGACGTACGCGGAGCGCCCGGGCGCAATCTCGGCGGCGCTGCCGTCGCCGCTCGGCGGCGCGGCGACGGCCAGCCGCCCCAGAAGCTCGGTGGTGCCATGATGAAACCGCACGCGCGCTCCGTGACGGAGCGCCCTCGCGTCCGCAAGCAGGTCGACAGTCGCGTCGATCCGCCGGCTGGGCTCGAACGCGCCAGGAGCGCAGAGCGTGTCGCCCCGCGCGAGATCTGCGACGTTTACGCCACCAAGATTCGCCGCGACCCGCTGCCCGGCATCGGCGGCTTCCTCGCGGCGCCCGTGGACCTGCAGCCCTCGCACCTTGACCCGCAGGTTGCACGGCAGGACCGACAGCTCGTCCTCCTCCCGGATTCCGCCGGACACCAGCGTGCCGGTCACGACGGTGCCGAATCCCTTCACGGAGAAGACGCGATCGATTGGCAGGCGCGCCGGACCTTCCCGATCACGGTCCCGCAGCGCCGAGGCCGTCGATGACAGTGCGCGGCGCAGCTCGTCGAGCCCCTCACCCGTGCGCGACGACACCGCGACCATCGGAGCGTCCGCGAGGAACGACCCCGCAATCAGCTCGCGCGTTTCCAGCCTCGCAATCTCGAGCGTATCCGGATCGGCGAGATCGGACTTGGTGAGGACGATGACGCCGGCGGGTACCTGAAGCAGCCGGCAGATCTGAAAATGCTCGCGGGTCTGCGGCATCACCGATTCGTCAGCCGCGACGGCCAGCAACACCATGTCGATCCCGCCCGCCCCCGCAAGCATGTTCTTCACGAACCGCTCGTGCCCTGGGACATCCACGAACGCCAGGTTCACGCCATCCACCTCGAGATGGGCGAAGCCGAGATCGATCGTGATGCCGCGTGCCTGCTCTTCCTTCAGCCGATCGGGATCCGTCCCCGTGAGCGCACGCACCAGCGCGCTCTTCCCGTGATCGATGTGGCCCGCAGTGCCGATGACGATGGACTTCATACGATCAGCCGCGGCGCCCCTTCTTGGCCGCCTGTTCTTTCCGCCCCGGCCGTGGCTTCCTCTTCGACTCGGTTCTGCCGGGCTTCCTGGCGCCGGCCGCGCGTCCCGTCTCCCTCGGCTCCGCGCGGCTGCGTCGGGGGCCCCGGTTCCGCTCCGATTCCCGCACGCGGTCGAGAATCTCCGACAGGCCAAGATCGACCTGGCGCCGCTCCATGTCCACCTTGATGACCTGCACTGTCACCCGGTCGCCAAGTCGATACACCTTGCCGGTGTTCTCTCCACGCAGGACGTGCGCCCCCTCGACAAACCGGTAGTAGTCGTCGGCCATCGTCGAGACGTGGACGAGCCCTTCGACGAAGTGCTCGATGAGCTCGATGAACAATCCGAAGGCGGTGACGCCCGTGATGTAACCCTCGAACTCGTCGCCGACCTTGTCCGCCATGAAGCGCACCTTTTTCCACTGGACGAGCTCCCGCTCGGCGTCGTCGGCGCGCCGCTCGCGCTCGGAGGTATGCCGCGCCATCTCCGGCAGATCGTCGGTGAGCTCGTCACGACGATCCTCGGTCATGCGCCCCTGGCGCGACTCCCGCAGCGTCCGGTGCACGACGAGGTCCGGGTAACGGCGAATCGGCGACGTGAAGTGGGTGTAGCTGTCCGCTGCGAGACCGAAATGCCCGAGGTTCTGCGGGTCGTACCGCGCCTTCTGCATCGTCCGCAGCATGAGGAACGCGATCGGCTTCTCCTCAGGCGTCCCGCGCATCTTCTCGACCAGCTTCTGGAAGTGCCGTGGCTTCACGCCGTCGGGAGGCGCGCCCAGGCTGTAGCCGAGCGTCGTCACGAACTCCTCGAACTCCGCGACCTTCAGGGGATCGGGCTCCTCATGGACGCGATAGAGCGTCGGGACGTCGTGCTCGTCGAGATGCTGCGCCACGGTCTCGTTGGCGAGTAGCATGAATTCCTCGATGATGCGGTGCGCCACGTTGCGCTCGGCGGCGATGATCGCCTCGACCATGCCCTGGTCGTCGAGGATGATCTCCGGCTCCTTCAGGTCGAAATCGATCGAGCCGCGGCGGTGCCGGCGCTTGTTGAGGATGCCGAAGAGCTCGTGCATCATCTCGAAGAGCGGCACGAGGTCGCGGTAACGCGCGATGGTCTCCGGGTCGCGATCGGTCAGGATCGCGTGGACCTCTGTGTAGGTCATGCGCGCGCTGCTGTGAATGACCCCGTCGTGCAGCTCGTAGCGCACGACGGCGCCCTTGTGGTCCACCTCCATGAGGCATGACTGCACGAGCCGGTCGACGTGCGGATTGAGGCTGCACAGACCGGTGGAGAGTTCGGGCGGGAACATGTGGACCGCGCGGTCCGGGAAGTACACCGACGTCCCGCGTTCGTAGGCTTCCTCGTCGAGAGGGCCGCCTTCGGGCACGTAGTGCGCGACGTCGGCAATATGGACGCCGAGCCAGTAGTTGCCGTTCGACAACCGCTCCAGCGTGATCGCGTCGTCGAAATCGCGGGCGTGCTCGCCGTCGATCGTCACGGTCACGAGCGGTCTGAAATCGGTCCTGCCGCGAAGGTCCTTGTCTCTTACTTCGCTGCCTATGCGGCGGGCCTCCTCGATCGCTTCTTCGCTGTGCGCGTCGGGAATGCCGTACTTCCGGATGATGATCTCGTTGTCGACGCCCGGCTCGTTCACGTCGCCGAGCACCTCCGTCACGCGGCCGAGCGGGCCGCGGGCCGCCGTGGGCCAGCGCGTGATCTCGACGACCACCATGTCGCCCGGCCTGGCGTCGAGGGCCTCGCCCGGGGGAATCTCGACGTCCATGATCAACCTGCGGTCGAAAGGGACGACGAACCCGTGGTCCGAAGCGTCCACATCAAAGCGTCCGACCACTGTCGTCGACCCGCGTTCGAGGATGCGGAGGATCCGGCCCTCGGCACGGTTGTCGCTGACGCGCTCGATCCGGGCGACCACCCGATCGCCGTGCATCGCCTGGTTCAGGTTGCTGCCGGCAATGAACAAGTCGCCCTTGACGTCCTCGAGAGGCCGGTCCGGCACGACGAACCCGAATCCCCGCGGGTGTGTCACCATGCGGCCGACAACCAGATGCATACGGTCGGGAAGGCCGAAACGGTTGCCCCGGGTCTGGACGAGTTCTCCACTCTCCACGAGGCCTGCAAGGAGCCGCTTGACGGTGGGGCGTTGTTCCCGGGGCAGCTTCAGGCGCTGGAGCATCTCCCGAGGGGTGGCAGGATGGTCGAGCTTGTCGCGAATCAGCTTGAGGAGCTGCTCATGATCCATCATGTCGATTCTACGGGGGCCGCTCGAAAACGGCCATGATTTGTCGGTCTTTTATTCCAACCGGACCCAAATTGGCTGAGTCTACAGACTGTGTGACGGGAACCGAGCCCTTAGCGGCAACCGACCTGGACCTGGTGCGTCTGGCGCAGGCTGGTGACGTCGAGGCTTTCGGCGAGCTGGTCCAGCGGAACCGCCGCGCCGTGTTCCGGGCGGCGCTGGCGTGCGTCGGGTCCCCCGCGGAGGCCGACGACGTGGCGCAGGAGGCGTTCGTCACCGCTTACCGCAAGCTGGACACGTTTCGCGGCGAAGCGCAGTTCCGGACATGGCTCCTGTCTATTACATGGCGCAAAGCCATCGATCGCCGGAAGAGCCTCACGAGATGGCTGCGCCTGACCGTTGCGCCGTCTCGCGACGATGCCGGAGACGACACGTTCGATCATATGGAACGGATACCTTCGACGAGCCGGTCGCAGGAGGACGCGGTGGTCGACGACGAGCTGCAGCGGAACGTCACGCGCCTGATCGGCACGCTGCCGAGAAAGCTCCGCGACGCGCTGCGGCTTGCCGGCACCGGAGAGCACACGTACGAGCAGATCAGCCAGATGCTCGGTGCGCCGCTCGGCACCGTGAAGTGGCGGGTCTCGGAGGCGCGCCGGGTCCTGAAGAAGAAGCTGGCGGCCCTTGGGTATGCGTATGAATAACGAGAATTCGCCGTTCGGGTCGCGGAGTGAGTCGCCGCTCGATCGCGCGATCGACCGCGCCGTGCGGCAGATGATGGAGGTCGATCCACCTGCGGGCCTGCGCCGACGTGTGCTGGCGCGTATCGATGCGCCGGCACCAGGACGTTGGGCCTTCTTTCCGCGATATGCCGCCGCTGCGCTGGCCATGCTGGTGCTCGCGGTCGTGTTCGTTCCGCGTCCTTCGCAGGCTCCCGCGGTCGTCGCCGAGCCGCCCGCGCCGATTGCGGCCGAAGAGCCCGCGACCAGGAAACCGCCTGTGCCCTTGCGCGACGCTGCTGCCGCACCGAAGGCCTCGGCACGTGCCCCCACCCCTCCCCCCCACCGCGAGCCCATCGTGATGCCGAAGATCTCCAACCTGTTCGGCACGGGGGGAAGCCGGGTGTCGGCAGCCAATGCGCCGGAACCCAGGAGAGGGGCCAACCTCACAGCGCCTGATGCGGCCGGCCCGGAACCGATCCACATCCCGGCGCTGCCGCTGGTTCCGGCGACCGGAGAGCAGAAGCCGGAAGAACGCGCAGCGGCCCAGGCCCGGGCGGATGCCGCGCCACCAGCCGGGGAGGCGAGGCGAGCGAATGTCAACATCGAGCTGACGTTTACAGAGCACGGTGGGCCGGGCGGACCGGTGCACAAGACCGTCACGATGCTCGTGTCCGACCGCCAGAGCGGCAGCATCCGGAGCCGAGGTCTCGACACAGCGCCCGTGGGCGGCGCGACCGCTCAGGTGGCGCAGCAGCGCTCCGTCGGGACGCTGAACGTCGACGCCAGGCCATCGGTCTATGCGGATGACTCCATCCTCGTCTCCTTGACGCTCGAGTATGAGCCTGGCTCACCGGCTCCACGGGGAGGACAAGAGACGCGGTGGCTGTTCTTGCTGCGCGAGAGCATGAGTGTGCTGCTGAGGTCAGGCGAGCCGATCCTGATCTCGCAGGCGTCAGATCCCGGAAGCAACCGGCGGATTACGGTGGAGTTGAAGGCTACTGTCTTGCCGTAGCGACCTTGATGGCCTCGAGCGCTTCGCCGGCCCTGGCATTCGCTGAAGAGTCGAGTTTTCCGGACAGTCGCTGTCCCTCTTCCACGTGGCCCAACGCGGCGTCGATCGTCGACGCCGCATCGCGCCGGCGCGCGTCCTGGTAGCGCACCTTGACGCGGCCGAGCGGCGCCTTTGCCTCCTCGAAGTGCCGGCTCGCATCTCCGAAGTTGTTGTTGTACAGGCTGACCCGCGCGTCGAGGATCTGCCCACGCGCCTCCGCGAGATCCAGTTGCTGTCTCGTGTCGTCGAGCAGGGTCTGCAGCGCGATGCGGCCCGACGCCCCCCAGGCGAACCCGAGTCCAAGGCAGACGACCAACGCGATGAAGGCCGACAGGATGAGCTTGCCGCGAATAGCCATGACTCGATCTTAGGCGATCCACCGGGGCATTTCGACCTTCAGCTTTCGACCTTCAGCCTTCTAACTTCAGCCTTCTAACTTCAGACTTTCTTCCCGGCCACCCTCCACCAACATCACATGCACGTCCCCGACGTTCGTCCCCGTCGGTCCCCACACGATCAAATCGCCGAGCGGCTCGAAGAAGTCGTACGCGCCATTGGAGGCAAGGGCGGCGTCCCATCGCACGCCCGCGCGCAGGGCACGGGCCCCTGAAGACGTGTCCGCGATGGCGCCCGCGGCATCCGTCGGGCCGTCGATCCCGTCGGTGCCGGCGCTCGCGAGCACGACCGCGCGATTCCGGGGCATCAGCGATTCGAGCACCGGTACCGCCGCCAGTGCGAACTCCTGGTTGCGCCCGCCGCGGCCGCTTCCGCGCACGCGCACCGTTGTCTCACCCGAAGCGATGATACAACGCGGCCCAAACGAGCCTCGGCCCTTCACAACCCCTTCGCCGAGCGCAGCCGACGCGAAAGCCACGCCTGCGTCTCTCGCCTCTCCACCTGTCGCCTGTTCGATCACCTGGACGTCGTCATAGCCCAAAGCGCGCGCAGCCCGCGCCGCGCCGTCCATCGCGAGATGGCGGTTCGCAATCACCACGTAAGACGAATCGCGCAGGCGCGGATCTCCCGGTTTCGGCGTCTCGTCTTTCCCCCCCTCGAGATGGGCCATGACGGACGCTGGAAGCGCGGGGGCCACACCGGCCCGACGCACGATCGCCAGCGCGTCCGCGCAGGTCGACGGGTCCGCGACCGTAGGCCCCGACCCGATGACCGCGGGGTCGTCGGCGATCGGCCCGTGGACGTCGGAGATCGCCCACGTCATCGTACGGCGTGCCCTCGCGGCAAGGCGCCCCCCTTTGATGGCGGACAGATGCTTGCGCACGCAGTTGAGATCCGCGATCGGCACACCCGCGTTCATCAGCGCGCGCGACGTCGCGATCTTGTCCGCGAGCGACAGCGTCGGAGCGGGAACCGCGAGCATCGACGACGCGCCGCCGGACAACAACACGATCAAGGTTCCGTCCGCCCCGCTCTGCGCGGCGACCGCCAGCGCCCGGCGCCCGGCCACCTCGCTCGCCGCGTCGGGCGACGGATGTGCGGCGTCGAACCACTCGAGTCCGGGCGGGAGCGGCTCGTTGCCCAGTTGCGGTCCCGCCACGACTCCTGCCTCGCACGCGCGGGGCGGACTTCGGTGCTCCCGCTCGAATGCGCAGGCCATCGGCCAGGCGGCTTTGCCGGCTGCAACGAGAAAGAGCGGTGTTCGGGGAAGGTCAATCACGCCGCGCGTCAGGGCGGAGCGTACAAGGTGGCGCGGCTCGATCGCATCGACCGCGCCGCGGAGGATGCCGAGCAGGTCGCCGCGAAGCCGCGAAAGACGATCGTTCAGTGAAGCTGTTTGGGATCCGACCAGCCGGAAAGGCCGGTGACGGCGTTGAACTGTCTGAGCAACTGCCCCATCAACTTGCCGGCGTCGTCCTTCGCGCACAGCTGCTCGAGCTGTCCGAGAACGCGGGCCAGCGCCTGATCGGCATCGCTGATGGCGCGCTCTGAGAAGTACTCACGCTGCCGCGCGAGACATTCGCGGTGCCTGATGAACTCCTCACGGTAGAAGTCGGCCGGAAGACTGACAAGGGCGTTCGAGACCCGATTCGAGCTGCCGACGAGTGCCATGCGACTCCTCGCGTGGGTCAACGTGCTGGATAGAAGTAGTGTAGTCGCGGACGCGAACGGCTGTCAACGCGGCCCGCGCCGACGCCTGGTGTCGAAGCTCAGCGCACCCCGCGCGCGACGATGAGTCCGCCCACGCAACCGAGCAGCATCCCGCCGGCGATGATCACGACGCAGAGCTGGAATGGCAGAAATGTAATCACTCCAAGGCCGATCGTATCGGCCGCCATCTGGCCGTACCGCGCCCTGGCCGCCGCGAACAGACCCCACAGCAGCACCATCGCGAGGACCGCTCCGGCTCCCCCCTGGAGCACCCCCTCGACAACGAACGGCCCGCGAACGTAGGCGAGGGGGGCGCCGACGAGCTCCATGATTTCAATCTCGTCTGCCCGGGCGGACGCTGCGAGCCGGACGACGTTGGCGACCGTCAACGCGGACGCGATGGCGAGCAGCCCGACGATGACCAGCCCGAAGGCGCGCAGGAACCGGACGATGGCGTTCAGCCTGCTGAGCCACCGGCGGTCGTACCGGACATCCGCGACGCCGCCGATGCCGGCGAGCGTGGAGGCCAGGTTGTCCACCGCCGCGCCCGCTTCCCTCACCTCCGGCTTCAGGCGCACTTCGAACGACGCCGGGAACGGGTTGGTCTCGAGGCGCTGAGCCGTACCCGCGAGGTCGGGGAAATCCGCGCGGAAGCGCGCAGCGGCCTGTTCCTTCGACACGTACTCGCGATGCGCCGCCAGGCCGCTCTGCGCGACCAGCTCGTCGACCACCCGCAACTGCTCCGGCGACGCGTCGTCCTTCACATACACGGAGAGCTCGGCGGTCTCGCTCCATCGGCTGACCAGGCGCTGGAGGTTGGAGTTGAGCGCGAGGAAGAAGCCGAGCACGAAGAGCCCTCCCGCGATCGTCAGCACGGCAAGTGTCGCGGCCTTTCGCCCGCGCCAGAGGCTCGCAGCGGCTTCGACGAGGAAGTACTTGATCGCCCGCACTTACGTCATCTCCACGATGTGTCCGTGATCGAGCGTCACCGCGCGGCGTCCGACGCGACGGATGAGCTCGCGGTCGTGCGTGGCGACGACGACCGTCGTCCCGCGCGCGTTGATCTCGCGGAACAGGTTCATGATCTCGAGCGACAGATCGGGATCGAGGTTGCCC
>CAYZBZ010000108.1:0-13013 GCA_964476725.1 uncultured Vicinamibacterales bacterium
GGCGCAGCGCCGGATCCGGACGACCCCGAGGCCGCCATGGCGTTCGGTCGCACGGGCCGCGGCGGCGTCACCCTCGGACGTGTGACGAAGAGCGAAGGACTGAACCGCTTCGTATGGGACGTCCGGCACTCCTCGGGCCTCGCGGCGCCGCCGGCTGCGTATCAGGCGCGCCTCGAGGTGGGCGGTACGTCTCCACTGCCGGGGGTGACGCAGTCCTTCAACGTGCTCATCGATCCCAATGTCGCCGCTGACGGCACCACCGTCGCGGACCTGAAGGAGCAGTTCGATCACAACATGCGGACGAGGCAGCTCGTCGCCGACGTCAACCAGGCGGTCGCGCGCGTCCGCGAGGCGCAGACGAAGCTCGGCGCAGCCCCCGGTGCGGACGCGGACCAGGCGAAGCAGGTCGAGGCGATTGCTGCGAGGCTGCTCACCGAACCGGTTCGCTATGGCAAGCCCGGCCTCCAGGCGCACGTCATCTACCTGGCGGGCATGACGACACGCGCCGACCAGAAAGTCGGCCGCGACGCGCTGGAGCGCTATGCCGATCTGAGGAAAGAGCTCGACGCGATTCGCGCCGATCTCGACCGCCTGCTCGGCCCGGTGCCTGCGCGCTGAAGGAGGCATTCTCGAAGTGACTCGGCTCGAGGTCCGGCTTCGCACCGCACGCGGCCTGGGGTGGCGGACGTTTCGCGACCCGATCGGGGTCCTGCGAGCCACGCGGCCGGAAGAAGTCGACGGGTGCCTGGCCGACGTCGATCGCGCGGTTCGGCGCGATGGTTGTTATGCGGCCGGTTTCGTCACGTACGAGGCGGCAGCCGCGGTCTGTGGCTGATCAATTCAGTGCGGGGCTGGATGAAGGGGTCGCTCCTGCCGTAGACCAGTCCCGCGGCGTGTCGGTCACCGGCTGCAGAATCACGTAACTGATGACGATCAGTGAGAGCAACACAAGGACGGTGATCCCCTGGCCGACGTGTAGCGGCAGATGGAAGACGTTGACCGTGAGCCACGCCCCAAACGCCCAGATGAGCGGGCCGGTAATCGCCGAGAACCGTCCCACCATGCCATAGAGGCCGTAGAACTCGCCGATGCGCGAGGGTGGAGCCAGCCGCAGCATGTAGGGACGATCGGCAGCCCAGATACCGCCGAGCGCGACGCCGGCCGAGGACGCGACCACGTAGAGCAGCCAGAGCGGCAGACTGAAGATCCCGACCGCGGCCGCCAGCAGGAACACGCCGACCCACGTGTAGAGGACGTAGTTCAGCGTCTGCTTCGGACCCAGGCGATCGACGAGCCAGCCCCACGCGAAGCCGCCGAGGACGGCAAACGTGATCGCGGTCATCAGGATGATCTTGGCGGTTTCCTCACCCTGCCTGGAGGTGAGGCCGGTGCTCATCGCGACGCTGACCGTGTACAGCCCCATGATGGTGATCACGGTGTTGATCGGATCGGTGTAGAAGGCCCGGCCGACCAGGAAGCGCACCAGACCCGGATACTCGCGGCCCGACCGCACGGTCCGAATCGTGTCGCGCGTGGACTCGCGCACCATCTTGAGGCTGAATACTTCGCGCGGGTTCGGGTTGCCGCGTTCCTTGACGAACAGGAAGCAGGGCAGCGCGAACAGCAGGAAAAAGAACGCGATCATCGTAAACAGAAACGGCTTGTCGTCGGAGCCGAACACCGCCTTCAGCCCGAGGCCGACGGCGATGTACGACCCCAGATAGCCGACGCCGACGCCGATGCCGCTGATCCTTCCCCGATTGCCCTCGTGGCTCACCTCCGGCAGCATCGCATCGTAGAACTGCAGCCCCGCCTGGTACGCGACGTTGGCGATGGTGAAGCAGATCGCGGTCAGGAGGAAGCCATCGCGTCCGAGCAGCGCCGTGAAACCGACGCAGACGAGCGTGCTGACGACCAGGAACGGCATCCGTCGCGGAGCCCGGTCCGTCATCGCCCCGAGCAGCGGCGACGCCACGAATATGATGCCCATCGAGATCGCGGTGATGAGGCCGAAGACCGAGTCCGCGCGCATCGCGCCCACCTGGTCGCGGACCAGCAGGGAAAAGTACAGCGAGACAACGCCCATCGAAAAAATAGTATTTGCGAGATCGTAGAGGACCCAGCTTGCCACGGCTCTCGCCGGGATCACGCGGGCTGCATCGCGCTCGCCGCCGGGAGCGGGGCGCGCGGGCCCGTCGTGGACGGAGGTCATGGTGGGGGAGCCTACCACGACGCACGCGCAACGAATCGCCAATCGCTAATCACTAATCCGGAATCTTCGAATCACCGAATCCGGGGATTCAGCGATTCAACGATTCACGATGAGTGATCAGTGATTAGAGATTGGAACCCTCGCGGATTCTCTTGATCTTCTCGTCGCGCTCGCGCTCGTACCGATCGAGATCCCGGTGCAGTTCGGCGTCGCGCTCCGCCAGCTCTGCCGGTTCGAAGATCGAAGCGACCGCGGATTGATGCATGATGCGGCGCTCCGCCGCTTGCGCCTCGTAGACGCTCCGAGCCTCGGCTATGGTCGCGCGCTGCGCGTCCGTCAGCGGGGGCTGCGCGGTGCCGGATTCCGCGTCCTGACGCCGCAGCCGTTCCATTACAATGTCAATCGCGCTTTTCGGAGCATCAGTCATGGTGTTCCTGCCAGGGACGGGAGGTCTCTCCAGTATGCACTCAAAAGCCGCCGTGCTCGTGACGATGTTGTGGCTTGGCTTGCCGGGACTCACGCCGGCGGCGATCATCCTCAAGGCGCCTGACGGCATCAGCCTCAAGGCGACGTATTTCTCTCCAGGCAGGTCCGGTCCCGCCATCCTGCTCCTGCACCAATGCAACCGCGATCGCAGCGCCTGGACCTCCCTGGCGACAGAAGCCGCATCGCGCGGGTTCCACGCCCTGGCGCTCGACTTCCGCGGGTACGGCGAAAGCGAAGGCACGCGTTTTAAGAGCTTCCAGGAGCAGCGGCCCACGATCGAGCAGAAGTGGCCGGGGGATGTCGATGCGGCCTTCGCATGGCTCGTCGCGCAGGACGGCGTCGACCGTAGCCGTATCGGCGTCGCTGGCGCGAGCTGCGGCGTCAGCCAGTCCATTCTCGCCGCGCGCCGGCACCCCGAGGTGAAGACGGTCGTGCTGCTGAGCGGCGGGGCGACCTCGGAAGGACGCGACTATCTGAAGCAGGCCGCCGCGATGCCGGTGTTTGCGGCCGCGAGCCGTGGCGACGGCGATGCCGTGAACACGATGCGGTGGGTGCTCGGCTGGTCGCGCAATCCCGCGAACAAGTTCGTGGAATTCAGGGCCGCGGGACACGGCACCGACATGCTGGCGGCGGAGAAGAGCCTGCAGCCGGCGATTCTCGACTGGCTCGACCGTTACGTACGCAATCCCCCAGCGGCCACGCCGGCTGCCGCCGCCTGGCCCACGAAGCCCACGGCCGTGGAGGAGTTCTGGACGCTGTTGACGAGTCCCGGCGGTCTGGACCGCGCGTATCAGCTGTACGACGTGGAGAGGCGGCGCAATCCGAAGGGGGTGCTGTTCCCGGAGTCAGAGATGAACGCCTACGGCTATCAGCGGCTGCAGGGGGGCCACCCGGAGGAAGCGATCGCGATCTTCAGGATGAACGTCGACGCCTACCCGCGGTCAGCGAATACCTACGACAGCCTCGCGGATGCGTATCTCGCGGCAGGCAAGCGCCCGGAGGCGCTGGCCGCGGCGCAGAAGGCGCTCAAGGTCCTCGGAGACGACAAGAGCCTTCCGGCAGAGCTCCGCGCGCTGGTGCGCGAAAGCATCGAGAAGAAGATCCGCGAGCTGCAGTGATCCTGCCCGCAGAGCGAGTCGAGGCCGCAGAGACTATTCCAACGAGAGAGTGCGCAGGGGGCTTGAGATTGTTTTTCATGCGGCGTGTCTTCACTCCGGCGGTTCTCTTCGCGACAGCCATCTACATCGTCCTCACCACAGCGCTCACGTGGCCGCTGGTCGTGCACCCCGGCAGCGTCGTGGCGAACGATCTCGGGGATCCGCTGCTCAATACCTGGCTGATGGCGTGGAACGCGCGCGTGCTGCCGTTGACGCTGCATTGGTGGAACGGCGCGCAGTTTTTCCCCATCGACGGCGCGATGGCGTTTTCCGAGCACCTGCTCGGTCTTTCGGTCATCACGACACCGGTGATCCTCCTGAGCGGCAACCCGCTGCTCGCGTACAACGTCGCGTTCTTCCTGTCGTTTCCTCTGTGCGCGCTGTCGGCGTACTTCCTGACATACTCGATCTCGCGACGCCACGACTGCGCGTTCATTGCCGGGCTCGCATTCGGCTTCGCGCCGTACCGGATGTCGCAGCTCGCCCACGTCCAGGTCCTGTCCGCGTACTGGATGCCGCTCGCGCTCGCGGGGCTGCATCGCTACTTCCAGGATCGCCGCGCCCGCTGGCTGGTGTTGTTTGCCGTCGGGTGGGCCATGCAGGCGCTGGCCTGCGGGTACTACCTGTTTTACCTGTCGGTGCTCATCGGGTTGTGGCTGCTGTGGTTCGCGGTCGGGCGCGAGCGGTGGATGGCGCTGGCGCGGGTTGCGATCGCGTGGGGCGCGGCGGCTGCGCTCCTGGCGCCGGTCCTCTATGGTTATTGGAAATTCCAGCGCGCGTACGGTCTGCGCCGCTGGCCCGACGAGATCATCGCGTTCAGCGCGGATGTCGCGAGCCTGCTCAAAGCGTCCGACAACATCCGTCTCTGGGGCTGGCTCGACGTCGTGGATCACCCGGAGTCGAGCCTGTTCCCCGGCCTCACGGTCGTCGTCCTCATCATCGCCGGTCTGGCGATCGGGTGGAGCAGCGCGGCGAGAGAACGGATCGGACGGCTGCGCGTCTCGCGTGTGCTCGTGGTCGTGGCGATGGTCTTCCTGGTCGTCGCGGCTTCACCTTTTTACTTTGGTCCGTGGAAGATCGAGATCGCGGGTCTCCGGCTCCTGTCGGTCGGCACGCCCCACAAACCGCTGTCAGTCGCGTTGCTGCTGCTCGCTGTCGCGGGGGCGCTCCACCCGGCGGTGCGGACCGCCTGGCACCGGCGATCCGCGCTGACGTTTTACGCGCTGGCGGCGGTGGTCATGTGGCTCTTCAGCCTCGGCCCTGCGCCGACGCTGATGAACAGGCCCTTCATCTACAAGGCGCCGTACGCCTGGCTGATGGCGCTGCCGGGAGTTGACGGCGTTCGCGTGCCGGCGCGCTTCTGGATGCTCGCGGTGCTGTGCCTCGCGGTGGCCGCGGGACTGGCGATGCGCCAGCTGACCGCGCGATGGCCGCGGCTCGGCGCCGCGCTGCCGGTGCTGGTCTCGGTCGGCCTGCTTGCCGATTCGTGGCCCGAAGCCATGCGGACGCCGCAGCGGCCGGAGTTGCGGCCGATCCACACCCGTGCCGTCGCGCGGCTCGAGCTGCCGGCCAAACCGGCGCACGACACCGTGGTGCTGTATCGCGCCTCGGTGCATCGGCGTCCGGTCTTCAACGGCTACAGCGGCTACTTCGCGCCTCACTACTGGGCGTTCCAGTACCTCCTCAATCAACACGACCCCGAGGTGCTGACGAGAGTCTCCGCATTCGGCGCCGTCGAGGTGGTGATCGATCACGACCTCGACCCGGCCGGCGGATGGCGTCAGTTCGTCGGCAGCCATCCTCAGGCCGAGCTGGTGTACCAGGACGACCACTACACTTCGTACCGCATTCAGCGCGGGGCGCGTGCGGAAGCGCTGCCGAAGGTCCAGGGAACGCCGCTTCCAATCGCCTCGATCGTCGCCCCCGAAAGCGCAGGGCCGACCGGCGCGATGACGGACCACAATCTTGTGACGCGATGGCATGCCGGGCGAGAGCAAAGGCCCGGGGACAGTCTGACGGTGGACCTGGGCGCGCAGCATGAGGTCACCGGCGCCGAGATGCTGATCGCCGGCTACGTCGCGGACTTCCCGCGACGGCTGTCCATCGCGACATCGCTCGACGGGCAGACATGGTCGCAGGCATGGGAGGGGGGGACCGCGCTCATCGCGTTCTCCGCCGCGCTGGAAGATCCGCTCAACGTGGCGCTGCCGTTTCCATTCGGCGCACGACCCGCACGGTACGTCCGGTTCACGCAGACGGGATCCGAGCGGACGTACTACTGGTCGGTGGCGGAGCTGAGGGTGATGGGGAGACTCTGAACCCTACTGCCGCAGGTCCTGCGGCAGGTGAACCACTGAGATTTCCCAGCGGGCGCCCTTGCGCTCGGCGACCGCGATGATCCGGCCGTCCTGCGACCATGCAGGGAGCGAGAAGTTGCCGCGCAGAATGCGGCGCGGGGACCGGCCGTCCGCGGACGCGACCCACAGGTCCCCCTTCTGATCGACGTATGCGATCCGGTTCAGCTCCGCAGGTGACCACGACCACGTCTCCCCGTCGTACGGCACCGTCGGGCTGACCCGTTCGTGGATGACCATGTCGCCGAGGCGCACGACATGCGTGGTCAGGGTGCCGCCCATGTCCACGGCCTCGCCTACGCGCCGCTCGAGGCTGCCAATTCCGTAGGCTGGCATCTTGGTGTCGCTCGCGACCGAAATGCGGCCGAAGCCGGTAGGGCTGAGGCGACTGGACTTCATCTCCCAGTATTTCAACGACCCCGGGGTGTGTTCCTGGCGCCGCTCCACGGCGACGCTGTTCGCCGCCTTCACGAAATACTGGGCCGCGAGCTCGCCGCCCGGCTGCACGAATACGCCCTGTATGACGACCGTCCCGCCATCCCAGGCGATCTCCGACACAACGCCGCTACGGAGATCCTTGGCTGTAATCGTGAGGATGACCTGCTTCTCGGCGTCCTGCGCCGCCGCCGGCATCGCAAGCGCAACGACCGTCAGGCACGCCACCTTGAACCCTGAACTCTGAACCCCGGGATGCAATCGGCCGCGTACTCCGCACATGCGGGGAGCTTAGCGGTGCCCGCCGCCACGCGCAACCACGATTCAGAGGACCGGTCATCAGCGTCCAGCGCGCGCCCCGATCTGAGGTGTGTTCTCCGGCTTGTTCGACGTCATCACGTCGGCTGCCGCCGTCGCGCTCTTTCGCAATCGCTCGAGCCGCTCCGCCAGCTTCGCCGTCAGCCGGCCGTCGATCCCGTAGACATCCTTTCGGAACTGCACGAGGCCATCCGCCGAGACCCTGGCGGTCCAGTAGCCGATGTACACCGGAATCTTTTCCTTCAGTGTGACCGCCCGCTCTTCCTGTCCGTTCATGGCCTCGTTGATGCGCTCCGGCGTCCACTCGGCCTGATCGCGCAGCACATACGCGGCGAGCTTCTCCGGGTGCTCCAGCCGAACGCAACCGTGGCTCAACGAGCGGCTGGCTTGCGCGAAGAGCGAGTCGGCCGGCGTGTCGTGCAGATAGACGTTGAACTGGTTCGGAAACATGAACTTCACCAATCCCAGCGAGTTGGAGGTACCGGGCCGCTGGCGGAATCGGTATTTTTCCGGGGCGCTGAGATCGATGGAACCGGCGTCCACCGGCCTTCCGGTGTCGTCCACCACCTCCATGTTCGTGCGCGCCAGGAAGCCGGGATCCGTCAGCACCGACGGCAGCGTCTCCTTTTCCGCGATGTCGGGAGGCACGTTCCAGTACGGCGCGAACACCAGATACGTCATCTCGTCGTTGAAGATCGGCGTTGGTGTGTCCTGCTTGCCGACCACGACGCGCATCGTGAGCGGAACGTTTCCGCGCTCGCGGACGTCCAGCCGCATGTCGGGAATGTTGACGAGGATGTGGCGGTCGCCGAGATCGCGCGGCAGCCAGCGCCAGCGCTCCATGTTCAGCTCGATTTGGCGGATGCGGGCATCGAGGGGCACGTTCAGCTCCGCCGCGAGCGCCGGTCCCACGACCGCGTCGTCTGTCAGACCGTGGCGACGCTGAAACCGCCTGACCGAGTCCTGGAGCTCCGGGCCGTAGGTCGCGAGCTGACCGTCTGCCGGTACGGGACCTGTGAAGTCTCCGGAAGCCGCCAACCGGCGCGCCAGCGCAGCCGCCCGGGTGCTCCGCTGCCCCGGTTTCACCTTGATGTTCGGGGGCACCATCGGCCGAACGCCGCGGGATGCCTGTGCGCGATGATCGGCGAGCGCCTTGCGCAGGGTCCGATAGTCGGGATCGGTGGGCGTCAGCTCCATGAGCGACTCGGCGACCCGGTTGTCGCGAAGCGCCCGCTCGAGCTCGGCAAGGGGATCGAAGGCTTCCGGGCTGATCTTCCAGCTCGGGTCGGCGTGCGCGAGATCCGACACGCCATCGGCGAGGTCGGACGCATACTTCATGTAGAGGTACGTGAGCCAGACGTCCATCGCGCCGGCTTCCTTCGGATCGAATCCCTTCTTCGACAGGAATCCCTTCGAGGCGTCTTTCTTTTGCTGGTCGAGAAGGGCGGCGCTGTAGAGCTCGGGATCGAGCCCTTCGCGGCCGGCCGCGTGAATGGCGTTGATGAGCGCATCCATCTGCGGACGTGGTGAAGCGTTTTCGATCCACGCCGGTGAAAATTGCCGGTGATCGTAGAATCTGCGGGTCTGCTTCCAAAGGCGCGCGCCCTCTTGATCGCGCGTGACGTATGCAGGCTGCTCGGCGGCCTGTAGCGTCTGGCGCATCGCGACGTCCATTTCGCGCCCTTTTTCCGTGGTGCCTACCCGCAGCGGACCGCACCCTGTCGCCACACACATTGAGACAATCACCACGCCGGCGCTCAGACGACCAGATCGCATTTGAATCACCCTCCACCGTCTCAACAGCAAGGGCGGTGCCCGCTTTCGGGGCTGGCGGGAAGCTATAAGAGCGAAGGGTGCGCGGCGTCACAGCCGAGCTGGCCGGCGTTCACGGGCTGGCCCTGGACTGGTTTCAACTGCGTAGCGCAGCCCTTCAGGGCTGCCATGATTAGCGATTAGATCAGGGATCTGTAATAACGCGACACCAACGGATGTCCGATGCGCGACTCGATGAATGTCGACGCCGCGATGAGCCTCTCGAGATCGACGCCGGTCTCGATTCCGAGGCCGTCGAGCATGTAGATCAAATCCTCGGTCGCCAGATTGCCGGTCGCGCCGGGAGCGTACGGACATCCTCCGAGGCCGCCGACCGACGCATCGAACGTGGCCACGCCGAGGTCCAGCGCCTCGAGCACGTTCGCGAGCGCGGTCCCGCGCGTGTCGTGGAAGTGCAGTGCGATCGCGCTCAGCGGGATCCGCTCAGCCACTGCCGCCACGACGCCCGGAACCTGGCCGGGATGGGCGACGCCGATCGTGTCGCTCACGACCACCTCGACCGCCCCCATGCCGGCCAGGGCGGCAGCGACCTCCGCAACCTTCGTGGGGGCAACGGCCCCTTCGAACGGGCAGCCGAAGGCCGTCGACACGTAGCCCCGTACGCGTATGCCGAGCTCGGCGGCCCGCCCGCACACGGCGCGGTACGTCTCGAGCGAGTCCGCGATGCTTTGATTGATGTTCCTGCGGCTGAAAGTCTCCGAGGCTGCGGCGAAGATGCCGACTTCGCCGATTCCCGCCGCGTGCGCACGCTCGAGTCCCGCCAGATTCGGGACGAGCGCGGCGTACCGCGTGCCGGGCCTGCGCGAGATGCCCGCGCACACCTCCGACGCGTCCGCCATCTGCGGGACCCATTTCGGGCTCACGAATGCCGAGACTTCGATCACCGGCAGCCCCGACGCGGACAGCCGATCTACGAGCGCGATCTTGTCGGCCGTCGAGATGGCGGCGGGCTCATTCTGCAATCCGTCCCGCGGCCCCACTTCGACGACGGTGACGCGCGCCGGATGAGTCATCAAACCCCCTGCGCAAAGAAGCAGAGCCTTCTTCCACAAAAGACCCTATGCACAATTCACGCTACTCGATCTCAATCAGCGACACGCCAGGCTGCACGAGGTCACCCGCCCTGCAGTGCACGGCCTTCACCGTTCCATCCGCCGGTGCGCGCACCGGCAGCTCCATCTTCATCGCTTCCAGAATGATGAGCGTGTCGCCACGCTTCACCGTGTCGCCTGGTCTTCGGTCGACGCGGACCACGCTGGCCGGCATGGGCGCCGAGAGGGACCCAGGAACGGCGCCGGCGCGGCGCCGCCTGCCCTCGGCCTGCACCTCGAATTCGAAGACCTCGCCGTCGAGAAAGACCCACCGGGTGTCGCCCGATGCGGCGGTCCATGCCGTGCGAATCCGCGTGGCGCCCAGGTGGACTTCGCCGGTCGGGGCGAAGCGGATCGCAATCGGGTCCCCACCGTCAACGGAAACCGTGCCGTTGTCGTCTGCCGTAACGCGGTGTGGCTCACCGAAGGCGTCGCGGAGCGTGATCGTTCGACTCGCCATGTCTCAGCGGCTCCAGTCGCGAAGCATCGTCCAAGGATCCGTAGTCGCGGGCGGAGAGCTTCCGCGAACAGGCGCCGCGGACATCGCCGAAGCCGCGGCCGCCGCCAGCGCTTCCGGCGGCGTTTCCGGCACACGGACCAGCTCATCCAGGTGCCGGTCGATGAACCCCGTGTGCAGCCGTCCGGCGCGAAACTCCGGGTGATCGAGCAGGCGAGTCAGGAAAGGGATGTTCGTCCGGATGCCGAGAACCGGGAACGAGCGCAGCGCCGCGAGGCTCCGCTCGATCGCCGAACCGCGCGACTCGGCCGACACCGTCAGCTTTGCCAGCAGCGGGTCATAGCTCACTGAGATCGCCCCTCCTTCGACGACGCCAGAATCGACACGGACCCCCGGTCCGCGCGGTTCCCGGTAGAGGAGCAGGGAGCCTGCCTGGGGAAGGAATCCATTGGCCGGATCTTCTGCGTACACCCGGCACTCGATCGCATGGCCGCGCTGCAGGAGCGAATCCTGCGTCCAGGGCAGCGGCGCGCCGGAGGCGACCGCGAGCTGCGCGCGCACGAGATCGACGCCGGCGACGGCTTCGGTGACCGAGTGCTCCACCTGGAGTCGCGTGTTCATCTCCAGGAAGTAGAACCGCGCGGCCTCGCCTGAACCCTCGAGCAGGAACTCGATCGTGCCGGCGTTGCGATAACCAGCCGCGCGCGCCGCCGCGACCGCGGCGTCCCCCATGGCCCGACGCACGGCGGGCGTGAGCGCGGGCGATGGGCTTTCCTCGACGACCTTCTGATGCCGGCGCTGAACGGAGCATTCACGTTCGAACAGGTGCACGACGGCGCCGTGGACGTCGCCAAACACCTGGATTTCGACGTGGCGCGGATGTTCGATCAGCCGCTCCACGTACAGCGTCCCGTCGCCAAACGCTGCGGACGCCTCGCGCCGTGCCGCGCCGATCATCTCGCGTGAGGACGCGGCGTCCCGCAGCACGCGCATGCCCTTGCCGCCGCCGCCGGCCGAGGCCTTCACGAGCGCGGGATACCCGACCGCGCGCGCGGCCGCGAGCACCCCGTCGTCCGATTGATTCTTCGGCGTCATGCCGGGTACGACAGGGACGCCAGCCGCCTGCATCAGCTCGCGAGCGGCTATCTTCGAACCCATCCGCTCGATGACGCTGGCCGGAGGCCCGACGAACACGAGCCCGGCCTCCTCGCACGCGCGCGCGAACGACGCGTTCTCCGACAGGAAGCCGTAACCCGGATGCACGGCGTCAGAGTCCGTCTCGCGAGCCGCGCCGATGACCGCGGCGATCGACAGGTAGCTCTCCGCGGGCGCCGCCGGTCCGATCCGCACGCGAAGATCGGCGGCATGTGCGTGAGGGGCGTCGGAATCCGCGTCGGAGTAGACCGCAACGCTCTCGATACCGGACTCGCGGCAGGCGCGAATGATGCGGATCGCGATCTCGCCGCGATTCGCGATGAGCACGCGCCGCAAACTCATGCGCTCCAGCCCGGCTTCCGCTTCTCGAGAAAGGCGCGCAGGCCTTCCTGGCCTTCCGCCGAGACGCGCTGCGCAGCGATGCTGCTGGTCGTGAGCCCGATGACGTCCTCCGGACTCTCGCCCGCGACCTCGCGTATCAGCGCCTTCGCCGCGGCCATGGCGCGAGGCGCGGACCCGCGGATGTCGTTCAGCCGCCGCTCGACGGCGGCGTCGAGCTCCGCGACGGGGACCACCTCGTGGACGAGTCCGATTTCGCGCGCGCGTGCGGCGCTGAAGCGGCTGCCTGTCAGAAACAGCTCGCGCGCGGCCGACACGCCGATCTTGCGGATGACATATGGGGAGATGACAGCCGGCAGAATGCCGAGCTTCACTTCGCTGAGCGCAAACACCGCGTCGTCGGCGGCGATGACCACGTCGCAGACGGCCGCGAGTCCGACGCCCCCTCCGAGCGCCGCCCCCTGGATTCGCCCGATGACCGGCAGGGGAAGCGTGTCGAGACGCTCGAGCATGCGCGCGAGGTCCTCCGCGTCGCTCAGGTTCTCGCGGTGCGTGTACGCGATCGCCTTCAACATCCACGCCAGATCGGCTCCTGCGCAGAAGACCTTCCCGGCGCCTGCCAGGACGACGGCGCGAAGCGATCGATCGTCTGCGGCGCTGGAGCCGGCGGCGGTCAACGAGGCGATCATCTCCTCGTCGAACGCATTCCGCACCTCCGGACGATTGAGGGTGAGGCGAAGGACGGGCCCTTCTCGGTCGGCGAGGATGGAAGGCATGTGAGGCTCTCTGCCGTGTGGACGGGCGTCCCTACATCCGGAATATCCCGAACTTCGGCGCCTGAATCGGTGCGTTGAACGCCGCCGACAAGCCCAGCGCCAGCGCGTTCCGGGTGTCCGCCGGGTCGAGAATCCCATCGTCCCACAGTCTTGCGGTCGAATAGTAGGGCGAGCCTTCGCGCTCGTATTTCTCGAGGATGGGCGCGCGGATCGCGTCATCTTCTTCCGGCGTCAGACGTCGCCCCTCGCGCGCGAGCTGCTCGCGTTTCACGGTGGCGAGGACCCCGGCGGCCTGCTCGCCGCCCATGACCGCGATCCGCGCGTTGGGCCACATCCACAGCAGGCGGGGATCGTAGGCCCGGCCGCACATGCCGTAGTTGCCGGCGCCGAACGACCCGCC